>JAXDFO010000118.1:0-4227 GCA_034665545.1 Blastocatellia bacterium
CTTGAAACGCCCTGCGCAACGCGGGCGCATCAACTTCGGAGAGAATGCGCGCGGAGGTTGCCAGATGATAAGCCGCGCTGTCAGGCGCGAGTTGGCGCAGAAACCAGAGCGCCTGCTGCCCGCGCGAGAGCGGTTGTTCCGCGACAGCCTCTTGAGATTGAGCCGCGACAGCCCCGGCTGAAGGAGCGGACGATAGCGACTTGAGAGCCTGCGCCGCGAGTTGAGAGATGCTGAAGTCCTGTAGAAAGCTGACCATCGGCAGCGTTATCCCCAGGCTCGCTTCTATGTCGTACATCAACTCCGTAGCCATCAGAGAGTCTATGTTGAATCGCGCGAGCGGCTGGTCCACATCTATCTTCGAGCCGTCAATTCTCAACCTCTCTGCCAGCCTATTGACGAGCCATGCCTCTATAGCTTCCCTGTTAAAAACGATGTCTCTTGTCGCCGCCGTCGCCTGCAAGTTTTCGCGCTCGCTCTCAATGTCCGCGCGCCAGTCTAATAAAGTATCCAGGCTTCTCTCTAAAAAACCCGCGCGGCAGGCATGACGCTGGATTTTCCCGCTGGAGGTTTTCGGTATCGCGCCGGGCCTCAAGAGAGACACGCCATAGACTTGCAACTCGTGTTCTTCCGCGACCGCCTGGCAGATTATCTCGACGAGAGAATCAAGGTCCGGCTGGCGATGATTCACCTCCTGCACGATGACCAGGCGTTCTTCGTCAGCCGCTTCAATCGAGAAGGCCGCGCCACAACCGGGCCGCAACCCCTTGTGCGCCGCTTCGACGGTCAACTCTATATCTTGTGGGTAATGGTTGAGGCCGCGAATAACTATCAAGTCCTTGAGCCTGCCCGTCACGAACAACTCGCCGTCATCAAGAAAGCCCAGATCGCCCGTGCGCAGGAATGGGCCCACTCCCGTCTCCGCCAGGTGAGCTTTGAAGGTCCGCTCCGTCTCTCCGGCGTTGTTCCAGTAGCCTTGCGCGACGCTGCGACCCGCTACCCATATCTCGCCCACCTCGCCCGGCGCGCACTCCGTCATGGTTTCCGTGTGAGCGATGACAACCGGCTGGCCCGGCATGCTGTGCCCGCATCCGACGAGCGGACGCGCGCCCTCGTCGCCCGATGGAGCATTGACTAGGCGATGAAGTTCGAGAGCCTTCGCGTCAATCGTCTTGATTAAAGGCGGAGCGGATTTGCGTCCGCCTGAAACCATCAGCGTGGCCTCCGCGAGTCCATAGCATGGATAGAATGTCTCGCGCCTGAACCCGCACGACTCGAAAGCTTTGGCGAACCTCTCAAGCGTTTCGCCCTGAATCGGCTCCGCGCCGTTGAAGGCGACCGTCCAGTTGCTCAGGTCAAGTTCGGCGCGTTCCTCCGGCTTGATTTTGCGGGCGCATAAATCGAACGCGAAGTTGGGCCCGCCGCTCGTCGTCGCGCGATAACGCGAGACGGCTTGCAGCCAACGCAGTGGTCTTTGCAGGAATGATGCCGGGGACATCAGTATGCTTGGGATGCCGCCGTAGAGCGGTTGCAGAATGCCCGCCATGAATCCCATGTCGTGAAAAGTGGGCAGCCACGAAACATACTTATCCGCAGGCGTGTGCTCGACCGAGCGATAGACGAGCGCGGCGTTGCACAAAAGATTATCGTGCGTGAGCATGACGCCCTTCGGCGTGCCGGTCGAGCCGGAGGTGTACTGTAGAAAGGCCAGCGAGTCGCTTGCGATAGCAGGCTCCTGCCAATCGCTGCCAGCCTCCTTCGCGGTCTCTTCTGTCGCCAGCCAACGCAAGGGTTGCAGGTAAGGATTAGCGGAGAAGAGCGGCACGACTTTGGCAAGGGTCGGCGCGGTGGTCAGCGCGACCGTCGCCTGCGCGTCAGCGACGATTGATTGCAGCCGCAACAGATTGCGATTGCGCCTCGGCGGGTAAGCGGGCACGGCGACCGCGCCAGCATAGAGGCAGCCGAAAAACGCTGCGATGAATTCCAGCCCCGGAGGATAGAGCAGGAGGACGCGCTCGCCGCCGGAGACGAAGGTTTGAAGAAGGGCGGCAATCGCCCTCGCCTGCCGGTCGAGTTCGGAGTAGGTCAGGCTCGCCTCGATTGTCTCTCCGTCCAACAGGAAAGTGTGCGCGAGTCGTTCCGGCTGATGCGTGGCTCGCCAGCGAAGAAGTTGGACCAGCGTCGCTGGCTCGAATGCCTCTTCGTCTTGAGAGATGATGTGTGCGCTTATTCTTCCTGACATTTAAAACTCCAGGCTAGAGGGTTTTGAGAAAAGCTATCAACGCCTTGCGCTCTGCGGGCGGGAGGTCAAGCCCGAAGAGGTGTCCACGGATGGCGCGCGTTTTGACTCCGGCCCCGCGAAATCCCGTCGGGACGTAGTTATCCTCAAGGCGGCGCGGGTCGAACCAGTCTTCGAGAGTGGCGACCGAGCCGCTGTGTTGAAACGGCCCGCGATACCAGAGGCCGCGCAGCGTTGGCACTTTGTAATAGCCAGTCCCGCGTCTTGAGTTGAGCGCGAGGCCGGGGTCCGTCCCGACAGGCACGGGAATGATGTCGAATTTCTTCAGATGCTCTTCCGGCACTGTGAAGCCCGCGACCGGAGTCAGCTTATTGCTGGTATAGAGCGGCGGCGTGTGGCAAAAATTGCAGCCTTCTCTTTCAAAGATGGCTTTGCCTCGCCGGGCCTGCGGGTCGAACTTGTTCGGGTTCGGCGGAGGCTTGAGCGAATAGAGATAGAGCGTGAGGGCGTAGAGTTCGGCGTCGCTATAGCGCGGGCGAATTTTGCCGGGGTCCGAGAGCGGCCCGCGCGGGATGAAATTCAGATAGGTAGAGAGGAACGACGCGCCCTGGTTGAGCGAAGCATAGCGCATCATGTCGGCAATCGAACGGTGACGTTGCAGGCCAGTGTGGTCCAGATATTGTCTATCCTTGACGCCGATTAAATCGGGGACTTGAACCGGATAAGAGAGGCTCACGCCGGGACGAACCTGCACGCCCGGAACGAGCGCGCCCATCATGTCCGCGAAGGTGTTGAGAGACATCTTGTCATATTCTTCAAGCTCGTCTGGCTTCACCCAAGGCGTATAGTAGCCGAGGATGAAAGCTCCCCTCGCTCTCTGCTTGTAAGACTTTTCCGTGGGCGTGCCGACGTGCTTGCGCGCGTCCAGTTCATCCAGGCGACCGAGCGGGTAGTTGCCTTGCGCGCCCCTGATAATGGTCCCGTCCGGCATCACGCGCGTGTGACAGGTGGCGCATGAAAATTCTCCTATTTCGACTTCGCCCTTCTCGCGTATGACGTAGCTGTTGAAGGGCATCGTGCCGTCTTTGGCGATGGGCATGCCGCTTCGCTTGTACCATTCGGGGTCTCTCACGTCGGAAGGCTGGTTGAGTCCGTTATAAAAAATCGGAGCGTTGAAGACGAGTTCGCCCGCCTTTATCCAGTCCTCTCTCGTCTTGAGCTTTGACGGGTCGAAGACAAGTTGAGGCTCCTGCTTGCTGAGCCACTCCATATAACCGGGCGGCTCATGGCCCGGAGCATAAATCGGGTAGCTCTTGTAGATGGGCAGTTCGGCGATGCGATAGTAGAACTCTGCCGGGACATATTTCGGCGTGTAGAGATTGTTGGCGAGCGGGAGTTCCAAGCTTAAGAGTTCCTTATCATCCCAGGTTTTCGGAATCTCCGGAACCCACTCGGACTGCGCCTTCTTCTGCGCCTGGCCGCGCAAGAGCGGGGCGGTGAGACCGATAGACGCAAAGACAGCAATCATCAACAGCTTGATCGCTTTGTGCTTCATGACTTACTCCTAGTCTGTTTTTATAGCGGCTTAATTCCGGAGAGCTTTTTGTGAGTTCGGTATCCGTCAAACAAAATCCGGTTCAGTGTAATTCAGTGGGCGAAGATTTCGGCGGCTGGTCCAGTGAAGCATCGCGCGTGGAACGCTCTGCGGGCGGCATGGTCAAAGTTCGACCTGCCTGCAAAGCCTCCTCTACGCTTTGGCCCAGATGCGCAATCGTCGGCTTCATGAAGATATTGCGCAAAGGCACTTGCACACCGAACGTCTCGCGCACGCGGCCCATCATCCGCGCGGCCAGCAGCGAATGTCCGCCCAGCGCAAAAAAGTCGTCGAAGACGCCGACGTTCGTGACCCCTAGCACGTCGGACCAGAGATGCGCGAGCGTCTCTTCGACGGGCGTTCGAGGGGCCACATAGCTCTCTATCAATTCGGGCCT
>JAXDFO010000119.1:0-3021 GCA_034665545.1 Blastocatellia bacterium
CGAGCTATTGAACCGTTGAATAGCTCTCCTCTCATCTCTCAGCCTTCCGACTTCTTACTTGCTCTCAGCGATGTTGCAAACTCGGATAGTTGTTGAAAGTTGTCTGCGTGCAGGTCAGCCGGAAATCTTTGCCGAAGCTGATGGTCTTTGAACCCGGCCCCGCCAAGCACGATTGCCGTGCCGAGACGCGCGGCGGTCCCGCGAACCTCCTCGTACTCACGCGCGGCGCGATCAGGGTTGTTGAAGATGGCGGATGCGACGCAGACCAATGTGGGCCCATGCCGCAGCATCGCTTCCGTGAGCGCGAACAATGGCGTGTTGGCTCCGAGGCTGATGGTCTGCCATCCCTCGCTCTCCAACAGGGCTTGCGAAAATTGGACCGGCAATTCGTGAAAGTCGCTCTCCAAGCCGCAGCAGATGGCGAGCAACCCGTTGGCCTCTCTCACAGGCATCACATCGCTCAGCCTGTGCAGAGCCTTCTCAGCCGTGCTCGTCGCCAGGTGTTCCTGCGCCACCGTCAAATCTCCCTGATACCAAAGGTCGCCTATGCGGCGCATGACCTGAGAGAGAATCTCGTCGAAGATGTGGGCCAACGTGTGCCCATGTAAGTGATGGTTGATGAGAAAGGCGGCGGCCTCTTCGGCATGACCCTGGACCAGCGCATCCAACATCGAGAAGGATGAAACGCGTGCCTCCGACATCGCGCGTCGCTCATGTGTAGAGACTAGAGCGGCGCGCGTCTCCGTCAGTGAGCCGCTTGAAGCCGCGTCCAAACCCTGGCCGCGCATGAGGCCCGCGATTGAGGCCGGACGAAAACGCCTGTGCCCGCCCGCAGTCTTCTCGGAGCGTAGCAAGCGTTTGTCTGCCCAACGCTTGACGGTAGCCTCGCTCACACTCAAGAGGCGCGCGACTTCCCCCGTCGTCAATTCTTTCCCGGCCATTCAGCACATCCTTTGCCACAGACGCTCTAGCGAAAATAATTTTCACCTGCCTTTCATCAATCATCCTCGCACCACTGGCGCGTCACTCCATGCCTGTAGTCAAACATCCTGCGCAACCTGGGCACGATAAGCAGAGGCGCGACCAACCTGCCCAACAATCCGAGCGGCGGCTCATATTCAATCTCGTCGCGCAAGGTCGCGCCAGACGCGCACGCTTCTATGATGTGGCGATGACGCCAGGTCTTAAATGGACCAGATAACTGCACATCCTCGAACATGCGCGGCGGGTCATAGGCTGTGTGTTGGGCCACCCAGCGCGTCTTGAAGATGAAGAGGATGCGCGTCTCCACGATGGCCTGAGAACCAACGCGCAAACTTTCCGCAGGCTTGATGACGCGCGCGGACTCCCACGGCGGCGTCAGACGCTGTAGCGCATCCGGCAATTCGTGAAAAGCGAAGACGCGCGCAGGAGCGGCCCTTATCAAACTCTCTTTAACAAAATTCATTGGTCCAATGCCCGTCACCAAAACGGAAAAAACGGTTAAAATAATTCGCTCAAAACGCTCAACCCGCTTCAATGTATCACGGGCAAGGCTTCCATACAACGAAAATTCCCGCTAATCTTCTCTTGAACAATGAAGAAAATTGAGCTATTCTACAAAACGCTCAAAACGCTCAACAGGGATTTTAGGCGAAACTATGAACATGAACGAGAACGCAGCGATAGCAACGCTCTCATCTTTTTTCGGGCCTTTATGCCCTCGCCTAAATCCCGACCCGTGTGGGACGCGTACATGATTTAAAGAATGAACTGCTGTGATGTTCCGTGAGGCTGTTACAGAGCCTTGCGTGCCGGAGGGATAGACGAATGTCTGAACAATTAATCGGTCAATTCAATAAGAGACAGGCCAGGCAGATTAGCGAGCCGGAATTCAAACGATTGTGCGGCGAGGTCTGGGCGGAGTCCGTCATGGAGCTAGACGGGCCGTTGGAGCAGCAACACGTTCCTATGGATAAAGAGTGCGCCCTTCTGAAAGCCGTGCTCGTGCGGCTGCGTCATAAATTGGACCAGGATGCTGACGGCTCTGAGCATGGCTTCATGTTCGCGCAGGACCGGTCGGCCTTGTATCGCAGCGAGATTAGCCGCATCATGCGTCAAAGCGCCGCCGCGCCGTTCGATTACAATAGAATCATCAACCGGCTCTTAAGAGAAATCATCACAGGGGAGACCGTTTAGCCCCGCTCCTCATAACTGGTCCTCAATGCTTAAATCTCAAGATACCAGGGCGCACGGTAAAGTCTGGACCGGCGATGAGTGGGACGCGCTGGAACGTGAGACTCGCGCGCGGTCGCTCGAAGCGAACTCCGACCGGGAAGCCTGGGAGATTATCATCAAGCGCGCGCGCATGGTGCTGCGCACTTACAGCACCAGCTTCTTCATCGTCACGAGATTCCTGCCTCCTGCCAAACGCGAGAAGGTCGAGGCCATCTACGCCGCCGTTCGTTACCCGGACGAGATTGTGGATTCGTTTCCTCTGGACCAATTAAGCCGCGCGCAGCATTTGAACAGTTGGGCCATGATGTATGAGCGAGGACTCGCCGCCGCGTCCATCTGTGACGCGCTCAAGAGCGGAGTGCCAGCATTTCTGGCGACCTTCACGAAGGTCTTGCGCGATGCGCGAATTCCACCGGAACACTATCGCGCCTTCATCAAAGCCATGCGCAGAGACATCTGGCCGCGCCCCTTCGAGACGATGGATGATCTGATAGAAACATACATCTACGGCAGCGCTATCGTCGTCGGTTATTTCTTGACCTACGTTTATGGGCCAAATACCCGGAATGATTTCGAGCGTGCTCTGCGTAGCGCGCGCTCGCTGGGCATCGCCCTCCAGTTGACCAACTTTCTACGCGATGTCTCTGAGGATGAGAGGCGCGGTCGTGTCTATCTTCCGTTGGACGAGTTGCGCGCAGAGGGCATCAAGGAGTTGAACTTGAGGGACGCGGGCCAGCAAGCCGCGCTCTCAAGAGTCTTGCGCCGTATGGTCGCCATCGCCGAAGAATATTACGGCGATGCGCT
>JAXDFO010000120.1:0-3575 GCA_034665545.1 Blastocatellia bacterium
CCGCTTCGGCGCTCGCGCCTTCGGCGATCATCTGCTGTCCTTCCAGAACCGCATCGGCGATACGCGAAGCGAACAATCGGACGGCGCGCAGCGCATCGTCGTTGCCGGGGATGACGTAGTCAATCCCTTCGGGCGAGCAGTTGGTATCAACGACGGCGACCACGGGGATGCCCAGACGATTCGCTTCCGCGACGGCGATCTCTTCCTTACGCACGTCGATGATAAAGACGGCGTCGGGCAGTCTGGTCATGTTCTTGATGCCGGAAAGGTTTTTCTCCAGACTCTCGCGCTCGCGGTCTAACTTGATGCGCTCCTTCTTGGTCATCTTCTCGTAGCGGCCATCCTCATGCATCGCTTCGAGCTCTCTGAGACGCTTGATTGATTTCTGGACCGTTTGGAAGTTAGTCAGAAGACCGCCGAGCCAGCGTTGGTTAATGTAGTACTGACCTGCGCGCTCGGCCTCTTCGCGGATGGCGTCCTGCGCCTGCCGCTTCGTGCCGACGAAGAGCACAGTCTTGCCGCGATCCTCACCCACCAGTCCGGTGACGAACCCGATGGCATCGCGGAACATGCGCTGCGTTTTCTGCAAATCAATAATGTAAATTCCGTTGCGCTCACCGAAGATGAACTCCTTCATTTTCGGATTCCAGCGTCGGACCTGGTGGCCGAAGTGAACACCGGCCTCCAGCAATTCTTTCATCGTGACCGAGACCAAAAGATACTCTCCTTTGTGTGAATTGGTTTAATGTACTCGCCGCAGTCTCCGAAGCGACTTCTCCCGCTCAAAGGGGAAACCAACCAATCAAGACTTGCGACAATGGACTAAAAGCACTGGTCAGAGTAGTCAGTGAAAACTGATAACTGACCACCGAATACCGTTTATCGTTTCGAGAACTGGAAGCGCTTGCGCGCGCCCTTCTGCCCGTACTTCTTGCGCTCTTTGATGCGAGGGTCGCGCGTGACCAGGCCCGCCTGCTTGAGGGGTCTGCGAAGGTCCGCGTTAAATTCCATCAGGGCGCGCGTGATGCCGTGGCGAATGGCTCCGGCCTGGCCCGCCGGGCCGCCGCCGTCCACGTTGACCAGAATGTCAAACTTGCTCGCCATGTCTGTCAACTGCAAGGGTTGACGAATAATCATGCGCAGGGTCTCGTTGGGGAAGTACTGCTCGAAAGCCTTGTTATTGACTTTGACTTCGCCGCCGCCCGGTCTCAAGTAGACGCGCGCAGTAGATGTCTTGCGCCGCCCCGTTCCATAATATTGAATCTCAGCCACAGCTTTTCTTATCCTTCTAAATCAATCTCTGCTTTGAGTTGATGATTGCTATTTATCGCGTGGAGTCAGGTCCAGGGGTTGCGGTCGCTGCGCGGTGTGAGGGTGCTGGTCGTCTGCGTAAACCTTCAGCTTCTTGACCATCGCCCGTCCCAACTTCGACTTCGGCAGCATGCCTTTGACCGCCAGTTCGATGACGCGCTCAGGGTGCTTGGCGAACTGGTCCTGAACGGAGATTTCGCGCAAGCCGCCCGGATAGAGCGTGTGATGACGGTAAACCTTCTGCTCGTTCTTGGACCCCTTGAAGAGGGCCTTGCGCGCGTTAATCACGATGACGTGGTCGCCCATGTCCATGAAGGGCGTCCACTGCGGATTGCGCTTGCCGGAAAGCACGCTGGCGATTTCCGTGGCGAGCCGCCCGACCGTTTGCCCCGCCGCATCCACGACGTACCATTTGCGATTTTCAGCGAGCTTCGTGCCGCTGGGAAAGTAAGTTGACATAGATAACTCTCTCTAGTTTAAGCGTTTGAAACGCGAACGGATAGAATACAGAAATGCTCCGAAAAATGTCAAGTTAAAGCGGTACATGTCGCTCTGGCCGAACATGCGAAAGGCTCCCCGGCATCTGCACCGGAGAGCCTCGCGCTGTTAATTAATGGACCTGAAACGCTCTTTACGGCTGGCTGTTCGGCTGCGTCGAAGCGGGAGCCGACCCGTCGTTGCGCTTCAACTTCGGCGGCTCGCTCGGCTGCTTGTCCGAAGGCTTCTGGTCATTGGCATCAGGCGTCGCGGTCGAATCATCCGGCGCGGGCGCGCGACGCTTGAGGGTCGGGCGTCCGGGCGTGCCGTTGTCGCCGCCTGAAAGGTCTCCGGCGGTCGTCGCGCGAGCGTTCGACAATCTCATGAGACGCGCTTTGACTCTCTGAAATTCAGAGGTGCTGACGATGTATTCCTCGCGCTCTGGAAACTTTGCGACGAGGGCGATGGAGGCCGCACGGCGGTCCGGCGGCTGCGGGTGCGAGGCGAAGGCCCTGGACAAAAATCCTGGCTTCTTCTTGTTCTTCGCTTCGAGTTTCTCGAACAACGTCGCCATCGCGCTCGGGTCATAACCGGCTGCGTAGAGATACTGGACGCCGAGTTTATCCGCTTCGGCTTCCGCGCCACGGCTGAACTTCATGAAGGCCGCGAGCATGCCGAGGCCCGCCGTGTTCTGGAAGATCATCCCCGGAATGCCGCCCAGGAAGATAGAGCCGATGATCGCGCCGTACTGCATGGCGTTGGCTTTCGCCTGATTCTCAACGGCGTGGCGCGCGGCGACGTGCGCGATTTCATGGGCCATCACGCCCGCCAGTTCCGCCTCGTTGTCTGCGGCCAGGAGCAATCCCTTGTTGACATAGAAGAAACCGCCGGGCAGCGCGAAGGCGTTGACTTCATCGGAGTCAATGACCTTGATGGTGAAAGGAACCTTCGCGTCCGAGTGAAGCACTATGTTCTGGCCGACGCGGTTGACGTATTCCGTAATCACCGGGTCGTCTACGAACTTGGCCTCACGGTCAATCTCCATCGCCAACTGGCGGCCCAGCGCGACCTCTTTCTCGGTTGAGGTGCTCATCTTGGCCCAGACGCCCGTGTTGATATTGCGTTTCCCGATCTGGTTCGGGTCTTCTTTGGACGAGAGCGGGCCGGTGGTGGCGGCAGGCTTGGACTGTTCCTGAGTGGTAGTCGCAGACTTGGCTTTTGCGTCCTGCTGCGGCGTAGTTGTCTTCTGTGTTGTCGTTGGCGTCTGTTGCGGTTCTTGCGGCGCGGCGACGACGGCGATGGCGCTGGTCCACAAACTTGCGGCGAGCGCGCTGGCGACTGCGATGCGGGAGAAGCGACTTCTCATCTCGAAAGCCTCCAAAAAATTACTGACGACCTTGTTGGCTCATACAGGAGAGCGGCCCCTAGCTTAAAGCGCGCTCCTCGGTAATGCCGGATCCCGTGTCTCTCATAACTTTCGGCACGGCCCGGATAGTTTTTTCAAATTCTCAAAAGAGGGACTCGCGCCCGCATCTGACTTGGGTCAGGCTCTGGGGGGTTCAGCTTTCATGCCAATTGGGACGCGACTGTTCGGATACAGCAATCTTTGATGCGTCCCGTAGCTCACAAGGTTGTGCGAGACGCAGCCGCCCTTTCTACAAAACGATTAAAACTCTACGGCCCTGGCTCGCCTGAGCGGTTGTCCACTGGAAGGAACATTATAGACTACTCCGGGGAGAAAAGCATAAAAGATTGCACGGGCACGCTCGCCCGTGATAGAGTCAAAG
>JAXDFO010000121.1:0-5030 GCA_034665545.1 Blastocatellia bacterium
TTAATGAAGCCTCCTGTGCGGCCAGTTCCACAGCCTCAACCGGAATTGTTTTCTCACCAGCCTGTAGAGATAAGACGTAGGCGAATGAAGCGACCTTCAAAATCTCGCGCGGCACGCCGTTAGTAGCATTGTAAATTGCTTCAACCGATGCGGGGCTGAAGGGGTAGGGAATTCGAGCGCGCTCGCATCTGAACTTGAGCATCTCTTCTGTCTCCTGTAATGAGAGCGGCGCGAGCAAAGAGGGCAGAAATATTCTGGACCGGAGCGCCTTTTTGCTTGGATCCTGTAGCTTCTGCCTCAGTTCCAATTGTCCGGCAAGCACTATTTGCATCAGCTTATATTCGTTGGTCTCGAAATTCAGAAGCGTGCGCACGAGTTCAAGATGGGGGCCTTTTAATCTTTGCGCCTCATCAATGAAAATTACGCAGGTCTTATCCTGGTTGTCCAGATCAATCAGGAGCCCGCGCAATTCATTCTCCTGCGCGACCATCGAACGCCTCGGCGGGAGCCCAAAATCGGCGCAGATGGACTTGAGCATTGCGAAGTCTGTTGGGAAATTAGGGCTCGGCATGATAGAGCAAGACGTATCGTCCCGCTTCTTATATTGCGTGAACAAATAGCGCAGGAGAGAACTCTTGCCGTTACCCACATCGCCCATGATGGCAGTCAGTCCCTGACGATTATTAACAACATGCTCAACCTTAAAAAGAGTCTGCTTGAGCGAGGAAGTCAGATATAATAAGTCCGGATTGGGGCTAATAGTGAAGGGCTGGGTTCTCATAACTAGAGCCGTATATCACAGATTATTTAACAGTTCAATGTTTATTTAAGCAGGGGGGTGATGAAATCAGGTTACACTGATCCATTTAAAACAAGAACTGAATAAAAGACCCAGGTTTCACTGTGTTTCATATCTAGATAAATATAAGTAAGAAAAGGAAAAATATAAATACATTCTTTCCTTGAGATTATAATTCCGGAAATAAGAGTTATCTATACGATGCCTGCTCACATTTCAAGTTAAATCTGTAAAGCAATGAAGGTGCTGGAGACAGAAAAAAAAGACCGCGCTGTGCAGCCGGGAGTAGAGCCGCAGGTCAGCGCATCTGTGCCTGGGTACATGACCGGACATCCGCTTCTTCATCTACAGCGGAGCATGGGCAATCGCGCGGTCAATCGCTTGCTACAACCGAAGGCTAAGCCGGGCGAGGCTGATGCTGTTCGAGAGCGGGAGACGAATCGTAGCGCGTGGCGGGTCGTGCGTGCGCCACATCTCTCCGCGATCAGCGGTGCGAGGGTCCAACGCGAGGAGAGTCCGAAAGAATCCGTCGGGGTGCTCGATAGTTCTGTGAGCAATGCTATCGGGAGCACGGTGTTGGGCGAAACGGAGTGGAAATTTATACGCGAAGGTCTGCGCGGCGTCGTTGAAGAAGTGCGCCACCAGCCGCCGGAGCGTTTTCAGTTGATTCAAATCCGCTTCGCACAGTTTAGCCAAAGTCCGACCGCTCAGTGGGAATATTATAAAGGCTTGCTGTCAGGCATCGGCGAAGGTCTCTGGGATTCGGTCAAGGGCATCTTTGACTTGCTAACGCTGGGGCCGCGATTGCAGATACAGGCGATGGAGTGGCTGCTAAATAATGGTCCAAATTTCATCAACAATTTTGAGAAGTACAGGGCTGAGGCGGAGGGGTTGCGTGAGAGCCTGAACGAAGTTCTGGGCCAGGCTTATAAATCGTCCGAAAAGTTTCTGAGCAATCCGGGCGAGGGCTTGATGGCGGTGCGGTCTATCCTGGACCAGTTAATGGCATCGGCGTCGGATAAGGCGCGCTCGGCTGGTCACAAGGTCGCGGCTTCGACCTTCGAGTTTCTGGAACTGCCCTGGAAGGAGTTCGGGGAGAAGGTCGGGTACGTTTACGGGATGGTCCTCTTTGAGGCGCTGCTGGCGGTGGCGACCGACGGCATCGCTAATGGATTTCAAGCGGTCGGGTCGCTCTTGTCGAAAGGCGGGCGCGTGGTGGCCGCAGAGGCATTGCGTCTCTTCCGTTTATTGGAGGAGACGGCGGGCAGTTTGTGGGCGGCCTTAAAGTCTATGGGGCGCGTCGCGCTCGAAATTTTCAAGGACTTGGCAGAAGCCCTCGGCGTCTTGTTCAAACGCGCGGAGAACTTCTTCAAGCGCGTTGTCGAGGGCATGGAGGCGGCAGCCGAAGCCGCTTTGCCGGAGCCTGCGCTGGCTGGCGGCGGCAGAGGGATGCGCGTGCCGGAGAACGCTCTCATGTCTGAGGCGACGGAGGCTGGCGCGAGAGGCGTTCGCACCACCCCGACCACCGTCGCGGAACTCAAACCCCCTCCGCAGTCTCCGCCGGTTAAGAGGCTCCCGCCCGGGCCTGAGCCTCCGCCGCAGTATACGAGGCCGTCGGAAAGACCCGGTCGAGAGTCTGACCTTGAATCGCTGCTCGGAGAATCGCAGGAGACTTCGGCGGTGCAAGAGGTAGGGACCACAGGCGCGGGCATGGCCCGGCTGCCTCGTCATCACGTCTTCCCGCAGGAGTACAGAAGTTTCTTTAAGAGTCGCGGCTTTGAAGACATAGATAACTTTTGTGTCGAATTGGAAGAGTCCGCACATCAAGCCATACACGGGGGAGGGGATTACAAGCTGGGCCGTACCTGGAGCGGGGAATGGAATAAAACGATTATGAGGCTCCTGCGTTCGGAGGAAGAGAGGCTGGGCAGGAAACTCGTCAAGGACGAGATCCTTGACCTCGGCAAAAAGCTGATGAGGAAGTACAAAATCAACCGGCGATTCGTTCCCTTTGAAAGATAAGGCGGCTGCGTTGTCAGCCCTTGCGGGACCGCAACACAGCCGCCGTCTCAAACCGACGCCTTTGCGTTCTACTGCGTTCACATATCGCTCTTGGATTCCCTATGCTGGTTATATTTCTTGAGGACATCCTGATACTTCTGCGCGATGAGCAAGGTTCGCGTGATGTCTTCATCCTCCAGGTTCGGGTAGCGTTGGTAGGTTCTGGCAATCGCGGAGGTAAGTAGTTTTTCCGCTTCCTGAAAGTGTTGGCCTTCAACGGCAGCCGCCATGTCGTGAATCGCCTGGGCCAATAAAGCGATGCTGAAGTTCTTGCCCACCTCGTCATCCTTCAGCATGTCTACGGGCGCGCCGTCCTTCAACGTGAGAAATACTTCCTGCGTCTTCACCACCTGCCTCTTCTGTTCAAGGTCGTAATAAGTCAAGCGCACCCGCACGGGCAGCCGCGAGTCGTCCTCTCCCCTGTGCGCGAGTCTGAAGCGGAGCAGCACCACCTGCGTGAGGCCGGAGTTCATGTTGTCGAGTTTGAGAGACACGCTATCCTTACGCATCTGCGGTTCATAGCCGTAGAGTTGGGCCAACTCCAAACCTGGACCGTAATCAATCTCCACGTTCGGCTCGCTGGCGACGGGCGAGACCAGGCTTTGAACTTCCTTGATAAAAACTTTCTTGATGTCCTGCGCGTCGGCCACAAAATGAAACAGCCCGCGCCCGCTCTTGGCAAGCTGGCGTAGCAAGTCCTTATTCAAGTCCAGGCCCACGCCGATAGTTGAAAGGTCAATGCCTCTATCGTTGAAGCTCAGAGAATCCTGGGCTATCTTGTCAGGGTCCGTCACGCCCTGGTTAGCAATCCCGTCAGTCAGGAGGACGACGCGATTGGTCGCGTCGCGGTTATAACTCTTGAGCGCTTCCCGATAGCCTAGCATCAGTCCCGCGTGGATGTTGGTGGAACTGCCAGGCTCTATTCCTCTTATCAATCGCTTGACGGCCTCTTTATCCGTCAGGGTGCGCGAGGGCATCAACACCTGCGCTTCCGAATCGAAGACGATGATTGAGAGAACGTCGGTCTCGCGTAGTTGAGAGACTAGATTCAGCAGAGCCTCTTTCACTCTTGTGAGTTTATCCGCATCGGCCATTGACCCGCTCTTATCAATCACGAGGGCCATGTTGATGGGGCGCAACTGTTGGCGGTCATTCGCCAGGGCCGTGCTGAAGCCGACCTGTAACACGGCTTCGCGGCCATTGCCTGAGACCTGGTCGTTGCCCCAGCGCACGTCCAGGGCGACGGCCTCACCGGCCCTGGGGCGTCCGATTTGATGGCGATGGTAGTTGACTAACTCTTCGACGGCTATCTCGCGCGAAGAGGGAATCTGCCCGGCCTCCGAGAGATAGCGCGTGCGGGCCGCCGCCGCAGATGATGCCCCTTCCTGCGCCAGCGCGATGCCGCTCAAAGCGCAGAAGAGAAGCGAGAGGGTCAGGAAAATTTTGAAACTAACGGGTAGAACTTTGTGGGCCTGCAATGGTGACATATAACCTCCATAAGCATAGTGGGCCTAACCGTACAGGGAGACACCGCCTGGCAGCTTGCCACCGGCGAGGGTTTCAACTGTCGGGCTGCTACAGGCAAAGATGTAGATAATAAGAACGAAGATGCCCGCGTTATTTGCATTCGATAAGCCAGGCGCGCGAAGGCCAGTATCCTGTGATAGCATCCACGACCCGGAGGACCAACCTTATGACCATTAAACGATACCTGCCCGCTCTCATCATCGCTCTCTCTCTGCTTGCCGCTTCCGGCGCGCAGACCGGCGCGGCTTTAACAGCCCGCGGGCCGAAACTCACGCCGCACCGCATCAAGCTCAACGGCGGCAAATCGTTCGACCTTAATCTGCCAGAAGGTTTCGGCATCAGCGTGGCGGCGCAGGGTCTCAAGCGGGTGCGCTTCATGGCGAAGAGTCCTGATAACAGAATCTTCGTCACGGATATGTACAACCTCACGGACAATAAAAAGGGCGTCGTTTATATCCTGGACCAGTTCGATTCGGCCAGCAAAAGTTTTAAGAAAGTGACCGCCTATCTGACTCGCTTGCGCAACCCGAACAGCATAGCCTTTTACACTGACTCGCAGGGCGTCAACTGGTTTTACCTGGCCCTGACGGATCGCCTCTTGCGCTACAAATACGAGGCGGGCGAGGCCGCGCCGAAGGGCGCG
>JAXDFO010000122.1:0-12924 GCA_034665545.1 Blastocatellia bacterium
GTGACCGTCACCAAAAAGAGCAAGGAAGCATACAAGCGTGCGCGGAAGACGGACTGGGGCGAGCTCTGGGAAGATTGAAAACGCGCGCGTGTTCTACCGCCTGGCCTTCTGGAGGCGCGAGCCGGAATCAGTGTACAAAGGGCTGCAAGGATGACAGCCGCTGTTCCAGATTGCGAGTCATACTTTCCAGCAACTCTTGCATGTGGCGCAGCATCGCTTCAATCAGTTCAGCGTCGAAGAGTTCAGGGTCGTAAAGCAGTTTCAAGATTATCCCTCGCGGCTCATCCTTCGGGCGCAAGATTAAATCATAGCCGGACGCGCTCTCTTGATAATCGAGTTGTGCTGGTCCAAATTTGAGCGCGGGCGTCGGAGCGTCGCCGGGCGCATCTTGATGAACGATGGCCCCTGCCTCTTGAGAGATACTCTCGGACACTTCCACATTATCCATCTCGACCAGCACGCGATGTAACGAGAAGGTGCTCTTGAAGTCGTAATCGGGTTGGAGCGTTTTCGTCAGCGTGAGAAAGGGGATGTCTTGAGCGGCAAAACTTTCCAGCGTCACGTCCCTGACCCGGCGTAGAACCTCGCCTAAAGATGGGTCGCCGGACAACTTGATGCGGAGCGTCAACGGGTTGGCGAAAAATCCTATGACGCTTTCTATTTCCGCATGATGGCGGTTAGCGATGGTCGAGCCGCAGACCACATCATCCTGTCCGGTGTATTGATAAAGCGTGATGAGAAAGACGGCCAGCATCGTGATGAAGAGCGTCACCTGCTCCTCGCTGTTCATCTCTCTAATCGCGCCGGAGAGGTCGCCGGACAATGACCGGCCTCTTTCAATCATCTCGACGGAGGACGCGCTCGCATCAACGTCGGGATGTTGCCGCGCGGAGCGGAACTCGAAGGGCGAAGCATCTTCGAGTCTTTCCTTCAAACGCGCGACCTGAGCCTCGCCTTCTGCGCTCTCTAACCATTCGCGCTGCCAGATGGCAAAGTCAGCGTACTGCACTGGAAGTTCCGCGAGAGGCGAAGGTCTGCCGGAAGAGAAAGCTCCATAGAGCATCACCGCCTCGCGCATGAAAAGCGTGTTGGACCAGCCATCCGAAATCAGATGAGACAACGCGATGAGCAACACATGATCTTCACTGCCGAAGCGCACCAGCCTCGCCTTCATGAGCAGACCGCTCGTCAGGTCAAAGACCGTATCCAGAACTTCAACGGCCAGCCGTTGAAGTTCCACGCGCGCGTCTTCCGTCGTCATGCGGCTCAGGTCCGCGAGCGGCAGTGTGACGACCGGGGCGGGCACGATCTTCTGCACAAGGTCGCCCCCGATGATGTCGAAAGAGGTGCGCAGCGCATGCTGACGCCGCACTATCTCGCCGAGGCTCTGTTCGAGCGCGGGGATGTTGAGCTTGCCTTTGATGCGGCTCTGAATTTTGTTGTTCCAGACGCTGCCCGGCCTCATCTGTTCAAGCATCCAGAGCCAACGCTGGTTCGCGCTCAGCGGAGCGTGGTCCGACTCTTTTCCGCGAGGCTTAATACGAGGCAGGGGCCGCGCCGCTTCCTCTTCCAGCAGTAGTTTGAGAAGCGCGCGCCGCTCAGGAGAAAGCCCTGCGATGCGTTCGTCAAATTCACTCATCTCTATTTCAACCGCCCTTGCTCTCAGTTACATAAAAGAATGATAGCACGCTCCGTTTGCCTTCCACATGAGCGTCCGGCTGGCAAACGATTGCCCTCTGCATGCACCTGACATCTCCCGGATTTTAGACAGAACGCAAGGTTCGCAAAACCCAACAATCAACTAAAGGAAGAGGATTCACATATGTCATCAACTGTTGCTTTGGTCACAGGCGCGAGACGCGGCATCGGACGTAAGGTTGCCGAACAATTTTTGGCGAGCGGAGCCGATGTCATCGCCACTTGTACGGATGCCGAAGAGGCTTCGAGGCTCGACAGAGAGCTTAACGAACTCGGGCGGGGCCGCGCGCTCGGAGTCCGGCTGGACGTGCGAGATGAAAATCAGGTCAACCAACTGGCGGAGAAAATCGCGCAGCAGTTCGGCAAGCTGGATATTCTCGTCAACAACGCGGGCATCATGGATAAGCAGCCGACCAGGGTCGAGACTCAGACCACGCAGGACTGGGACGACATCATCGGCACTAACCTGCGCGGCCCGTTTCTGATGTCTCGCGCGCTGGTCCCACTGCTCAAGAAATCGGAGCGCGGGCGGATCATCAATCTGGCCGGTATGCTCGGAACTTTTTCGAGCGGGATGGAGGGCGGCGGATTCCCCGCTTACAGAATTTCCAAGACCGGCCTCAACGCTCTCACGCTCGTTCTGGCACAGGAGCTTGCGGCAGACGGCATCATGGTCTATGGACTGGACCCCGGCTGGGTTCGCACGGACCTCGGCGGGCCGGATGCGCCGCGCAGCGCAGACGAAGCCGCAGCCGATGTCGTCAGCGCGGCCACCGTCACTGACGATTTGCCGCCGAGCGGCTCGCTGCTCAAATTCGGCAAGACCATTGAGCGATAGCAATGCTTCATCGCATCGCTTTGATGATTCTGGATAGTTGGACCGGATGTTGACGGACAACGCGCGGCAGCAGCTTGCCTCCAGACTCGCGCGTGCGGCGAAGCTTCATCTGCCGCACTTGAAGGCGGGCGCGGAGTGGGAGCCTCTCGGCGGGCTGGACACCTATTCCGCAACGTGGGGCGTGGGCCCATGCGTGGTCAAGGCGCGACGCATCAACGAATTTGAAGGAAGGATGTTGTTGCACTCGCTCTCGGATATTCATGCCGCGCTATCCGCTTCTCGTTTAGCTCCTCGCCTGCTTTCCATTCATTACGACGGTGAGGCTCTCTTCTGCGAATACGAGCGCGTTGAAACTGTAGGGCCAGCCTCCCCGCACGAAGCGGGTTTCGCGCTCGCTCGCGCGCACGAGTTGCTCGTCAACGTGCCCGTCAGGCACACGCTGGCCTGGACGGGTTTTTATGGCGAGTATGACGAATTTAAATTCCTCGTCCCGCTTGTCGAAGACGCGCCCATACGCAGGCTGGCCGGGCGTCTCCTGCCACATACTAAACGGCGCGAGCACACTTCACCCGCACGCTACATTCACCGCGACCTGAACCCTACGAATCTGCTCAAGGCTGCGGACGGCGTGCGCCTGATTGACTGGGAGATGGCCCACGGCGGTCATGCGGAGGACGATGTCGCCATGTCTCTGTGCTGCCTCGCGGACGGATGCCGGGAGGGAGAAGAAGCCGCCATCGCGCTTGAGTTCCTGAAGGGATACGGAACAGCCGCGCCCGCACAGTGGTTGAGTCTGGACCATCCTGCTTTGCGCGCGGCGGTCGCGCTCGCGGGATTACGGCAGGCCGTGGCGGGTTGGTTCAGCGACGAGGGTGAGACGACGGCTGATTACTGGCCTCACGTTCGTCATCGCCTCGCAACTGCTTGCCGCCTGCTCGAATTGGACGAAGAGGAAGAAGCGTCAGCCGATTAAATGTTGCGCCCTATATCAACGGACAGGAGCGAACGAACAATGGACAGGATTCTAGTGTTGAGTTATTACCATCCGCTGATTGCGGGTGGCGGCCATCGCCCACACCAGATTTCAATAGAAGATTTGCGCAGGGGCCGTGAAGTGGCCTTCGTCTGCGTCAGCCCGACCGACCTGGCGCAGGTGCAGGCGCTGGATGAAGACGCATTATACAAGCGTTGCGCCTGCTTTCACTTCGACACGGAGAGCGGGGGTCGGCTGGTTCCGCTGACCCGTCATGCACGCGCGATGGCTTACGGCGCGACCTCGCTCGACGAACTGCTCGCCACCTGGAGGCCAGACTACATTCGTTCGCACGCTCCGCTCGAAGTGTTCCTCCCCCTACTCGAAAAATTGCAGGCCGGGGGCGTGCCGCTCCTCTATGACCAAATGGATATGTGGTCCGCCTTCGCGGTCCAGCCGTGGGGTTCGAGCCATGCCGAGCAACACTACTTCGAGTTGGCCGATGCTGTCACGACCATCAGCAACTTCATGGTCGAACGCGCGCCGCGCGGCGTCAACGTACACCTGCTGGCGAACGCCATCAGTTCGACTTTTCTCTCGGCGGTCGCGCCGAACGGAAACGGACTGCCGCCTGACGATGCGGGCGTCAAGCGCATCCTTTACATGGGAGCCATCTGGCCCGACTGGTTCGACTGGGAACTGGCCTATCACATGGCCGAGAACCGGCCCGCCTATCACTTCACTTTTATAGGGTCAACGACCGCCAGCGCGGACGAAGACGACGGGCGGCAAACGCACAGACTCGCGGCGCGGCTGGCCGCTTACCCGAACGTCAGCATGATAGATGAAGTGCCGCACATGGCGCTCGTCTCCTGGCTCAATAAAGCGGACATCGGCATCATCCCCTTCGTCGTCAACGACCTGACGATGGCCTGCTCGCCTTTGAAGGTCTTCGAGTATATCGGCGCGGGTCTCCCCGTGGTCTCCACCGCGCTGCCGGAAATAGCCTGCTACCCGATGGTCACGACCGGGGCAGATTACGCTCAATTGGTCCAACATCTGGACGCGCCCGGCAGGCGACAACTCAGCGCGCAAGCGCGACGCGACGCGCAGGAATTCATCAACCTCAATACCTGGAAACAACGTGTTGATAAGCTAGACAGCATCGTGGGGGCATTACTGTGATCATCCTCGGAATTAGCGGCGGGCACGACGCCAACTGGTGCGTGGTGAAGGATGGCGTCCTCATCGGCGCATTTGAGAAAGAGCGTTTCACCAGGCGGCGGCATGATTCGGGCGAGGTCATTTCCTTCCTTGACCGGACCCTGAAGCACCTCGGCATCGAACCTCACGAGATAGACCTCATCGCCACGAGCGAAGCTGTTCATCGTGAAACCGAGTCCGGCCTCAGACGCCTCTCCGGCATGACCTACAAACGCCCGGACGAGTGGCAAACGCACGTCGTAGAATGTCTGGGACGCGTCTTCCCCTGCATCTCCGTGCCGCATCATCTGGCCCACGCGGCTTATGCGCGCTACACCAGCCCTTTTGCCAACACCGCCGTCATTACCTGGGACGGCGGCGGCGATTTCTACACGGAGGACGCTTACTCTTCGACGACCGTTTCCTCATGGCGGGGCGCAAAGCTCGAATGGCTTGAGCGGGTAGATAATTCGGATTTCGGCTCGCTCTGGTTCATGTACTCGCGGGCGATTTTCGGAGACGGCAATGCGGCGGGCAAGCTGATGGGCCTCGCCGCGCTCGGCTCCGACAAACTGGTCGAGGCGATGGCCGACCGCACTCTCGCGCCCGTGCGCGGCTCTTTTGAGGGAGCCTGGACCATCAAAAATTGTTGGCCCGATTATTACTGGCCGCCCTTGCTGCGCGAGAAAGTTGATTGGCACGACGCCAGGGCGCAGGATGTCGCCTTTGCCGTCCAGCATTTAACGAATCAGGCTGGCATGTCCATCGTCGAACAGGTGAGCCGGAAAACCGGACATCAAAACCTGGCCCTCTGCGGCGGGGTCGCGCTCAACGGCTATCTCAACACGGCCATTCGCAGGAGCGGTCTGTTCGCGGATGTCTTCGTCCCTCCGGCGGTCAATGACGGGGGCGTCTCCGCCGGGTGCGCGCTCTTCGCCGCGCATCATGTGTTGGGCCAACCCTGGCCCGTCGAGCATCAAGCCTCGCTGGAATTCACCGGCATGTCTTATGGACCGGAAGAGATTGAAAGCGCGCTTCGTGAGGCCGGTCTGGCGGGCAAGAAAATGGAGGCGGAGGAGGCCGAGAGCGTCGTCGCCAGTGCGCTCAGCCAGCGTCAGATCGTCGCCTGGTACGAGGGCAGTTCCGAGCACGGACCACGCGCTCTGGGCCATCGTAGCATCATCTCTCTGCCGGATACGGTTTACATGCGCGACCGTCTCAACCGCGAAATAAAATTCCGCGAACCCTATCGCCCGGTGGCTCCGGTCGTGCTCGAAGACGAGGCCGCTTCCTTCTTCGAGATAGACTGGCCCAGCCCTTACATGATGTACATCGTCAAAGCCAATGCGCGCAGCGAAGCCAACGCGCCCGCCGCCATTCATAGCGACGGAACGGCGCGCGTTCAGACGGTCAAGCCGGATAGCTCGCTCGGTCGTCTGACGCAACGCGTCGGTGAACTGACGGGGACGCCCATGCTGCTCAACACATCCTTCAACGTCCGCACGCCCATCGTCGAAACGCCCCGCGATGCGGTCGAGGCGTTTCAACAGGTTCCCATTGACCTGCTCTATCTGGGCGGCTGGCTGGTGGAGCGTCCGCGATGAAGCGGTGGCTGCCCTCGCTCGCGGAGATAGAGAGCTACCGGCGTGAGGGGGTGCTCACGGTGCGCGGCCTGTTGGATAGCGCAGAGGTCAATCGCTATCGTCGCGCCGTAGACGCTCAGGTTGACAAGTATCTCTCCGGGCGTTCATCGGAGCCGAGCGGTTACGAACGCATCTTCATACAGCTACACCTGATGTGGCAGCGCGACGAGACGCTCCGCGAATTAAGCCTCAACCCGACGTTGGCGCGCATCGCTTCGGCCCTCGGCGAGATGTCGCGCGTGCGCATATTTCTGGACCAGATAATCTACAAGCAGCCGGGCGCGGAGCCGACGCGCGCGCATCAGGATGCGCCCTATCTTTCGTTCAATGATTCACGTTCGCTCAACTGCTGGGTCGCGCTCGATGACACGACCAGGCAAAACGGCGCGTTGGAATATCTCATCGGCAGCCATCACGGCGGACTGCTGCGTCTGGTTCATCTGGACCGGCAGGACGAACTGCTGCGAGACTTTCCGGCCCTGCGTCAATCGCCTGTGCGCCTGATAGACGCGCAGGCAGGTGATGTGGTGTTCCACAATTGCCACATCGTCCACCGCGCCTACGCCAACAGCACAGACCTCCCAAGAAGAGCCTACAGCATCCAGTTCATGCCCGACGGCGCGCTCTATAACGGCTGGCTTCATCCGTTCATGGAGCGGTACGGGCCGACCGCCGGGCAGGCTTTGGATTACGAATGCTTTCCCCTGGTTCATCCGTCCGGCGCGACGGCAGAGGTTGAGACTCAACAAGAGAGAGCCTGCCGCGCGAATGCTGATGAATAGCTCTCACGACGCAAAGGCTTCGACGGAAGATAAGCTCAACGGGCCAGCCTCCGCGCCGGTTTCCGTCGTCTGCGTCGTCCCGTCCTTCAACGCGAGCGCGACTATCCGCCGGGCCATCCTGAGCGCATTGAGACAGCAAGGCGTTCAAATGCGCGTCATCGTCGTTGACCACGGTTCGACTGACGGCACTGCGGAGATGTTGAGCGATGCTTTCGGCGGCGATGCGCGCGTCGAGTTGATACGCCTCGCACGGCGCGAAGAAGAACGGCGAAGCGCATCGCGCCCGCTCAATGTCGGCATCACTCGCGCGCTCTCGCTCGCCGTTGAAGAGATGCCGACGTGGCTCCTGCGCCTGGACGCGGACGACTTCATAGCCACAGACTCTATCCTGCATGATGCGCTTCGGATGTCAGATTATGCGCCGCTCATCATGGGGCTCCTGACGTTCTTCAATGTGCGCCAGCAGACCGCGTTACTCTACGGCCCGCGAGCCGAATACAGGACGCGCGCCGCGCTGCTCTGCGGCGGAGCTTACGCTGTGGCACATCACGCGACGCTCATCAGCGTCAGCTTACTCAAGCGAATTCTCGGCGCGGAGGCTCTGCCCTTTTGTGAAGATATTTCTTACGGCGAGGATATGGACCTCACGATGCGATTGGTCCGGGGCGCGCGCGCCGGTGAGATTAGATTTATTTCTCAGGCGGTGATGTTTAAGTACGCGGGGAACGGGACCATCTCTGAGACCTCAAGGCTGCTCGGAATTTGGCGCGACATGCGGCTCGTCTTTGAACGCAATCCTGAACTTTCAAACTCTCTGCTGCGGCGTCTGGGGATTGACCTGTTGCTGCGTCATCGCGGAAAGATGTTGGAGCGGGCGCGACGGTGTTGGGGATACCCGGTTGGTCAGGTCGGCTTTGAAGAGCCTGTGGATTACGCAGGGGTGCGTCAACGCATGCTGCAACTGGACGAAGCGTTGGCGGCCCTCGCGTGCTCGAAGCGTGAGGCCGAGAGCATCGCGTTGACGGATGGCCGTTGAGGCTCGTTTGATGAGCCGGAGACTGTGCGAAGGTGCGAGGCCGATGTCTAGAATAATAGTTGAAAGCTGCGTCACGCAGATGCCTGACGGCGTGGGACTGCTGGCAGACCTGACGTTGGCGGACGACAGGCGCGCTCATCCGGCGTTGCTCGTGCGGACTCCTTACGGGCGCGCTGAGGCGATGGCGCAGGTTGATGCCGTTGAACTGGCTCGCGCGGGCTGGGCTGTGGTCGTGCAGAGCGTTCGCGGGCGAGGCGGTTCAGGAGGCGTGTTCAATCCTTTTCTTCAGGAAGGCGACGACGGTGATGCGACCATTCGTTGGTGTTGCCAGCAACCCTGGTCTGATGGACGCGTGGCGATGAGCGGCGCGTCGTATGCGGGCATCACACAATGGAAGTGCGCGCTGGCGAAGCCCAAAGGTTTGAAGGCCATCAGCCCGCAGATTACCGCTTCCGATGTTGGCGAAGATTGGTTCTATGAGGGCGGCGCGTTCAGGCATGCGTTCATACAATCCTGGGGCGTGAGCTTCGCCTTCACGGACGAGACGAACAGAGAGGCGCAAACTCTCGCGCGCAGAATCGCGGCGGACCTCGCGGGGCTTTACAGGAGCGCGCCCGCGCGTTCTCCACTGGCGGAAATCTTCCCGCCCTACTTACGCTGGCGCGAGCCTACTGACAAAGCTTTGTGGGATGAGTGTCGCGGGCTGCACAGGCGCGAGCCGCCGGACATTCCGGCTTTTCATCTGGCGGGCTGGTACGACATTTTCTGCGAGGGAGGCTTGCGCGATTACGCGAGCATGCGAGAGGGCGCGCCGAGCGACTATGCGCGAGCGCGACAGCGTCTCTTGATTGGACCGTGGACGCACACCGCGCTGTTCAGCCAGCAGGCTGGCGAGTGGGACCACGGGCTTCAAGCCAACGGCTATGTACTGGATGTGATGGGCGAGATGCACGGGTGGCTCCGGCGCGTGCTGGACGATGAAGAGGTGGAGGGAGGCGCGCGCGTCTTCGTTTTAGGTTCGGACGAATGGCTTGAGTTGAAGACGTGGCCGCCGCCGCGCGCCGACTTGAGGCGTTTGTACCTGGACGCCGAACGGGGCGCGAACGGCTTGCAGGGCGATGGCCGTCTTCGTTGGAGTCCTGCGGAGAAGGCCGGGTCGGATAGCTTCCGTTACGACCCGGCCAATCCTGTGCCGACCAGGGGCGGGCGCAACCTGGACCCGACTTTGCCGGGGCCGGGGCCGCTGGACCAGCAACAGCTTGAACAGCGCGCAGACCTGCTCGTTTACACTTCCGACGTGATGGAAGAGGAGCTCTGCGTGATGGGCATCGTGCGCGCCGAGATAATATTTGAGACGAGCGGGCGTTCAGCCGATGTAGTCGTCAAACTGGTTGACGTGCATCCTGACGGTCGCGCGCTGCAAGTCCTCTGTTCCGCTCTGCGCACGGAATTCACAGCGCATGACCCGCAACTCGTCCGGGTCAATGTCGGGAACATCGCCATCACCTTTCGCCGTGGACATCGTGTGCGAGTCGAAATAGCCTCTTCAAACTTCCCGCACCTGGACCTCAATCCTTCGACCGGACAAGCCTCCACGCGCGCACTCGATTTTGAAGCGGCGGACCAGAAAGTTTACAGGGGCGCGCGCAGCCCGTCGTTCATAGAACTGCCGGTCGTTGACCCGCAGCGCATCTGAAACGCGGTCAACCGAGTCTTCGCGTCAGGCTCTCGCCGAGGAGCGTTTCCAGGTAGGGAGTGACGCTCCAATAATCTTTCAGTTGCTCGTACTCGCGTATGAGTTGCGCCGTGGCGGGCGCGTCCGTGCTGACCGCGCGGAGCATCACATTCTTGGCCGTATGTTCAGCCGAGACGAACTGCAAGACTTCTGTCTTATAACCCATGATGCGCAAAATGAGAGCGCGCAGAGTATCCGTCAGCACGTCTCCCATGCGCTCGCCCATGATGCCGTGGCGCAGCACGGGCCTGAAGGGTTCAGGCGTCACCTGCTCGCTGAGTTGATGTTGCAGGTGATGATGACAGCAAGGCACGCTGAAGATTAGTTTGCTCTGCCATCTTATCCCCTGCGCAAGAGCTTCGTCGGTCGCCGTGTCGCAAGCGTGCAGGGCCAGCACTATGTCGGGCGGCGCGGCGGGGACAAAATCTATAATCGCGCTCGCTTGAAAAGTGATGTTGGCCCAACCCAGAGCTTGAGCCGTGCGCGCGTGTTTTTCCAGTGGCTCCGGTCTGCTGTCAACTCCGACCAGATGCGCCTCGATGCCGAGTTTGTGATTGAGATAATGATAGACGGCGAAGGTTAAATAAGCATTGCCGCAACCATAATCAATGACGCTGAGGAATGGTTTGTCGAATTTCTCAAGCTCTCCCGTCTGCTCTATAAGCTTGAGAAATTCATTTATCTGTTTGAATTTCTTCTGCCTGTCGGCTTTGACTTTACCCTCTACGGTCATGATGCCGACCGCTTCCAGATACGGGTCCGGCGTGTCGGCTGGCAAGGGCAGCTTCTTCCGGCGATTGTGCGAGAGGCTCTGCGCCTCTTCCGTTTGCGCTTCATTGCTGCGCTGAATCAGAGCCTTGCCTTTTTTGCTGAAGTTGATTTGAAGATTGCCGCCCTTCATGGCGACATGAATGTTCTTGAAAGGGAGTTCTAATAACTGGTCCAGATTTTCGACAGCCGAATGGCCTTTGAAATTATCCGTGATGCTCTTTTGTGAATCATAGTAGACGAATTGTAAGTGACGCTCGTTCTTGACGAGCACCGGTCGCACAGTCACTTTGAGCCACGGAACCATCGAGCCGCGCTTGTGGCCGCTCAACGTCGCCCTCAAAAATTCCTCTTCGTCAAGCACCGACTCTCTGACCAGCGCTCTGTAATCTTCCGACATGATAGCTCTCTCTGAACAAGATTCGACAGCCCGCGAAGAACTGCGAACACTGGGCGCGACGGTGTTGAAGTCGGTCGTTCCGGCGGACCTGATTAATGCGCTCGCCGCAAGGGTAGACTCCGAGCGCGCGCGATTGGAACGCGAAGCGAGGGCCGCTCTCTACAGAATCAACTCGGAACTGCTGGCTTCACCGGCACACATAGGTTTCCTCTCTCCCTTCACGGACCCATTCTGCCACAGAGACTTAATCACTTCCCAACGCCTCATGACGCTTCTGGAAGATTATCTAGGCGCGGGATTTTTTCTGGAAGAGTATGTCGTCAATGTCTCGCTCGCGGGCGGGAACACCTGGCAGAAGGTTCATGCTGACCAGGAGCGGGACTCGCGCGGCAGCGTCGGCGTCGTGTGCAATGTGGCGCTGGCATTGACGGGCCCGGCGAACGGCATGATGAGAATGTGGCTAGGCAGCCAGGGCGCGACCTTGCGCGACCCGGACCTGCTGGATAAAGCTTACGTCTCATCACAACCGTCTCTTGCACCCGGAGATGTGCTGGTGCGAGACCTGAGCCTGCTTCATCAAGGCGCGCCGAATCCGAGCGCAAAGGATAGAAACCTCCTCGCGCTCGTGTATCAGCCCGGCTGGCGGCAACTGGAAGACTGCGCGCGAGGCGACATCCCCGCGAGAGATTGGGACCGGTGGACGCCGCAGCAACGTCAAGTCATGCGCCAACACAGGGTCGTCTCGGATGAGGTAGTCCACGCCAGACCCTATCCGATTCCGTTGACGGTCATGAAGTGAGGCAAGAGGCTGGCCCACGCTTCCTTGACGCGCAACTCTTCAAAAGCTGGCGATGCTCGCCGCTCCTATGAAAGCCGCAATTTGAGAGCTTCCGCATCAGGATGTCTGCGCAGCAGGTTGATCGTTTGACGATAATCATCAAGCACGCTGA
This sequence comes from Blastocatellia bacterium, assembly GCA_034665545.1. Taxonomy (GTDB): domain Bacteria; phylum Acidobacteriota; class Blastocatellia; order Pyrinomonadales; family Pyrinomonadaceae; genus DASYML01. Next base: position 12,027 of record JAXDFO010000122.1, read on the forward strand.
AGAGCCTGCCCGTCAGGTCCAACCCGCCGTTCGTCAGAAGGTATGCGATTAAAGCCGGTGTCTCTTCGGCAGCGCGTAAATAGGTTTTGTCAACCAGTGCTTCCGGCTGTTCATCGTTCAAGATTTTCCCGCGCTCTTCCGGCGAAGGAACCCAGCCTGGGTCAACGGCGTAGACTTCCACTCCTTGAGGCGCGAGTTGGTTGGCGAGAGACTCCGTGAAACGCAGGACCGCCGCTTTGGCAGAGGTGTAAGCCAGATTCCAACCGTCAGGCGAAGCTGAGGTCGCGCCGCCGCCGGAGAGGTTGATAATCTTTCCGCGCGACTTGATGATGAGTTCACCGAACGCGCGACAGCTATTGAAAGTGCCGCACATATTCAAATCGAAGACGGACCTGAACCACGCAGGGTCAGTCTCCAACAACGCTTCCTTCTCGCAGAGTCCTCCGGCATTGTTGACGAGCAGACTTACACGACCGAAGCGTCGCGCGACAAGCAGGGCCGCACGCTCAAGTTCAACAGGCTCCGTCACGTCGGCTTGCAATAGTTCGAGCGCGCCGGGGGCCGACGCAGCCACGTCCAGAAGTCGAGCGGCGGATTGACGGCCTCTGGATAAGACGGTCACGTTCCACCCGCAATTCAAAAAGTGCGCCGCGATTGCCAGCCCTATATTGCTGGTCCCTCCCGTCACCACCGCCACTGGCTAATCATCCCGCGCAGATTCCACAGCACTAGCCTTCACTCATCGGCGAACAATCATACCGGAAAAGGCGAGAGGCCAAATGGACCAATAAGCCATTTGGCCTCTCACCCTATTTTAAGAGTCAGAGCGCATCCCCGGTCGCGCGATGCGCTACAGACCAAGCTTCATACGCTATTCCCTATTTTCAACAGTGCCCTC
>JAXDFO010000123.1:0-7474 GCA_034665545.1 Blastocatellia bacterium
GGCGGCACGCGCACAGTGAGGTCTATGCGGTCCTGCTCGCGTCGCGCGCGCACCTCTATCGTCACGGCCCCGTCTTTAACGACCGAGGTCACATCGCGCTCATCCACCGCCGCGCCCGGCGATGTCGCCTTGAGGGAAACTTTCGTCTGCGGGTCGTCCGAGGCCATCACCGTCACGCGCCCGTTGCGATTGCGAATCGTGACCTGCGCGTTTCCGGGCGTGTTCAACTCGCGCTCAAGCGACTGCGCGCGCGCCTCATCTCTCATCCCGGACAGCGAGACGAGCAGGCACGATGCTATCAAACATAATCTGCGCAGGTTCACATCAAGCATAACGAATGGCGTCTTGAGTCTACTCTAAAGCACCGGGCTGTTGTCGCCGAGCATTTCGCGGCGGACGATTTTAATAGGCGGCGAGCCGCTCTTGATGAAGCGGTCGTGAAATTCCTGCAAGGAAAACTTGCCGCCCATCTTGCGCCTGTAATCCTCGCGCAGTTTGAGTATCTCAAGCTTGCCGAGCGTGTAATAGAGATAGGTCGGGTCCGATGTCCCGCGCTTGGTCTCCATCTCTCCGACGACGGGCTGCTGGTAGCCCTCCTTGACGAAAAACTCTTTCGACTGGTCCATCGTCATCCCCTGCGTGTGCATGCGCAGGCCGACGATGTAGCGGCAGTCGCGCAGGAGCGCGTCCGTCAGTTGGGCCAGGCGCAGGCGCGGGTCGCCGTTGCCGTAGCCTTCATCAAGGACCATCTGCTCGGAATAGTGGGCCCATCCTTCGGAGTTCGTGCTCGCGCTGAGCAGCTTGCGGACCTTTGAGAGTTGCGGGTTATTCTTGACCCACAGGAATTGCGTGTAATGGCCGGGCCAGACTTCATGCACGGAGACGTTGCTCGTGAGCGGGTAGTTGTAGCCTTGCAGGTACTCTTCCTGCTTCGCGCCGGGCCATGACGGGTCCGGCAGCGTGATGTTGTAGTAGGCTTCGCCCGCCTTCTCTTCATAGGGGCCGGGCGTGTCCATAGAGGCGAAGGTCGTCGCGCGCATGAAGGGCGGCGTCTCTACCACTGTGGCCTGCGCGCCGCCGGGCACGGTGATGATTTTATGGTCCACTAAAAACTGCCGCAGCCCGTCCAGCATCTTCTGCGCCGACGGAATCAACTCCTGCGCGCTCGGATGGTCCTTCTCGACTTCCGCCAGCACTTCGAGCGGCTTCTTCGACGGGTCAATCTTGCGCGCCGTCTCCGCGAACGATTGCTGGTCCTTGTGCAGTTGCGCGTAGCCTATCTTCAGCAAGCGGTCGAGCGGGATGTCAACCATCTCTTCATAGGCCAGCTTGAGCTTGTAGTTTTGCGGGCCGATGGCAAAGTTTCCGCGCGAGCGCGCGAGCAGGTCGTCCTGTAAAAACTTCTGGTAATCCTTGAGCGCGGCGATAACGCCCGCGTTGCTCTGCTCGAACCGGCGGCGCAATTCCTGGTCCTGCACGTCCTTCAGCGCGTCGGTCACGGTTGACTGAAAGAACTCTATGTTGCCGGGCAACTGCTCTATGGCAATCTCCGTGTAGATGCGCGGCGGATTACTGAGCACGCGGCGCGCCTGTTGAAGCGCGGCGGGCGTTTGCTGCTCGCGCGCGATGACGGAGCGCATGCGCTCTTCCGCAGGGGCGAAGTTTCTCTTGATGAGCGCGAAGATGCTGCCCGTGACGGTGCTCGAATAGATGTCCGGGTTTCTGCGCCACATCTGTATGCGCTGCTCTTCCAGGAGTTGCGCCTTGATGTTGTTGACGAGCAGGTCTCGGTCGTCCCTGTCCGCTTGCGAGAGCTTGCGCGCATCGAGCGCGGCAAACTCCGTCAGATATTTTTGCAGCATGCGTTGATACGCCTGGTGATGGGCCAGCGAGAAGTCTTCCAGCTTCGCATCATGCTGGTGAAAGCCGACGCCCGTCGCCTGCGTTGGATTGTTGGCGAAGTAGTCGTTGAAATAGGCGTCAACCAGTTGAGCATAGGAACGCGCGGGCGCGCTGGCCGTCGCGGTCTGGGCTAACACAACCAAGCACAGGCCCAATGCCCGGCCCCACCTCTTAAACATTGAACGAGTCATAGAAATGGTGTCTCCTTTATCTCAGCATGAAACTTGAGCGGGCCGCTATCGAAGCTCTTAAAAAGAGCGTTTCACCGGCGCGCGTGTGGGAAGAGTCGCGGCGGATTTTTTCTTTGAGGAGACCTGCCAGTGATCTTGCCTCCGCCGGACATCATCGGTCAAGCGTGCCCAGGTACGCGAGCAGGCTCGCTCTATGGGCCTTCTCCATCTTGGTAAACGGCCCCGCGATAATCCAGCCGGGCTGCGCTCCGCCTTCATCCAGAGGCTCGCGGTAGACGGGGGCGATGTGCAGGTAAATTGGTCCAGCCGGAAGGATGAGCCGGACACGCAGCCTGCGGCCTGAGCCTTCGAGGCGTTGGCCCAACCCGTCGGATTCGCGCAGGACCAGAGAGAGACCCATCGCGCTAATCTCGCGGGTGCGCGCGCCTATCTCCGGCGAGTAGCGGACGCCCGTGCTCGCGCGGTCCACTTCAATCAGAGAAACCTGCGCGGGCAATCCGGCCTTGAAGCGAGGCGCGCGGCGGCGATTGACGCTCGCCTCTTCCTTCATCGAAGCCGTTCGCTTGAGCGTGCCGGGCAACGCGAAGCCCTTGAACTCAAGGTTGCAGTTATTGCACAGCAACGCGCGCACAGAGAGCAAGCGCAAGAATAAAGACTCTTCTTCGTAACCATGCTGGATACGCGAACTCTGACACCTCGGACAACGCGGCGCTAGCATTCCTGGTTCCCCCGCATCACTTTAACTCTTGTTGCCCGACTCGCAAAATCACACGCCCTTTAACCGCGCTCTCTGAGCTTCGCGCGGCGATAGATAAAACCGCCGAGCAGGACCAGGAAAAGCGAGCCGCCCGCAACCTTCGTTTCATATATCCAGGGGTCCGGCGTGTCCGGCGGCGGAATCATGGCGAAGATCATCGCAAAGAGCGTGATGCAGAGACCGCACAGGCCCGCCAGCATGCCTCCCATCTTGCCGCCCGGAACGAGCAGGCTCGACCTCTCCGTGCTCCTCCCACAGTGAACGATGAAGCAGATGAAGAGGTAAAGGTAAGGGATGAAGTAGATGAGCAAGGACATGTCGAGGAGAATGAGAAAGGCTTTCTCGACGGTCGTTCCCTTGCCCAGTATGGAGAGCAGCAGGAAGACCGTGGCGAGCAAGGCTTGAACGATGATGGCGATGTAGGGCGTGCGCCAGCGCGTGTGTATGCGCGCGAAGGCGGGCGGGAAATACTGGTCCAGCCCGACCATGAAGGCCACCCGCGCGCTGCCTGCGAGCCAGGCTCCCAGGCCGCCCAGCCTGCCTATCGTGAGCAGGGCGGCGCAGAGCGGCAAGACCCACCACCAGCCCCCGCTCAAGCCGCGCGTGCCGTTGGCGATGGCCTGGAGCGGACCGGCCACGATATTGATGTCTGCGGTCGGCACGAGCCAGAGGATCGCGCCGGAGCCGCAGATGTAGAGCAGCGCGACGAGCGGCGCGGCGATGTAGATGGAGCGCGGCAGATTCTTGCGCGGGCTGCGAATCTCCTGGCCCATTGTCGAAGAGAGTTCGAGCCCGGCGAAGGAGAAAGCAATCGTCCCCCACAAATTGAGCATGGGCCAGTTGGTCAGATTCGGCTTGAACTCGGAGAGCGTGAGCGCGTTGGCCGGTGGCCTCTTCAAGACCGCGTAGAGGCCGAGCAGGATGAGAATCAGTCCGATGAGATAGACGCCCGCGCCGCCCGCGTTCTGAAGCCACTTGCCTGTGCCGAGGCCGACGATGTTGAGAAAGACGGCGAGGACCAGCGCGGTCAGCGTGAAGGGCAACACGTAGGTCCAATTATCCGCGAGGCCGCTCTCGCCACGGCCTATGATGTAGGTGGCGATGGCGGCGGCTGAGAGCAGGAGGGTCGGATAGAAGAGTATGTCGTTGACCCAGTAGCACCAGCCGCAGAGAAAGCCGTGCCCCTCACCGAACTCTTTTTTGGTCCAGGCGTAGATGCCGCCCTCTTCGGGGAAACTCGCGGAGAGTTGAATGACGGCGAGGCCCTGCGGCACGAAGAAGAGGATGGCCGCCAGCGCCCACAAGGAGAGAGAGACCGGCCCCGCCTTGACGGCAGTGACCCAGGTGATGCCAATCACCGCGACGAGATTGAAGAGCACTAAATCGCGCAACGTCAGCGCGCGCGCAAGCTTTGGCTGTGTCTCTTTGCTCATTATGAATAGTAGTGGTTCAAATTTGAATTGAGCGAAGATGAAAGCAGCGTTCACCACCGCAGACACAGAGCGCACAGAGGACGCACAGAGGCTTGAAAGCTCAACTCTCTGTGCTAACTCTGTGTTCTCTGTGTCTCTGTGTTGAATCTCATTGTCCTATACACTCAAGACCAAACTTACTCACTACCCTATTTCTCCCCGCGCACGGACTTCAATTCGTTAATCAAATCTCGGACGGCATCGTTGACCCACATCAATTCTTTCTTCGACCGCCAGATAATTCTTGAGCGCGGGTTAGAGTTGGATTCGTTGACGATGACGAACATCTCTCCGAAGGGATAAAGCGGCTCAGGCAGGGGGCCGTACTGCGGCGTCACGTTTCTGCGCATTTGCAGGACGTTGAAGACGACTATGAAATCGGCGGACTCCACATCCCGGACCATGCTCAGGCTCTTGTGCTTGTCCATGTAGGCGTTGAGCTTTTGTTCAATCGTCAGGTAAGCCTCGGCGTTGCCCCTGTCCGTTTTCTGCTCCGGCCTGGCGGCCTCCGCGAGAATGGATTGGGCCATGTCGCGGCAATCAATAATATTGCTGCGCCCGACCAGCAGCAGCACTCGCTGCTTGTCTCTTATCTCGGAGAGGGAGCCGCCGGGCGCGTCCGCCACGCTCTCTGCGCTACTTTCCTGCGCGAGTCCGACGCCCGCGACGCCCCCCATTAAAGCGAGCAACAGAATAAACTTGAGCGACCCTTTCATCTTCCGCCGCTTTCTTTTGATAAGACAATTTCTGGACCAATTTTCGAGACCGCCACGGGCAGCGAGCCATTATATCCCCTGGCGCGGCTGGCGGTCTTGATTTTCCCTGTTGCGAAAAATATTCATTTGCGCATAATACTGGATGAACTGCTAGACGCATAACATCATCATTCAAAACTCGCTGCCGGATTCGTGAGGAGCAGGAGCCAAGATAAGGGAGAGAATCAGATATGACATACGTGGTGGTAGACCTATGTGTGGATTGTAAGTACACGGACTGCGCGGCGGTCTGTCCCGTCGAAGCGTTCCACGAATTAGAGGACCGGCTTTACATCAACCCTGAGACCTGCATTGATTGCGACGCCTGCGTGCCGGAGTGCCCCGTCGAAGCCATCTTCGCCGACAGCACGCTCCCGGACAACTACGCGGAATGGCTCGAACTCAACGCCCAGGCCGCAGACTATCCCACCATCAGTCTCAAGAAACCCGCGCTCCACGGCCCCAACTGCACTGGCCCGGCGGAATGAGCCTGACACAACCCCGGCCCGCCGGTAAGAGGTTTTAAGTCCCATCCGAAAAGATAACGGCGGCTCGCTGAGCGTCGCGCGCAGGAGGGATGTCAGAGAGTTCTGCTTTTAACACTCTCTGCGCCCTCCGCGCCTTCCCCTTGCGACACGTGAGACATGCCGCAGACCAACGCGACATCCACATCAAACAGCCGGAAGAGGCCGCCGACCGTTGAAAACCCGCAGCCGACCAGCATCACACGCCTTCTGACCACCGCGAAAAGCATTCTGACCACTGCAAACTGCCTTCTGACCAGCGCAAACCTCTCTCTGACCACTGCAAACTATCCCCTGACCGCCGCGAAACGCTTTCCGACCAGTCAGAAACGCTCTCTGACCGGCCCAAAATGCTCTCCGACCGTTTGAAATCGGCCTCCGGCCAGTTTGAAATGAGCTATAATCGCCGCACTCTAGCGTTGGCGGCGGGCACGGACGGAAGGCTGGCCGTCAACTTCTCACGAGAAGGAGAAACAACCTTTTCAAACTACTCCACGCGGATGTGCCTCGCGCGTCCCCTTCACCCGAAAAGGAGAATCAAACGATGAGAGACTCCATCAGAAACATACAGGAGATGGGCCAGAGCGTGCGCCAGTTCGGCCTCACGCACGGCGACCAATTTGCCCCCGCCTCCCGCGCGACAGACCTCTTCACGCGTCTCAACACGGCCCTCGCCGCCCTGGACCAGCACGCCACCGCGCAGACTTCCGGCCAGCACTCCGCGCAACAGAGCACCGCCACCAAAGCGGACGCCCGCCGCGAACTGCGCGCAGACATAGACGCCATCGCGGAGACCGCTCGCTCCATGTCCATAGAGATGATCGGCCTCGCGGACAAATTCCGCATCCCTCGCGGCGGCATCAACGACCAGGAACTACTGACCCTCGCCCGCGCCTTTCTCACAGACGCCGCCCCCTACAAAACAGACTTCATCGCCAACGAAATGCCCGCAGACTTCCTCGAAGACCTGCAAGCCGACATCAACGCCTTCGCCTCCTCCGGCTCCGGCCAGCAACACGACAAGCAAACCCACGTCGCCGCCACCGACGGCCTCAGCGAAGCCGCAGACGAAGTCCTCAACCTCGTCAAACAACTCAACGCCCCCGTCCGCAACAAATTCCGCGACGACCCCACCACCCTCGCCGCCTGGGCCACCGCCCAACACACCCGCCGCCCACCCCGGCCCAAAGACAAACCCGACACCCCGCAACAACCACCACCCACGCCCTAACCAACCGGGCCAACCCTAAAGGCTCACTGGCATAAAAGGAAAGGTCGCCATGCATGGCGACCTTTCCCTCTTTTCTGTTCACGATGTATTAGTACAGTTGACCGCTTACCAGTTCCGCACATCATGTGCAAAAGCCCCGAATCCATTAGGGAATAGTTGTTCTAACAATGACAAATCATTCACTAATCGAATGGCAGCTTTCGTCGCATGAACTGTTTCTATCTCTATCGTCGGTCTCTCAGTGCCGTAAACTTTTTTCTTCAATGTTCGTCTCGTATAAGTTATAGGTTCTGATTTCAGCTTTCTGGTCCATGTTGCTTCATTGATATGCGGGTCAAGTCCAGATAGATACCAGGCTTCAATGGCAGGCACAGCTAAACCAATGGCTGTTTTAAGTTGACTTCGGTTTGTAACTGGTCTCAGCCCCGACATTTCTTTAGCAATAATTCTACGAACTTGGCAAAGCCGACACTTCAAGTCCTCCCCGTCAGGTTCATCGTGAGAGCTTTGATGGACACTAGAATCATCCGAATCAATAACTATTGCGAGTGCTTCAACCTCTGTTCGGTAATGTAGATATTTTAAGACGGTGGGCAGTACTTGCTTGACTGATGACCATCCCCTTGAACGTAATGGAAGCGA
>JAXDFO010000124.1:0-10575 GCA_034665545.1 Blastocatellia bacterium
GAGACTTACGAAATAACGCGCGACGGCGATTCTCTCCTGGTCACATCCAATTTCAAATTCACAGACCGTGGCACGCCCGTCCCGCTCAAGGCGACCCTGCGCACAAAACAGAATCTGACGCCCGAAGCCTTTGAGATTAAGGGCAGCACCTCGCGCGGTTCGACCATTGATACGTCAATCGAAATCAAGGGCAACGCGGCCACGATTAGAGAAGGCAAGGAGACTCGTCAGGCAACCGTTCCGGCCCGCTTTTTCACGATTGCCGGTTACGCTCCGGCAGCGATGCAGATGATGATGCTGCGTTACCTGTCCGGCAACAACATCAAAGGTTCGCTGCAAACTTTGCCCGGCGGCGCGGTGACGATAGAAAAACGCGGGACGGACCAGATTAAAGTCGGCGACAAAACAATCGAGCTTGACCGTTACAGCGTGAGCGGTTTGATCTGGGGCCGCGAATCGCTCTGGCTCGATAAGCAACAGAACCTCGCGGCCCTCGTCGGCGTTGACGCGGAGTTCGACCACTTTGAAGCGTTGCGCGAAGATTACGAATCGGCCCTTCCGGTGTTTGTGAGTAAAGCCGCAGATGACGGGATGAGCGCGCTCGCAGAAATCTCAAACCGCACCAGCCCGCAACGCAAAGGCGCGCTCGTCATCACCAACGCCAACCTGATTGACGGAACAGGCAAGGCTCCTATGAGTGATGCTGTCATCGTGATGGACAACGGGAGGATAACTGCCGCAGGCCCGCGCTCGTCCGTCAAGATTCCGAAAGGCGCGACCGTTTTCGACGCGCGCGGCAAATATGTGCTGCCCGGTTTGTGGGACATGCACGCGCATTTTGAGCAGGTCGAGTGGGGGCCGGTTTATCTCGCCGCCGGAGTGACGACCGTGCGCGACGTGGGCAACGAATTCGAGTTTATAACCTCCGTGCGCGACGCCATCAAGTCCGGGCGCGGGCTTGGACCAAGAATTTTACTCGCCGGAATAGTTGACGGCGATAGCCCTTTCGCGCTCGGCGTTATCCGCGCCAACACGCCCGATGAAGCCCGCGCCGTTGTCAATCGTTATCACGACGCGGGCTTTCAGCAAATCAAGATTTACAGTTCCGTCAAACTCGACATCTTGAAAGAAATCACCGCAGAGGCGCATCGTCTGGGCATGACCGTGACGGGACATGTGCCGCGCGGGCTGAACGCGATTCAAGTCGTCGAAGCCGGAATGGACCAGATTAATCACATTCAATACTTGCCCGCAGTGTTAGTGCCGAAGGATTTCAAACCACAACCGGGCGTCGCGCCGAAGATTGATTTTGAATCGCCCGAAGCGAAAAAGACTCTTCAGTTTTTTAAGGACCACAACACGGTCTTTGACCCGACGCTCGTCGTCTTCGAGTGGTTTTTCCATCCCTCGGACGTTCCCTTTTCCAACATCGAACCGGGCGCGGGAAAGCTTCCGCGCGAACTCGACGCCCCGATTAACAACACAGGCGTGCCGCCCGCGCAGGCCGCCGGAGCGCGCGCGACGATGGACATGTTTCTCAACATCACGGGCGCGTTGCATCGCGCCGGACTCACCATCGTCGCCGGGACGGATCAGGTTGTGCCCGGTCACAGCCTGCGACGCGAAATAGAGCTTTACGTCCAGGCCGGGTTTACGCCGATGGAAGCGATTCAAGCGGCAACCATCGTCCCGGCGCGCGTGATGAAGATGGATAAAGATTCCGGGACCGTTGAGGCTGGCAAATTCGCCGACTTGATTCTCGTTGAAGGCAATCCGCTGGAACGCATCAGCAATATTCGCAACGCGAAGTTTGTCGTCACGAACGGCAGAATGTACGACTGCGCGCAGCTTTGGCAGAGCGTCGGCTTCAAACCGTAAGCGAAAGCGGAGCGGATTAAATTCCGTATGACGTGGAGGAGTGTGTAGAAGTGAAAAGAGATTTAAAGCTCTCATCGAAGATGAGCATGATGCTGGCCGCGCTCTCGCTGCTCTTAGCCGTGCAGGGCTCGGCCTTTGCGCAAGACAAGGCGGCCAGGATAGATGAGCTGATGTCGCTCTATCAAAAGTACGGACAATTCAACGGGTCCGTGCTGGTGGCGGAGCAGGGCAAGGTCATCTACAAAAAAGGCTTGGGCCTCGCTAACATGGAATGGAATATTCCGAACGAGCCGGACACAAAGTTCAGGCTCGGCTCTATCACCAAGCAGTTTACGGCGACGCTGATTCTGCAACTGGTCGAACAAGGCAAGGTCAAACTTGACGGGAAGGTCTCGGACTATCTGCCGGAATATCGCAAAGACACCGGCGCGCGGATGACCATTCATCACCTGCTCTCGCACACCTCCGGCCTCCCGAATTACACGGCGCAGCCCGGCTTCTTTGAGACCGTCAGCCGCAATCCTTTCACCGTCGGCGAGTTTGTCAAGAAGTACGCTAGCGGCGATCTTGAGTTCGAGCCGGGCACTAAATTCAGTTACAGCAACTCCGGCTATTTTCTGCTCGGCGCGATTATAGAGAAGGTCACGGGCAAACCTTACGAGCAGGTCTTGAAGGAAAATATTCTGGACCGGGTCGGGATGAAGAACACCGGATACGACCACTACAATACGCTTATCACGAAACGCGCGTCCGGCTACGTCAAGCTTCCGGGCGGCTATCAGAACGCGCCCTATCTGGACATGACCATCCCTTACGCGGCAGGCTCGCTCTATTCGACCGTTGAGGATTTGTATCTATGGGACCAAGCCCTCTATGACGACAAGATACTCAGCGCGCGCTCCAAAGAATTAATGTTCAAGCCGAACCTCAGTGACTACGGTTACGGCTTCGCTATCACGAAGGCAGACATCGGCCCGAACAAGAGGGCCGTCCCCGTCATCGCTCATGACGGCGGCATCAACGGCTTCAGCACGACGATTGTGCGCCTCGTCGGCGACAAAGATTTAATCGTCCTGCTTGATAACACATCCGGCGGGCGTTACCTCGGAGGCATTAGCGAAGGCTTGAAAAACATTCTCTACGACCAACCTTATAACAGGCCCAAACCATCCATCGCGGATGTGTTGATGAAGACGATGATGGAGAAGGATGTGGCGACGGCGGTCAGGCAGTATCGAGAGTACAAGGCGAGCCAGGGCAGCTTCTATGATTTCGCGGAGGGAGAATTGAACTCGCTCGGCTATCAATTGCTGCAAACGGGCAAAGCAACGGAAGCGATTGAAATCTTCAAGCTCAATGTCGAAGAGCATCCTAAAAGTTCTAATGCTTACGACAGCCTCGGCGAAGCTTACATGATACACGGCGACAAAGAACCGGCGATTGCGAGTTACAAAAAGTCTGTGGAGTTGAATCCGGGGAACGCGAACGCCACCGCCAAGATTGAATCGCTCACAACCGTGCGCCAGGAAACCAAAGTTGACCCGAAGCTCTACGATGTTTACGCGGGAGATTACGAGCTTGCGCCGAACTTCGTGCTGACGATTACCAGCGAAGACGGTAAATTAATGGGCCAGGCAACCGGACAACCGAAGGTAGAGCTTTTCCCGACCTCCGAGACGGAATTTTTCCTCAAGGTCACGGATGCGCAAATCACTTTCGTGAAGGATGGAAAGGGCAACGTCACGGGCCTCGTGCTCCATCAAGGCGGGCAAAATATTCCCGGCAGAAAAGTGAAATGACCGCGCAGAAAAGTGTGACGAGAACTGCGAACTTCTCAGGAGACCGTTTCCAGGAATGCTACGAACTGAGGGTCTGCGCGAAGCACATCCAATTGCGGGTCGAATCGCAAATCTCTGATTAACAGAGCGTGAGTGGTCGCGGCCTTATGGAGCCAGGCGAATGCTCGTTCCTTCTGATTAAGCGCGGCGTAGATTAAAGAGATGGCATAGGGCGCGCTCTCATCATGAACGGCCCTCGATTGCAACTCTCTTAAAATCTTCCGAGCAGCGGCCCTGCGACCCGCCATCGCAAACGTATGTCCGAGTCCGGCCAGGGCATCAACGCTCTCGCCATCTAGTTCCCTTGCCTTCTGATATTCGGTGATGGCCTCATCGTACAGCCCCGCTTGCTCACAAGCCAGAGCGAGGTTGAGACGCCCGCTATAAAAGTTAGGGTCTAGCTCGATGGCTTTCCGGGAGTACTTGAGAGCCTCGTCATAGCGGCGTGAGTAGATAAGCATCGTTGCGAGGGCCGTGTTGTTGGTCGGCGAGAGCGGGTCTAGTTCCTGCGCCCGCCTCATCTCCTGAAGAGCCTCTTTCAATTGTTTATCGTTGATGAGGAACCATGCGTATCTCAAGTGCGCCGTCGAATTATTGGAGTTGAGTTCAATGGCGCGTCTGATTGACTTCATCGCTCCCGCAGCATCTTTGTCGTATCGCATCTGGACCATCGCCATCGCGGTGTGAGCTTCGGCCAGCGTCGCGTCCAACTCAAGCGCGCTCATCGCTGCGGCTTTAGCTTTGGCATACATCTCGGCGGTCGGCAAGGAACCGTAGTTGTAATAACCGAGTAGAAAGTAGGCATCCGCGAGTTGCGCGTAAGCCAGAGCATAATTCGGGTCTGCGGCGATGGCTTGACGGAAATATTCGACGGCTTTGTTGAGTCCCTCTTTAGACCGTTGATTCCAGAAATAGATTCCGGTGATGTATGACTGGTAAGCCTCCGTCTTCTCCGTGTAACGTTTGACGAGAGCCTTTCTTTCATCAACATTTATTTGAAGCGGCAGAGCCTGCGCCACCTGTTCGGAGATGGAATCCTGCAAGGCGAAAATATCCGTGAACCTCTCGTCAAACTTGCCCGCCCAGATTGTTCGTCCATCCGCAATGTTAATCAATTGCACGGTCACTCGAATATGTCCGTCCGCGTGCTGCACGGTTCCATCAAGCACGGCGTCAACACCTAGTTCACGACCGGCAGCCAAAGGGTCGCTCTGGCGTTCCGTATATTTAAAGACCGCGCTCGTCGGCCTCACGGAAATCTGATGCAGGTTGCTGAGTTTGCCGATGGTCGCGTCGGCCATCCCTAATCCCAAAAGCTCATCGCTGCTGCCCTCGCCCACGCGCTTGAAAGGAAGCACGGCGATTGACTGCGGGCGAAAGGCCGCATCGTTCTGCCTCACTCTTCTATGCGCGGAAAATTGTATGAGCACGAGCGCACCGGCCAGGAGCGCGCAGACTATTGAGAGACTGCGGCCCATGCTCCTCCGGCGCGGCGCGACAATCTGAGGGATGCCCGGAGAGTGATTCTCTTGCTCAGGATGATTGACTTCCAACCTCTTGACCTGCGCGACGAAGCGATAGCCGATTTTGGGGACGGTTTCAATATAGCGTTGCTCCGGCGCGCTCGCGCTCTCGCCCAGTGTCTTGCGCAGCAGAAAAATGTTTTGGGATAAGCTGCTCTCTTCGACGAAGTTGTCCGGCCACAGCCTTTTCAACAATTCATCTTTGCCGAGCAGGCGACCGCCGCTTTCGACCAGCAGGAGCAAGGTGTCAAAGAGCTTCGGCCCCAACGGCACAACCTCACCGCCGCGCGTCAGCGTGCGTTCGGCAGCATTCAAAAGATATGGACCGAATTCAAATAAGCAGGGAGTTTGCTCGCTCATAACGGTTATCAAAGTTTATTGAGAACTTTATCAGGGCAATATCAAGACTTTAATTGCGCCGTGCCTTTAGTCTTTCTCGTGCGCGTGCCAACTTGGTAGATGAGAGTGGACCACTCCGGGATGCATTCGGGACGCGCGCTGTGGCGCAGAAAAACCAATCAGGATTGATTCGGGAGACGAAGTCTTACAACGCATTCCGAGATTTTGGATGATTTCCATGAATCAAGAAGTCAACATTGAAGGATTGCTCATCCTGCGTCGCGGTCCAACTCGAATTAAACCAGACCGCCAACAAGACCATCAAAGGAGATGCCTTAAAATGAATACATACCTCAAGCTCATGCTTTCCGTCATTCTGCTGCTTTCTCTGGGGAGGATGTCCCAGGCACAGATTACGATGCAGATTCCGACGCCTGACCCGAACCCCAAAAACGTCAACTTCAACCTGGCAGGCACAACCGGCTTCTCCGTCTCCTACCTGACTGACCAGTATCGTCTCTACGCCACCACGCACATCCCGCGCTTGAAGTGGATTAAGCAGACTAACCCGGACCACACGACATCTGACGTACTGGATGATCTCTACTTTAGAACCCTTGGGCTCCCGGCATCCGCCCCGCAACCGCAGTGTTCCTCTCAAGCAGACCCGAGAAACTGGGATAGCCGTTGTATTGACTCGATAGGTTTTTTCTGGAAGCGCATCAGTTGCGGCCTCGCCTGCGCCGATAATGACCGTTGGAACGCCTCGCCCGGTCGCAACAACATCTCCACGTTTCCCTCGCCATCGTTTTGGCCCCTGTCAACCGATTATGGCGTGGCAAACTTCACTCCCGTTCTCAACAAGGATAAAGTCAACGCGGTCCAATTGCTGCCCGCCGGTACTGCATGTACGACGACTTCGCCGTGCCCGCCCAAGACCGGCGCGGAAAGCTGCTTCGCGCACAACCCTGACGCTTACGCTACGGGAACCGCCAACTCGAAGGCCGTGCAGGTCTTTTACAGCGACGGCACGTCCAGATGGTTCATGGCCTTCAACAGCCAGATTCACAGCGAGAAGAATAACGGCGCGAATGCTGATGACAAGTGGCGAATTTTGTGGGCCACCTCCACGGACGGGGTGACGTGGAATGTAGACCCGCAGATTCTCTTGCGCAGCGTTGGCGAGTCCAACGCGGGCTATTGCGGCCTGGGCGTGCTGGTGAGCAGTCTCATCATAGATAACGGTTACTTCTACATGACCTTCACAGATGTCGGCAGCGCGAACGTGTATCTCGCGCGCAGTCCCATCAACGGCAATTCGACATCACTGCCCGGCTACGTCGGGACATGGAGTATCGCAACGCCTCCAACAAACAACCAGTATGGATGGACGCCTTTGACGCTCGGCGCGCAACAGAACTTCGCCGCGTTGAATGCGGTCTCGATTATGCCGACCAGCCAAACGATGCCGGGTTTTATGGTGAAGCAATCGGCCATCGCGCGTGTCTATACTTCATCCGCGCCGAATAGTTCATCGCGCTATATCGGGTTGACTAACGACGTGGTCCCTGGTGTGGGCACGGTGCTGCAACTATGGAGCACGACCTCTCTCACGGTGCCATTCACATACCAGAGCAACGTTGATACCTCAGGACTCCGAATCGGTGGAAACGGTCTCGAATTTGGTTTCACACAGTATGCTGATAACCTGCCCTCATCACCTCGCATCATCGGCAACGGGTTCGACTTCTGGATTGTGCAGAACCTCGTTAATCCTAATCCGGGTCTGTCGGGCGACGCCACCTCCAGCGTCACCGTCACGCGCCGCACGGCAAGGCTCACAGGCGGCGGTTTTTAATCACCCGATACTGTGCCTTGAGTGAGGTTGAAGACAGCGTTCACCATAGAGGCACAGAGCACACAGGGCAGGCACAGAGTTATTGAAACGTCTCTGTGCGTGCTCCGTGTGCTCTGTGCCTCTGTGGTGAATCTCTTGCTCCATCACATGCAAGACCAAACTGAGCCACGGGCGTCTGTTTGTAGGAGAGGCGCGTCGCCATCAGTTATAATCGCGTGTGGTCAGGACTTTTAAAATAGCCATCCTGGCAGTCGTCTGTAGCGCACTGCTCGGCGGTTGCCGCTCGCGTTCGGCGGAGGCCGGTCCCTCAGTCGAATTCACCAGGGTTCCTCTGGCGGAGAAAGGCGGAACGCCGGAGCTTGATACTATCGAAGGGCGCGTCGTCGGCGCGCACCCCGGACAGCATATCGTTTTGTATGCACGGAGCGGGGCATGGTACGTGCAGCCCTACGCAGACCAACCGTTGACGGAGATTCAATCCGATTCAAAATGGAGGAACTCAACACACCTCGGGACGGAATACGCCGCCCTGCTCGTAGAGGCGGAGTATCTTCCGCCCGCGCGTTCGGACGTGTTGCCGAACCGTGGCGGCGGCGTAGTCGCCATGGCGAGTGTGACGGGCGAGCCGCCGTTCTGGCAGACCTGGTGGTTTCGCTGCCTGGTTGGCCTGGCCTGCGTCTTCGCGCTAGTGGCCTTCTTCCGATTGCGGCTAAGACGTTTGACCAATCAACTGAATGTCAGGTTTGAAGAACGACTCGCGGAGCGCATGCGTATCGCACAGGAACTGCACGACACGCTGTTGCAGGGTTTCGTGAGCGCGTCCATGCAACTCCACGTCGCGGTCGAGCAATTGCCGGAGGATTTGCCCGCGAGGCAGCCGTTGAACCATGTCCAGCAATTGATAGGGCAGGTCATAGAAGAGGGCCGGAACGCAGTTCAGGGCTTACGCTCCAACGCAAGCGATTCTCTCCAACTCGAACAGGCATTCTCCCGCGTTCAGCAGGAACTCGCGCTTCAGGAGCCAGTCGCGTTTCGCGTTATCGTCGAGGGCCGTCCCAGACCCTTGCACCCGCTCATCCGCGACGAGGTCTATCGCATCGGGCGCGAGGCGTTGGTCAATGCGTTTCGCTACTCGCGCGCCAAGAGCATCGAAGTCGAAGTGGAATACGTGACCAACCACTTGCGCGTGATGGTCAGCGATGACGGTTGCGGGATAGCCTCTCCGGTGCTGCGTTCTGGACGCGAAGGACATTGGGGACTCTCAGGCATGCACGAGCGCGCGGAGAGAATCGGCGCGCGTCTCAAAGTCCGAAGTCGTCCGGCGGCAGGGACAGAGGTTGAGCTATCTATTCCGGGCCATGTGGCCTTTAAAGCAGAGCCCGCCGGAAGCGGCCCCGGATGGTTCGCCAGACTGCGCCGGACGAAAGCGAAACGGGGCGAACTCAAGAGACCGGAAAGCGAGGCATAGTAATGAGCAGCCAGGCTCCTATCCGTGTGTTCAGCGTTGACGACCATCCCCTGCTGCGCGAGGGAATAGCCGCCATCATCAACAACCAACCTGACATGCTGATGATTGACCAAGCGGCAACCGGCTGCGAGGCCATTCAAATGTTCAGGCAACACCGCCCGGACATTACACTGATGGACCTCAGGCTTCCGGACATGAGCGGCATTGATGCTTTAATCTCCATCCGCTCTGAATTCTCCGAAGCCCGCGTCATCATGCTCACCACGTTTGAAGGCGATGTTGAAATCCAGCGCGCGCTCAAGGCGGGAGCGCGCGGCTATATGCTTAAGACTAATCCTCCGAAGGAACTTGTAGAGACGATTCGACAGGTTCATGCGGGGAAGAAGAGTATCCCACAGCAGATAGCCGCGAACCTGGCCGAGCACTTAAGCGACGAAGCCCTCACCGCGCGCGAGATTGAAGTCCTACGCCACATCTCCGGCGGGAACCGCAACCGGGATATTGCGAAGCGGCTCTTCATCTCGGAAGAGACCGTCAAGGTCCACATCAAGCACATCATGGAGAAACTCGGAGCCAGCGACCGCACGCAGGCAGTCGCCATAGCCCTGCGTCGCGGCATCATCCAGTTGTGACAGACAGAAGTTCCAACGCTCCCGACGCAATACCACGATAGTGGGAGCAAAAGATTCCGAGCTTGAGGGATTCGCTTTACGATGGCAGCCGTTACTCTACAGTCGGGCGCGTTCTCAGACCGGGGCGGGAGACGAAGGAGGCACGGACTGCAAAGACTCTTTTCTTTAACTTTTCCGAATGGACGAGCGGGCGTAGGATTACTGCTCTTGCGAGCAGCGATTGGATTCACTGCGATGGTTCAAGGAGTCTATCTATCCGGCCACGGCGATTCGACCCCTGGCACATGGGCCGTTGTCCTTCTTGTGGTCTTGAGCGGCGCGCTGCTCCTGCTCGGATTGCTAACTCCTGCTGCCGCCATCCTGTTGGGGCTTGGCAGCGTTGCCGCCGCGCATTTATGGTTTACGGCGACCGCGCAGACTCTACTTGATAACCCGCTCTCTCTCATCTTTGTGGTCACGATGTCTGTGGCTATCGTGCTCCTCGGCCCCGGAGCCTATTCGCTCGACGCGCGGCTGTTCGGACGCCGCGAGATTATCATTCCTCAAGCCTCTCATTCCTCTAACTCCTGACCTTTCACCCGTCACCTTACAGGCCCACGCTTTCACCCCCTCATCCTACTCTCAGCCGACGTTTAACTTTCGATTACCACGATGGTGGTATGCCGCTATGCTGCCGACAGTGGTAGCTAAAAACCATCCCATCTCGTGATGTTTTCTCTCACCCGATGCCTCATAGTGTAGAACGCCCGGACGCACTGCTATACGTGATTATCCTGAAGAGACCGAAGAGAGACGACTTCCGGCAAGATGAAGCCGCATGCAAAGGAGATGCTCATGAACGACCAGAAAAAGCCCGTTCTCGAACCGCAGACCCAAGCCTTTATCAACGCCGTCAATGCGCAGGGAGGAACGCCGCTCTATGAGCTTTCCTACGAAGACGCGCGGCAGGTTTTGGAAGATGCGCAGTCTGGAGAAGTCAAAAAATTACCAGCCGAGATAGAGGACCAAGTCCTCCCGGTTGGCCCAACGGGAGAAATTT
>JAXDFO010000125.1:0-14671 GCA_034665545.1 Blastocatellia bacterium
GATAACCAACCCGACGATGCAGGTCGCGGACCTTTTGGCCGTGGTCGAGTTCGCGCGCGCGCACAAACTGGTCTCGATTATTGACAACACCTTCGCCAGCCCCGTCAACTTTCGCCCGCCCGAACACGGCTTCGACATCTCTCTGCATAGCTGCACCAAGTATCTCAACGGCCACTCGGACATCGTCGCGGGCGCAATCATCGGTCGCGGCCATCTCATCGAAAAGATAAAGCTCAAGCTGGACCACCTCGGCGGCTCGCTGGACCCGCACGCGGCCTTCCTGCTTCATCGCGGCCTCAAAACTTTATCCGTGCGCGTCAAGTTCCAGAACGAGAGCGCGCTGAAAATAGCTCAATTTTTAGAGAGCCACGAGCGGGTCGGGCGCGTCAACTATCCGGGCCTCGAAACCTGCGAGAGCCACCGTCGCGCACGCGAACTCTTCGACGGCTTCGGCGGCATGCTCAGCTTTGAACTCAAGGGAGGCCAGGCCGCCGCGCAAAGTTTCATGGACAAGGTCAGGATTCCCATCATCGCGCCCAGCCTCGGCGGCGTCGAGACCCTCATCACCCTCCCCGCCATCACCTCCCACGCGGGCCTCTCCGCACAGGACCGTCAAAGCCTGGGCATCACGGACGGCCTCCTGCGCCTCTCCACTGGCATCGAAGCCACAGAAGAATTGATAGAAGACTTCGCCCAGGCTCTCTCCGCCTAAATTCGCTCAGCGCACGCTATCGTCAAGGGAAAATAGGTTATCGGCACGGCTGTCTACATCATCGGCAGTCGTGCCGACCTTACCGGCAGCCGTGCCAACCTTATCGGCAGTCTTGCCAATCTTATTGGCAGCCGCGCCGACGTTATTGGCAGCCGCGCCGACGTTATCGGCAGCCGCGCCGATGTTATCGGCAGCCGCGCCGACGTTATCGGCACGTCTGCTTAGAACGTAAGCACGATTGCCGATAACGTCGGCAGGCGTGCTTCCTTTATCGGCAGCCGTGCCTGTAAAGGAAGCACGCTTGCTTGGAACGTAATCTGACGAACTTATGATGTGTGCGCCTGTGGCTATAAAGTTGGCGCGGGGCCGTTTAACGGGCGCGCGCTGTCAGAAAAGCTATTTTCCTCCGGCGGCGACGATGCGGGCGATGAGTTTGTCGTCGTTGGGGAGGAGGCCGACTCTGGCGAGGCGGGGCGTTAACTCTATCCAGTTGGGGTCCATCTGGAAGACGCGGCGGAAGAGCGGGAGCGAGTCTTCGACTCTATTCATGTTGACGAGGGCGACGGCGTGCCAGTAGATCATTTCGGCGTTGTTGGGGACGAGTTGTTCGGCGGCTGAGTATTCGCGGAGCGCGCCCTCGTTATCCTTCTTCTCGACCGCCGCATCGCCAGCGTTCATGTGGTTGTAGGCGCGTTGGAGCGTGACGAGGCGGCGTAGCTCTTTGAGAGGTTCGGGGCTATCGTCAACGCGCAGGTCGAAGAGGCGGTCGGACCAGGGGCGGCCAGTGGGTTTGCCGTTGACGATGATGAGGGCCGCCGATTGTCGCCCGCGTATGTCTCCGCCCGCCGCTTGCGCGGCGTCTAGAGCGGCGAGCATGCGTTCGGCCAAATCGCCTTTGGTGTTTTCAAACGCCTGGGCCATCGCGGGCCAGATTTTTTCGTTGAGCATGAGGTTGGCCTGGACGGAGAAGTTCTGGCCCGTGATGTGACCGGCGGCGGGGATGTCTTTCGCGCCCGTGTGCGCGGCGACGCGTCCCTCTGCGTCAATCATGGCGACCTGTCGCACGTCGCTCGCAGAGTCTCCCGCGAGGAGCGCTTTGAGGGCGTCGGGCGCGCTCTTGCCCGCGCGCATGAGGTCGAGGCCGAGTTTGCCGTAAGAGGGGTCAACGAAGGACTGCGTGGCGATGGCTCCGACGCCCGCTTCGGCCCAGGGGACCATCGCGCCGACGTTGAACCAGTGCGACTGGACCGCGACGCCCATCTCGCCCGTCACAGGGTCGCGCGCCACAATCGAGAAAGTATGAACCGGACGCGACGGGACCATGCGCGCCTTCTCAACTTGAGACACACCCTCTCGCTGCTGCGCGTCGGCCCTCACGGTCAACGCGAGCGAGACGGCTGAAACTGCGAACGCGAGCATCACTAGTTCAATCATCCTCTTCATCTTAGCTCCTCTTCTTCTTCATCCTTCCGACTTCCTACTTGCATTCAAAGACACGCTGCCAGAGTTCGAGCGTGAGCAGTTGAAAGACTTGCAGGTTGAAATCTTCGCGGCCTGAGAGATTGCTGGCGATGATGCGACTGACTTCCGGGGGTCTGAACAGCCCGCGACGGCGCACGGTCTCTTCCGAGAGCAGGTCGTCAACGAGCGGGCGCAAGGGGCCGCGCAGCCATGAACGTATCGGCGCGCCGAAGCCAGCCTTCTTCCGCCAGACCACTTCGCGCGGCAAGAGCTTTTCGGCGGCCCGCTTCAATATGTACTTGCGCTTGAGGCCGCGCAGTTTCAAATGCGGCGGCATGCGCGCCGCCATCTCCACCAGTTCTTGATTGAGGAAGGGCACGCGCACTTCCAGGTTGGCCGCCATCGAAGTCTTGTCGGTCGTCGAGAGATTAAGGCAGGGCAGGAAGGTCTTGAGGTCAACATAGAGCAGTTGATTGAGCGGCGCGCACCCGCGCACGCGCGCGAAGTGGCGGCGATGCTCGCTGTAAGCATCGAGGCCGCGCGTCGCCTCCCGCATCTCGTCCGTGTAGAGACGCGACTTCGCATCGTCCGTAAAGTAGGTCTCGTATCCCAGGTAGCGGTCCTCGAAATCCAGGGCCGCGCTGCGCGCGAACTTCTTAGCGTTGCGCAAGGGCGCGGTCAGTCGTCCGGGCAAGCCGCCGGGCAGCGCGTACTCCAACGTCTTCATCAACGGGCGACGCAGCATCGTAGGCACAGGGTCGAACGCGCCCGCCAGCTTCATCGCCATCTGTCGCGGATAGCCAGCGAAGACCTCGTCGCCGCCCATCCCCGATAGCATCACTGTCAGACTCTCTCTCGCCGCACGCGAGACCAGATAACTCGGAATCGCCATGTCTATCACAGGCTCGTCCATGTGATAGATGAGTTTCGGCAGAAGGTCCGCGACCGACGGCTGAAGCATTATCTCCCGGTAGTCCGTCTCCAATAGTTGGCCCACCTGCCGCGCCCACACCACATCGTCAGGGATAATGTCGTAGCGCAAATCCGACGCCTCTATGCCGATAGTATAAGTCGAGACGGGGCGGCCCTCGCTGTGCTCTTTCATGAGCGCGACGATGGCTGATGAATCAACACCGCCGGAGAGAAACGAACCGAGCGGCACGTCCGCGACCATCTCCATCTTGACCACGCGCGAGAGCGTTTCCAGCACGCGCTCCTGCCACCACTCGTCGCTCCTGCCCTCGTCTATCTCGGCGAAGGAAACGTCCCACCACTCGCGTATCTCAAGCGCGTCGCCGCGTAAAGTTAGAACATGCGCGGGCGGCAGCTTGCGTACGCCGCGAAAGAGCGTGTAAGGGTCCGGCGTCCAGAGGAACGTCAGGTATTGATGAAGGGCTTCGTGGTCCAACTCACTTTTGATAAGCCCGCTCGCCAGGATGGCTTTGATTTCCGACGCGAAGATGAATGCTGGTCCAGCATCCTGCTCGCCGGGAACCAGCGCGTAGTAGAGCGGCTTGATGCCCAGGCGGTCGCGCGCGAGCGTGAGCGTGCGCGTCCGCTCGTCCCAGATGGCGAAGGCGAACATCCCGTTGAGACGCCGTAGACAATCCGCGCCCCACTCCGCGAAGGCCGCGAGCAACACCTCAGTGTCCGTATCCGTGCCGAAGCGATGGCCCCTCGATTGAAGCTCCAAGCGCAGTTCCCGGTAGTTATAAATTTCCCCGTTGAAGGTCAGCGCGAAACGACCGTCCGCCGACAGCATAGGCTGATGCCCGGCCTCGCTCGTGTCTATAATCGCCAGACGGCGATGACCCAGGCACGCGCGCCGCCCGCCCTCATCCGTTTCTTTACTGGTCCAGACGCCCTCATCGTCGCGCCCGCGATGCTCTATGCTCAAGAGCATCTCGCCAATGCGCGCCTCTGCGTCTACGCTCATGAGACCGGCGATGCCACACATACAACCAATCCAAACTTTCTTTGAACTCAGCCGCAAGCTTTCGTTTCGGAAAGAGTAAGCATAGCACAAACGCCCCTATGGCTTTCCTTCGACGCGATAGATGTAGACGTTGCGATGCGGTCCTTCATGATGATGTATGGGAATGCCGCTATTGTAATAACCTATCATCGTCGCCAGCCCCAAAGGATGTTGGATACTCAGGTGCGCCACCTTCTCAAGCCTGTAATTTTTCAGGTGCGCCTCAAGTGGCCTGGTCCAGTATGGACCATCGGAGACGATGAGCCAGTCTCCCTCTTGCAACTTCGATTCGCCTGGAAAGACCGGCTTCATCCCCGCGTGCTCCGCGTAATACTGAAAGCCCCAACGCCCCACGTACCAGCGCGTCGCTTGCGAGTCGAACTGGTCCAGATGCCTGGAAGCTTGCTCCACCGCCAGCTTCTCCACGAAAGCGTCGTGCAAATCCACCCCGTAAAAAAGCAGGCCCAATAGCACACCTCCCATCAACACCCCGCGCATTAAAGACCTGCGCGCAGGCTCCACGCACGCGCGCGCGGCCAGCCGTCCGATGAGCAGCGTGCTGACCACCAGCAACAACGTCATCCTGCGCACAGCCGGTATCGGCGATAACGCAAAATAAGCTCCTATCTCTATGAACAGCCACAGGACCAGAAATAGTTCGACTCGCTGCTCTCGCCAACGGGCCAACAAGCCGGGCCAACTCTCTTTCGTCAATCCCAACAAGTGCCGGATAACGACCGCCAGAATGGCAAAGACCGCCACGCCATAGACGCTGAAGATGAGATGAGCCAGCGTGATGCTCTCTTCGCCCGTGACCGCGTCCCTCGAAAGAGTGTTGAGCGAATCGGGCAAGACCGCCAGCAGCACAAACCCTAGCGCGACACCTGCGCCAGCCGCGATAACAACACGCCTTCGCGCTCCGAGCGCGACCAGGCCCAGTAATGCGAGCGCGGGCGCGGTCCCTCCCATCAGCGTCACGAGCGGCCATGACAGGTATAGGTATTTCTTGAGCAGGTTGACGGAGCCGTAGACCTGCGATTGATAGAGCAGGTGCGAATGGCCCGTGCGCAACGCGATGAAGCCTTCAAAGGACCAGAAAAACGCCGCCGCGACCGCCGCCGCGAGCAAGCCCAGTCTGATTCTCCCGAAAAGAATCGCATACAGCATCATCAATACAGGCGTGACGAAAGCGGTGTACTTGGTCTGCATCGCAAGGCCCGCGACGAGACCCGCCAGCGCACCCCACGCGTAAGAATCACGGTCGTGCGCGCGCAGAAAGAGCGCGAGCGCGGCTAACGCGAGCGCGGCCACCGGAACCTCCAGCATAAGATTAAAGCCTGGCAGAAAGACCGGCGAGAGAATCGTCAAACACGTCAGCAACAACTCTTGGCCCGTTGCGAAACGCCTGAAGAGCGCGGCCAGTGAGAAGACCAGCAGCAGGCTCAAAGGCAGCAGCCAGAGTTTCCAGAGCAATGGATTTTCACCGAACAGCCTGATGGCGATGGACAAGTAATAGGCGAAGAGCGGCGGGGCCAACACCTCTATCGCGGGAGAGGGCACATCGTTCCAGAACACACTGTAGCCGTAAGGTTCAAGCGGATGCGCGGCCACCTGCCTCGCGTTGTAATAATAGAGCGTGTCGTCAATACATAAAGGCTTGAAGCTGTTGAGCAAGGTGAAGACCAGGGCCAGCGCGAGCAGTGATTTGAGATGGCGAATCTTCAGAGTCATGCTATTGATGATGTTATTTATCCGCGATGAGCCGCTCGTATATTTCTATGTATTCTCGCGTCACCACGGGGGCCGTGAATTGTTGGGCCAATTTTTCGTTGTTGCGCCGCATCGTTTCCCTGAGTTCCGCATCGGACAGGAGATGCATGATTTTTTCCGCGAGCAGAGAGGGATTCCGCGCCGAGACCCAGAGACAGTTGTCCGGCTCGTTGAGATAATCGGCAGCCGCGCGAATGCGCGTCGTGATGATGGGAACCCCCGCCGCGACCGCGTTGAAAATGACCATAGGGAATCCCTCATAGTGATAGGTCGGGAAGACGAGCGCGGCCGCGTTGGCGTAAAACTCGCCCGTCCGCTCTTCCTTTATGTAGCCGCAGAAGCGCACGCATGATTGCAAATTCAACTGCGCCGCCAGGCTCTCGGCCTCGCCCCTGGCCTCACCGTCGCCCACGCACAGCAGCATGAATTTTATCCCGCGCTCGCGCACGATGCTACATGCGCGCACGACATCCAACAGCCCCTTCGCGCGTATGAACCTGGCGATATAGAGCAGAAACGGCGTCCCCTCATCAACCTGCAATCGTTGCGCGAAAGCTTCGCTTCGCTGGTCCAATATTTCGCGCACCACGTTCTTGACCTGAAACACGCGGCCCGCCTCAACACCCGCGCGCAGGAAGTTCTCCCTCTCTTCGGACGAGAGCGCGCCGATGCCGTCCGCGCGCGCCAGCAGCCACCGGCCCAGGTAACGCAGCAAAGGATTACCGGTCGTCAAGAGCGCGGCGTCCGAGCCGTGAAATTTCAGGAAGATTCTGGCGCGCGGCGAGCGTCGCAGGTAAGAGAGCGACACGACATCTCTCATCAAGGCCATCGTATCGAAGGAGGTGTTGAGGTGAACGATGTCGAACTCTTCCGTGATGAGCCGTCGGCGAAACAGCGCGGCGGTGCGCAGGACTCTCTTAATCCTGGTCCGGAATCTGACACTCGCGCCCGCCTCGGCATGTACGTAGGTCTCCTCCCGGACCAGTAATCCGGCGCGGCGCAGTTCGGCGACGAAGGGCGGCTCGCACGCCACTGGTCCTCCGGTGGATTCTCTATCCGGCATTCCTACCAGGACGCGCAACGTTGTTTCGTTTTCGCTGTTCAAATGTTTTCGCTGGCGCAGACTTCCCGCTTGCTCAAGCCCGTGCAGCCGTCACGCGCCCGCCAGCGCGCCGTACAGTTCGAGCAGATTTGCGATGTGCGTCTCGATGCCGAACTTCGCGTGGGCCCACTCCTGCGCCTTCGCGCCAAGCGACGCGCGCCGCTCCGGATTCTGGACCAATAAGAGAAGTTGACTGGCGAGGTCTTCCGCATCGCGCGTGCGAAAGGGAAGCGCGTAAGCTCCGTCGCCGCACACTTCCAGTAGCGGCCTGATGTCCGACAGGACGGTTGGCAGCCCCTTCATCATCGCCTCTATGACGGCAATCGGAGAGCCTTCCTGTAGCGACGAGAAGACGAACACGTCGAGCGCGGACAGCACCGCAGGCACATCGGAACGCTTGCCCAGAAAATGGACGCGCTCCGCTATGCCTTGCTCGCGGCAGAAGGCCACGCAATCATCATAGAGTCTGGGCGCGCTCTCGGAGCGACCGCCCGCGAAAACAAAATGGACCAGCGGCGCTTCATTGAGCACGCGCGGCAGCGCCTTGCAGACGGTCAACTGGTCCTTCACGCCCAGATAAAAATTGCTCACCATCCCGAGTAGAATGTGCCGCTCGTCGAGGCCCAGTTCCGCGCGCAAACTGCCCGCACTCGTGCGCAGCCTCTGCGCGTCAACGCCGTTGTAGAGCACATGAAAATTTTGGCCCGTCTCGATCTTCTCTTCCCTGGCGAGCCATTCCAGCAAATCCCTGCTGACCGTGATGTTGGCGTTCATGCGCGGGATGACGAACTTTGAGGCGACTCTATTTTTGGTCGTCGGAATCCAGCCATGCAGCGTCAGCACCCTGCGCGCGCCCGTGCCCCTGGCGGCGAAGTGTGCGTGCAGGGCTTCGACGGCCTGATGGCTGTGGACCACTTTGATATCTCTTTCTTTGACTATCGCGCGCAGGCGGGCGATGAGTCCGAAGTCAACTGGGTATCTGCGTTGCAGGCGGACGTAATCCACGCCCGAACGGCGAAACTCTTCCTCAAGGTCGCCGCCGCCCGTTGCCACAAAGGTGAGGTCCAACCCGTTGGCGGACGCGCGACGGCACACGTCCAGCATCATTACCTCCGCCCCGCCGCGATTGAGCGAATCAAGGATATGCAACACCCTCATCCGTTCGCACCCGCGCCGAGCCCTGCCTTGCCCTGACTGGTCCAGAATTGTTGAAACATCCGTGCCTTCGTCCACTGGTCCAGGAATCCGGTTGACAACTTTTAAGAGAAGTTAGAACTCAAACTAAAAGCCCTGACCTCACTTGCCTGTGATGTCAGAGCCTTTCTACAACACAACCACCGCCCCCGCAAGCGCGGCGTATCTCTCGCGGCGCGGCACACATCTTAACGCAAAACGGAGCGATGGCCCAAACAGCATGCCTCTCCGGCTTTGACATCTAGACATGAGCGGAGGTTTGAAATAATGTCTGTTATCAAATATAACTTTGGTAATCCAGACGGGCCTTCTTTAGTTGTCATCCGCTTTTGCTCTCCGCGAGCGCGAAGTTATAGTTGATTGTTCGAGATTAAATGGGACTGACCTTATCTCTCGCTTTGTTGGCTGGCAGCAACATTTTGTTGACCCTGCTCATCCAGTGGTACGTCATCACAAAGCTGGGGGTGGGCATCGAAACGGACGCGCTCTTCGCGGGCATGGCCCTGCCGCAAATCATCCTGGGCATCGTCAGCAACGCTCTGACTCATGTGCTCGTGCCGCTACTGGCGACCGAAGATGAGAGCGACTTTGGCCGCAACGCCTGGGGCTTCTTTACAGGCATCACCGGGCTCTTCTCCGTCGTCGCGTTGCTGCTCTATTTGACGGCGGGCCTGTGGGTTCCCTTACTGGTCCCAGGGTTCTCTGCGGAAGCGCGCGCCTTGACCATCACGCTCACACGCATTCAACTGGTGAGCATGGTCTTCACAGCCTCGGTCTCGGTTTTATGGTCCATTTATCACGCGCGCCAAAGATTCATCTGGGCCGAGCTATCACCTGTCATCTCAAACATCGTCGCGCTGCTCCTGCTCGTCAAGCTGTTGCCGTTGTACGGAGTCGCTGCCGCCGCTTGGGTCATCGTGTTGCGCACGGCGTTGCAGGTCGGGTGGCTCTTGCCGGGCTTGGGCCGTTGGCAGCGGCCCGAATGGAAGTCTCCGGGGATGAGAGAGGCCGGGCGGCGCATACGCCCTTTGCTGCTCGGCATGTCTTACTATCGCACGGACCCGCTCGTGGATAGATTCTTAACTTCGATGTCGCCAGCAGGCAGCCTCTCTCTGCTCTACATAGGGCAGCAGATTTACGGGGTCGCCAACGTGGTGATAGAAAAAGCCATCGCCGCGCCGATGGTCCCGATGCTGGCAAGGATGGCGAGCGCGGGTGACTGGACCAATTTCAGGAGCACTTACCGGAAGCGATTGCTGGCGATGCTGGGCCTGACCTTGACGGGCTATGCGGTGTTGCTGTTGCGCGGCGAGTGGATGCTCAATCTGGTCATAGGCCGTGGCGGCGTGACGCTCGGAAACGTGCATCTGCTCTGGTTGATTCTGGTCGCGCTGGTGGGCTTCTTAGTCGGCGGCGCGAGCGGGCAGGTAACGGCGACAACCTTCTATGCGATGGGCGACACGCGGAC
Source organism: Blastocatellia bacterium (assembly GCA_034665545.1). Lineage (GTDB taxonomy): Bacteria > Acidobacteriota > Blastocatellia > Pyrinomonadales > Pyrinomonadaceae > DASYML01. The sequence goes on from JAXDFO010000125.1 coordinate 9,683, forward strand.
TCCGACCAAGCTATCAATCTGGACCTACAGCATCTACATCCCCGTCAAGGTCATAGTCTTTCTTCATTACGGCTTGCTCGGACTGGCGATGACCACCAGCGTTTACATCACCGTCAATTTATTGATGCAAATCTTGCTGCTGGAAAGATTCAGCCTGCCGCGCAGGATGAGAGCGAGTTTGAGAGATAAGCTGGCATGAGCGTTGGTTGTGGGCCAAGAGAAGAGATGATTAAAGTAACGGCGTTGACATCCAGCAGGAATGACCCTTCGACCAGATTTCGGGTCCGCCAGTTCATCAGCCCACTGCGCGAACTGGGGATTGATGTCTCCGAACACTACCCTCTCATCAGTAAATACAGGACCGAGCGGCTCCCCCTGTTGACCATGTTGACGCGCGTGCCCGGAATGCTCGCCGCGCGTTTCTCAGACATCACATGGCTCGGGCGCGAACTCGTCTCAGGCCGCCGCACGCTCGAATTCTTCGCCGGAAAGAAGCGACTCTTCGATGTGGATGATGCCATCTGGCTCGTCTACCCACACGCTTTCTCCGAAGAGATAGCGCAGCGATGTGACGGCGTCATCGCCGGAAACAACTTTTTAGCGGAGCACTACAGGGAGCGTGGCGCGCGGCGCGTCTGGGTCGTCCCGACCTCCGTTGACACTGACATCTGGCGGCCCGCGCCCAAAAGGGAGAAGAAGGATTGGACCATCGGCTGGACCGGCACATGGTCCAACTTGAAATATCTATACGCCGTCGAAGAACCCCTCGCCGATTTTCTGGTCCAACACACTGACGCGCGGCTCTTGATAGTCTGTGATCGCAGGCCGCGTTTTGAGAGAATACCGTTGGACCGTTGGGAGTACGTCGCGTGGTCGCCGCAAACGGAAGTTGGCCCGGTCCAGTTAATGGACGCGGGGCTGATGCCGTTGGCTGACACTGAATGGGCGCGCGGCAAATGCGCCTTTAAAATGCTCTCCTACATGGCGTCCGGCGTCCCCGTCGTTGCCAGCCCCGTCGGCGTCAACCAGGAGATTTTTCAAAAAGCCCCCGTCGGCTTTCCCGCCGTCACCCGTGAAGACTGGCACGCCAGCCTTCTCAAACTCTACAAAGACCGCGAGGCCGCCACCGTCATGGGCCAACAGGGAAGAAAAATCGTCGAACAATATTATTCCGTCAAGAACAGTGCCATCATGCTCGCCAAAATATTTCAGGAGGTAGCGGACAGCTAAATGATTCAGGAAAGCCGGGCGAATGGACCATCCGTTGTTGAACTCTCCGTCGTCATGCCGTGTTTGAATGAGGCGGAGACGCTGGCGATTTGTATTGAGAAGGCGCGGAGTTCTTTGGAGCGGGAGAAAGTCGCGGGCGAGATTATCATCGCGGATAACGGGAGCACGGATGGTTCGCAGGCGATTGCCGAAGCGGCGGGCGCGCGTGTCGTCGCGGTGGAGGCGAAGGGCTACGGGTCGGCTTTGATGGGCGGCATCGCGGCGGCGCGCGGGCAGTACATCATCATGGGCGATGCCGACGATAGTTACGACTTCGCCAATCTTGGACCATTTATCGAAAAGCTGCGCGCGGGCTATGACCTGGTGATGGGCAATCGCTTTCGGGGCGGGATTCAAGAGGGCGCGATGCCGCCGCTTCACAAGTATCTGGGCAATCCCGTCTTGACCGGACTGGGGCGACTCTTTTTCCGCAGCCCGGTCGGAGATTTTCATTGCGGGCTGCGCGGCTTCAGCAAGTCCGCGCTCGTTAAATTGGACCTGCATACGACGGGGATGGAATTTGCGAGCGAGATGGTGGTCAAGGCCACACTGCGCAGGATGCGTATAACGGAAGTGCCGACCACTCTCTCGCCGGATGGACGCAGCCGCGCGCCGCACTTGAGAAGCTGGCGCGACGGATGGCGGCATCTACGATTCCTGCTGCTCTACAGCCCGCGCTGGCTCTTTCTTTATCCCGGCGCGCTGTTGATGCTGGTCGGCCTCGCGGTCGGACTCTGGTTGCTTCCTGGTCCAAGAAACATCGGCGGCGTCACGATTGATGTTCACACGATGCTCTATGCCGCGCTGGCGATTGTCATAGGCTTTCAGGCAATCGTCTTCGCCATCTTCACGAAGGTCTTTGCGATTAGCGAAGGGCTGCTGCCGGATGACCCGCGATTGCAGAGGGTCTTTCGCCACATCACGCTAGAGGTCGGTCTCATCGTCGGCAGTCTATTATTGCTGGCGGGGCTGGCTGGCTCCGTCTACGCTTATGTGAATTGGGGCGAGCATTCTTTTGGACCACTCAACACTTCGCGGACGATGCGAATCGTTATCCCTTCGGTCACGTCGCTCACGCTCGGCTGCCAGACAGTTCTTTCCAGCTTCTTCCTGAGCATCCTCGGATTGAGACGACGTTAAGACGTTCTCAAAGCGAGCAGCTTTGAGACTATCTCTTGCGCGGCGCGCGGGTGGGCCAGGCGTAGAGCGTTGGCTTTCATCGTTTCAAGGCGCGCGGGGTCGTCTAGCAGACGGTCTATCTTGTAGGCCAGCACGGGGAGGTTGTTGCAGCGAATCGCCACGCCCTCTTCAAGCAGGTGGTCCGAATTGCGCTCTTCCTGTCCGGGGATGGGATTGACGATGACGAAGGCGAGGCCGCGCGCGAGGGCTTCGGAGGTCGTCAGCCCGCCGGGTTTGCCGAGCACGATGTCAGCCGCCGCCATGTACTCATCCATCAGCGTCGTATAGCCGAGCGCATGGACATCAACATGACCCTCGCGCGCTTCAGCCGTTGACGTGAGACGTTCGACCCTGGCTTTGAGTTCCTCGTTGCGACCGCAGACGACGATGGCCTGCGCCGGGTGTTTGAGTTGCAGGAGCGAAGTTAAGAGATGATCTATCGGGCCAACTCCGAAGCCGCCCGCAGAGACGAGTATAGTGGTCCTGTCTTGCGCGAGATTTAGCTTTTCTCTCATCTCTCGCCGGTCCTTTTTGATGTTAAAGACAGGGTCAATGGGGATGCCTGAGACGGTCAGCTTCGAGGGCGGGATGCCGAGTTGCGTGAGGTGTTCGCGCGTTTCGTCAAGCGCGACGAAGTATTGCTCATAGTGATGGCAGAGCCACATCGCGTGAACATCGAAATCTGTGACGACGATGGCCTGGCGAGTGTTGATGCGTTCCTTCGCCTTGAGCCAGGAGATAATCTCTGCGGGAAGAAAGTGTGTGCAAACGACCATCTCCGCTCCGTATGCCTTGAGCATCTTGACGAAGGGGCGCGTGTTCAGTTTATCGAAGGCGAGCCGCCGCCGCTCGTTCTTCCAGGGCTTGTCCAGATGGTCGTAGAGCCAACCGAGCATCTCCGGCGCGTTGTTGACCATGTCTATGTAAGCCCTCGAATATAGATTGCGAAACAGCTTGTTGGTGTACTCCAACATATCCACATGGCGGACCTCGCGCGCCGCCTGCGCTTCAACGAAGGCGCGCTCCACCGCCTGCGCCGCGCGTATATGGCCCGCCCCGGCGGAAGCGGATAAAATCAAAACTTTATCGAACATCTTTTAAGCTCTTCTGATTAGTTTCGCCGCGCCCCAGCCTAAGAGGACCAGTATTGAGAGGATGGCCCAGTTATATTTATCGCCGTAGGTGGTCGAGGGAAAGTGATTGCTAATCATCGTGAAGACCAGCGGCACGACCATGAAAGTGTTGTGTTTGGAACGCAGCTTGGCGCGCGCGGCGAGGTTCGCATCCGGCGTGCGGCCCTCTTTCGTGGCGGCGATCATGCGACGCTGCGCGGGCAGAATACGCATCCACACGTTGGCCGCCATGATGGTCCCGAACATCGCGCCGACGTGTATGTAAACGGCGCGACCGCTGAAGAAGTGTGCGAGGACGAACGCCACGCCGACCACCAGTACATACGAGATGAGGGCGAACAGCAACTCGTTTCTTCCGAGCGGCGATTGGACCATTAAATCATAAACGACCCAGGAGATGATGAGCAGGCCCACCCCAAGAGCGACGCCCGCGCCCAGGCTGATGTCGCACACATCTTTGTCCAACAGCGCGCCGCCCATGTAGTAGACCAGGACGAGCAGGACCATCCCGCTCAACCAGGTCAGAGCGGCTTCCCAGCGAAACCAGTGCAGGGGGCGCGTCCCCGGCTTCTTCTCTTTCTGGACCACATAAAAGCCGCCGCTATGGACCATCCAGACCTCCGCGCGTTCTTCACCCGACGCCGCGCGTTCTTCTTCCGTCAGGCGACCATCGAGCCAGGTGAAAAAGTAGGTCGTGCCGATCCACAGGATGCCCGCGAAGACGTGAAACCAGCGCGCCAGCAGGTTGAGCCATTCGTTTACATACGGGTCAATTATCATCAACTAGCTCCCACGATAGGTTGAATAGCCATACGGGCTGAGCAAGAGCGGGACGTGATAATGCTGCGCCGCATCCTCGACTTTAAAGACGATGCTCACCTCTTCATAAAAACTCTCAACCGCTTGCGCGGAGAAGTAAGCGGCGACATCGAAGGTCAGACGATAGACGCCCAACGCGAGCGGCACATCAGGCGCGACCAGATTTTTCAAACGGCCATCCGCATCCGTCAAGCCCTGCCCGATTGCCTCCCATTTGCCCTCACCGTTTCTGACAGACAAGCTAACGGGCACTCCCGGCGCGGGCCTTCCCCTCGCGGTGTCCAGCACATGCGTCGTAATCGCGCTCATCAATCCTGACTTTCCTTCAACAGTTTCTTCAATCTTAGCTGTGTAATCTTGCTTTGCTCTGCGGCGGCGTTGCGAAGTTCCGCGTCTGGGTCGTTGGGCAGCCGCTCTTTGAGCAGGGCGAGCATCTCTTCCGTGCTCTTTCCCGTAGCGCAGACGATAAAGATATAGCCGAACTTCGCCTCGTACGCGCGGTTGGCTTCCGTCAATTCCGACAACAATTCTTGAGAAGCTTGGCGCGTCCCGGACTGTTCTTCCTCCGACCAGCTTTGCGCTTTTACTG
>JAXDFO010000126.1:0-9435 GCA_034665545.1 Blastocatellia bacterium
CTCCGTCGTCAGCGTCAACAGATGCAGATAGTGCATGCCCAGCAGAAACCACACGCACGAGCCGTAGGCGTTCTCATACCACTTGAATCTCATCGCCGGAAACTCGAACCACCTGAGCACGATGGAAGCTAATCCCAGGGCGAGACAAATCAACAGTCCGAATTGGGTCGCGCGTTTACGAGCGCGACGCGCAGACCTGTCCACCCAGTACATCGGCGCGCAACTCGCTATGAGCAGGACCAGATTGACGGTCGGGATGAGCAGCATCGGGTTCGTGTTATAGCCAACCGGGTATTCGCTGCGCGGCGGAGGCCAGAGGTTGAAATTCTGGCTCAGGTAAAAGTAGGTGGCGACGAGGATGCCGAACATCGTCGTCTCGATTATCAAGAGCAGCAGGTTGCCCCACCATATCGGAGCGCGCGTGTCGAAGCCGTGCGACGGCAGATGAGAAACATTGAGAGTCGGTCTTGAACTTATCGGCGTTGCACTCATGCGCCCTTCTCCAATGGCAAACTTTGCGCCTCACCGAGGAGAAGCCCCGCTTTCTCCTGCTTTGAATCCGCCGCCGTGCCGCCTTCGGGTTTAGGCTTGGACCAGAACCAGCCGAAGAGCGCCAGGATGCTCAGCATCGCGCCGATGGGAAAGCCCCAGGGTGTGAAGATGCCGACGATGAAAGTTTCACCGGTAGCCAGCGCGAGCAGCAAAGGCCAGATGGATGGGCCCGGCAGTTCATAAAGGTGGTCAGGCTCCGCGTCCATGACTCTTGTCACGAGAACTTCCCTGCGCTTCGTGCTCAAGCCCTTCAAGACTGGCGTCTCCGCCGTCCTGGTCCAGAGCGCATAACGCCCTGCGACGGTCGGCGGATGAGCGAAGTTATAACTCGGCGGCGGCGAGGCGGTGGCCCATTCGAGCGTATCCGCGCGCCACGGATTGTCGCCCGCAACCAGCCCGTGACGGTAAGCCCACGCCACGTTGATTAAGAAGATGAGGACGCTGACGCCTATGATCGCCGCGCCGATAGATGCGGCCAGGTTCAGATTGCCCCAGCCCGTCTCCGGCAGATAGGTGTAGATGCGGCGCGTCATGCCTTTCAGGCCCAGTTGATGCATCGGGAAAAACGTCAGGTTGAAGCCGATGAAGAGTAGCCAGAAATTCCAGCGTCCCGCACGCTCGCTCAAGAGCCTGCCGGTCCACTTCGGGAACCAGTAATAGAACGCGCCGAAGAGCGGGAAGACCGCGCCGCCGATGAGGACGTAATGAAGATGTGCGACGACGAAGTAAGTGTCGTGTACCTGTAAATCGAGCGGCACGGACGCCACCATCACGCCCGTCAATCCTCCGAGCACAAAGACCGCGACGAAGCCGAGGACAAAGAGCAGAGGAGTCTTAACGCTCAGCTTGCCGCCCCACAGCGTCGCTATCCAACAGAAAATCTGCACGCCGCTCGGAATCGCTATCATCATCGAAGCGCCCGTGAAGAAGCTCTGGCCCAGTTGCGGCAAGGGCGTCGCAAACATGTGATGGACCCACAGGCCGAAGCCTATAAAGCCCGTCGCAATCAAAGAGAGCACCATCGCCGTGTAACCGAAAATCTGCCTGCGCGAGAAAGTCACGACGATGGAAGAGACGAAGCCGAGCGCAGGGATAAAGATGATGTAAACCTCCGGGTGTCCGAAGAACCAGAAGAGGTGTTGATAGAGCAGCGCGTCGCCGCCTTCCGCCGGGTTGAAAAAGTGCGTGTTGATGAGACGGTCAGCCGGAAGCATCTGACTCGCCAGCATCACGGAGGGCATGGCGAAGATGACCATGAACGCCGTTACCACCTGCGCCCAGACGAAGAGTGGGATGCGATTCAAAGACATCCCAGGCACGCGCTGCTTGAAAACGGTGGTGATGATTTCGACCGCGCCGACCAGCGCTGCTATCTCCGTGAAAGTAATCATCTGTCCCCAGATGTCCACGCGTTTGCCGGGCGAGTAGGCGGGGCCGGAGAGCGGCACGTAAGAGAACCAGCCCGCGTCCGGGCCGACGTTGAGCAGAAAGGCCGTGTAGATGAGAAGGCCGCCGATGAGGTAGACGTAATAGCCGAAGGCGTTCATGCGCGGAAAGGCGACGTTGCGCGTGCCGATCATCAAGGGCACGAGGTAGAGTCCCACGCCCTCCATCATCGGCACGGCGAAGAGAAACATCATCGTCGTCCCGTGCATCGTGAAAATCTGGTTGTAGAGGTCCGGCCCCAGAAAGCGATTTTCGGGACGCGCCAGTTGAATGCGCATCAAGACGGCTTCGAGACCTGCCAGCAGGAAGAAGACGAAGGCCGTGACGATGTAGCGCATGGCGATGTCTTTGTGGTTCGTGTTGGTGAACCATCCGAAAAAGCCTTGCGGCCTCGCCCACGTGCGCTCCAACTGCGCGCGCTCTTGTTCCTCTTCCATCGTGTGCGCCAGTGCGTCATCATCCAACGTGCTTCTATCCATCTTGCCTCGCGTGGTTCCCTCGTTCTCAGCCACACGCGCCTCCCTCTATTTCAAACTCTGTAGATAATCGAGCAAGGCTTGCAGGTCGTCCGGGTTCAGACTGTTGGGCGGCATCCGGTTGCCCGGCTTGATGGCCTGCGAATCAACGACCCAGCCGGAGAGATGCCCGCGAGTGTTGGGCAGCGTCGCGGCAGCAATTGTGGTCCGGCTGGCGATGTGCGTCAGGTTCGGGCCGATGGTCGCGCCTGCTGGCGTCCCTTGAATCGTATGACACATGATGCAAGGCCCGCTCAGAAAGACTTGCTGGCCGCGCCGTTCGGCATCCGCGCCCGGCTCCTGTGCCGGGTGCCTCTGCTGCGCCACCCACGCCTGATACTTCTCAGGCGACTCCGCTACTACCCAGAAGGCCATGTGCGCGTGTTGCAGTCCGCAGTACTCCGCGCACTGCCCGCGAAAGAGGCCCGGCCTGTCGGCCTGAAACCAGATGGTCGCATCGTGGCCCGGAACCAAATCCTTCTTGCCCACGAGGTTCGGAACCCAGAAGCTATGAATGACATCCGTCGAGTTGAGCTTCAACGTCACGGGTTGGCCCACGGGAACATGTATCTCGTTAGCCGTGTAGAAAATCTTGCTCGGGTCTGCATCCATGTAGCGCACCTGCCACCACCATTGCTGACCCGTCACTTCAATCGTCACAGCGTCTTCGTTCGACATGGAAGAAGAGAGCGAGCGTCCGATTGAGAAACTGGCGATGGTCAAAACTATCAGCGTGATGACGGTGATGACGGTGGCGACAGTGACCGTGTTCGTCATGCGCCGCTCAAGATTTGCATCGGGAGCAGACTCCGGCTTCTCTTCAACTTCCGGCGCATCGCCAGACCCTTCTCGCCTCACGCGCCCGCGATGGACCGCGAGCAGCAGAAAGAGGAGGACCAGGAACAGGACCGCCGCGCTGACGTAAAAAAAGAGCCACCAGATTTTACTGATGCGCTCCGCTTGCGGGCCCGCCGGAGCGAGCACGCTTTGCGCGCCGGAACAGCCCGCCAGCAGCGTGCTCATCAAGAGCAAGCAAGCCTGCGTTGTGAACCTGTGGGCCAATTGTTTGGCTCTCATGCTCATCTGGGCATCTCCGCCGACTTGGGCACGAAGGATTGCTTCGGCTGTTCCTGCTTCGTGGACTGCTCCGATGGTTTGGCGTACATGTGATCGTCGCGCGCCGGAGACACATCCTTACTCACCTGACCGCTCATCGAACGGACGAAGGCGGCCAACTCCCAGACTTGAGCATCGTTAATCTTGCCGCGAAACGAAGGCATCCCGTTGGGCCGCCCCTCGACGATGGTTGAGAAGATGTTGGCAGGGTCGCCGCCGTAAACCCACTGGTCGTCCATCAACGGCGGGCCGATGCCGCCGCCGCCGTGAAAGTGGCAGCCCGAACAGTTGTACGCATCATAGAGCCGCTTGCCTTCGCTGACAGCATAGGCGTTTCGCTCGTCAGGATTTTCGGTCGGAGGAATCGCGGGCATGCTTGAACCAGGATGGAGGTCGCTCTGCGAAATAGTGCTGACGGTGACGGACGGGGGCGCTTGTCTGAAATCTCTTTTCTCTCTCTCACAGGCGGCGAGAGAGAACATGAGAACGCCTGCACACAAACAGATTTTTATCCTGCCCACTGCCCGCATCAACAGCCTCCCCCTCTCTCGATTCACTAAACTGGTCCAGGCTTGCCCGCTTCGACGCGCGGCACACCGTAGCTATCAAGAATGCTTTCAATTTCGGGGCGCTTGTGTTCGAGAATCCTCTCCAACTCATCCTTGAACAATTGATCGCCGCGCCTGACCCCCATTGAAATATCGAAGACGAAGGGCAGATACGGGCCGTCAATCTGCGGCGAGACGGGGACGATTTCGAGGGGAACGCGTTCTTTGTGAGCGAAGTAACCGGCCAGCGGCCCCCACACGATGGCGACATCAACTTTGCCCGTCGCCACCGCCTCCATGATTCGCGCGGGGGGATTCTCCTGCGAGTAATCGCCGTAGAGCGTGAAGCCCAAAACGTTATCCACAATCTTGCGCGCCGTGAGCGCGTGGGCCGGGGGCGTGTTGGAGAAGTCGTCGCCGACCATCTGGACGCCGATTTTGACTTTGCGAAGGAGGGGGTCATCGAACGAGCGTATCTTGAGCTTGCTATCTTTGCGCGTCACGAAGACGTAGGTGGAACGGTAGTAAGGGCTGGTCGTGAGCGCCATCTCGAAGCCGCCCGGCACTCCCATGACAACATCGCACGCGCCCGCCTTCAACGTGTTGCGAAAGAAGCCGCGCCGCTGGGCCCACCAGGTGTACTCGACCTTTGCGTTCAACTCGCGCGCGATTAATTCCGCGAGCTTGTTCTCGAACCCTTCGCCTCGTTGATTAGAGAAAGGCAGATTGTTCGGATCGGCACAGACTCTCAGCAGATGCGTCTCGCTCGGAGACTTGGTCTGCGGCAGACTTGATTGAGCCTGCCGTTCTGTTGACGATGGCGACGCCTCAACTTCATTGTGCCCCGCCTGCTCACCTTTAGCACATGAAAGAAGTGTTGAGATGAGCATCATCAATAACAGCGACAAGCAAGCCTCTCGCGCTTCGCTGCCTCTAACAATCAAAGGGCTCTTACGGGAGCGCAAAAACATAGAGCGTGCCCCCCTTGGTCGTGTTCTCCGGCAGGTCGCTCATCGCGTTGACAAAGCCGAGCGCCGCCGTGCCGTCGCGCGGGTCTAATCCCGCCGCAACGATGGCCCCTGACCAACCGCCGACGCCGGACAGAATCGCCACATACTGCTTTCCATCCGGCCCGCGATACGTGACCGGCTGGCCGATAATCCCTGAGCCGGTCTTGAACTGCCACAACAGTTCGCCTGTCTTCGCGTTGATGGCTTTGAACCAACCTTCCATCGTGCCGTAGAAAACCACGTCGCCCGCCGTCACCATCGCGCCGCTCCACACAGGGAACTTCTCTTTAATGGTCCAGACTTCTCCCCCCGCCACAGGATCCCACGCGCTGAAGACGCCGCGATTGCCGCCCGGCCCCGCGTACATCTTAACGTTCATCCCAACGTAAGGCGTGCCCGCGATGTAGTTGGCCTCGACGCTTTCGACATCCTCACAAAGATTATTGTGCGGGATGTAGACGAGACCCGTGCGCGGCGAGAAGGCCGTCGGCTGCCAGTCTTTCCCGCCCGGCGAGGCGGGGCAAATCTCGCGCACGATCTTGCCCATCTGAGGCGCTTTGTCCGGCGCATAGTTGAGTTGACCAGTCTTCAGGTCAACTCCCGTCGAGGTCGTGATGTAGACGAACGGCTTGGCCGAGAGGACTTCGCCCGTCGTCCGGTCCATCACGTAGAAGTAGCCGTTACGCTCTGCGCGCACCAGCACTTTTCGCGTCTGCCCGCCCACGGGCAGGTTGAGCAGGATTTGCTCGTTGATGCCGTCATAGTCGTGCAGGTCATGAGGACTCCACTGGTAGTACCAGTGGGCCTCGCCCGTGTCAGGGTTGCGCGCGAAAATCCCGCTGGTCCATTTATTGTCGCCGGGTCGCTGGTCGGGATTCCAGGGTCCAGGATTACCCGTCCCGTAAAAAATCAGATTCTGCTCAGGGTCGTACGAGAGCCAGCCCCAGACGGTCGCGCCGCCAATCTTCCAGGCATCGGAAGGCCACGTGCTGACGCCTAAATCCTTCCCCTGGTCCTGCGTATAGAAGGGCTTGAAATTTGGACCAATCAAACAATCGGAGTCCGGGCCGGTGTTATATGCTCGCCAACTAATCTTGCCGCTCTGAGCATCAAGCGCCGTCAGCCAGCCGCGCACACCGAACTCGCCTCCGCTATTGCCGACGAGCACCTTGCCCTTAACCACAAGCGGGGCCATCGTCATTGACTCACCCTTGTTGATGTCTCCGACCTGAGCCCGCCAGGCTTCCTTGCCGCTCGCGGCATCAACCGCGATGGTCTGCCCGTCCAGCGTATTAAAGAAGATTTTCCCGTCGGAAAAAACGCACCCGCGAGTGACCACGTCGCAGCAGGCGACGCCCTGTGACGCAGAGGCCGGTCGCGGCTCGTACTTCCATTTGACGGGCGCGCCCGGCTGCGTCAGGTCAAGCGCATAGAGAATGTTCGGGTAAGGGGTGAGGACATACATCGTGTTATTGACGACGATGGGCGCGGCCTCCTGACCGCGATTGACCCCCGTGTCGAACGTCCAGGCGACTTTCAGATTCTTGACGTTCTCGGTGTTAATCTGGTCCAGCCCGCTAAAGCGCGTGCTCGCGTAATTTTTGGCGGGCATCGGCCATTGACCATCTTCAGCTTCGGAGAATGCAGGCTGCGCGCCGTTCGGCTGCGCCAACCGGGACGGGCTTAATTGAGCGGTTGATTGCTGCTGTTGAGATTGCTTGGGTGAGCAGGCCGGAAATAAAAATAAGAGACTAAATGTGGCGAAGATTGAGAGGAGAGATTGTATATAAACCCCTGGTATTGCCCGCATGATCCGTCCCATTATGCCTTCCTATGATTGGGGCATTAATCGTTTATCGAACTTTTCGCGCAAGCCTACAAGAAATTTCTGAAAAATTAATGCTTAACCCGGATGCCGGGCAAACCATTATATTTACTCATCCAAGCGTGTCCGTACGGAAGTGTACATATTAATATTTCATCGCTCGGCAGAAAGACCCGTCACCAAAGATAACTATCTACTTAACGCAGGACTTTAACCACAAACTTCACGACATTTTTCAGCTAATTTGCCTAACATCAGTAGCTCGACTATTAATCATGCGTCAAGTAGATAAGTGACATCCGTTAATTTCCTTCTTGCCCGAGTCCCTTATGTTTACATCGAGCAACACCACCCTTAATCCCTTGTGGATAGAGAAACCCTGTGCCCTTGCAGTCAGGACACTGGCTGGCATCAACATTTGAAGACGGGTCTGATGTCTCCTGCTGGATGAAGCTTTCAATTAAGACATCGGCTTCACCGGTACGATTAATGGTTGTCGCATACCCACCTGGATTATTGATGCCCTGTCCTGTTGAGTGTAGATGCTCGGCGTATCTTCTGCACTCTTCGATTGTAAATTGAGACCCCACACGCACCTCACCTGTGTTTGTGTGTGTGTTTGTTAAATCCTTATTACTATATTTATTGGTGGTGGCTGGCGGTATAGTGCCATACACCTCTGTAGTATTTGGCACCATAGTATTGTCGTCTCCCACTATAGTGCCCCTCGGTATAGTGCGCGGCGGTATAGTCATGCCTGGCAAAACTCTATAGCGCTTTCCTTCCTTGCCGCCTTTTTTATCTTCGCCCAGATCTGCAACCAGCCCCTTCTCTACTAATATCCCAATGCTCTTTTGCACACTGGTTCTTGACATCACGCACTGCTTTGCCAGAGCTCCTAAGCCCACCGTGCATTCTTCTGACTTCCAGCCTCGTGAGAGCCTGTAAAGGCGGTTCAAGACGACTTGCTCGAAGGGCTTCAATTTAAGCTCAGGTATCACCCTATCTGACAAATCATTTAAGTATTGAAAGTATCCTTTAGATGAATCTACTTTAACTTCCTGGGCTATTGTATTAGGCGTTAAAGCGGGAAACAGCTTCGTAGATTGAGACTTGGTATTTCGCACTATACCACGTGGCGGTATAGTGTTATTTACTATGGTGTTCTTTAGTATAGTGTTATTTGGTATAGTGTCAGACACTATACCGGCTTCTGGTATAGTGTTTTCTTGGACCTTCTGCTCTTCTTGTTCCTTTTTGAGCTTGGCAGCGCGTAGCAACTCTGCCATTGTCATGATGTTCTTAGGTTCCCTACTCATCGCCCGCTCCATCTCTTAGCTGCAATTCTCTGAAAGCCGAATCTATTAAATCAGGATGCACGCTAGGCATCTTTGCGATCTGGGCCATCTCGTACGCCACAGTACAGAGCCTCAGAACTTCTCTGGGAATCCCACCGGAGAGGTCATAAATTTGACGCGCTGAATCAGAAGGGAAAGGATTGTTAATCTTAGCGTGTTTACATCGGAAGGCGATAACTTCTTCTACTTCTGAGGGGGAAAGCGGAGCCAAAACAGTGGGCATTGTAAGGCGGGTATACAAGGGCTTCTGCTTCTCACTGATAAGCCTGTTTCTCAATTCCAACTGCCCAGCTAAAATGATTTGAATAAGTTTAGCTTCGTCGGTTTCGAAATTCAGAAGAGCTCTGACAATTTCGAGCATTTTATGATCGAGCTTTTGAGCTTCATCTATAAATAAAACGACAACCTTATCAGCTATGAACTGCTCCCCAAGCCAGGTTTCCAACTCCCTTAAATGCTGCTGTGTCCCCTTCCTCGCTGGCAGGCCAAACAACTGTGAGATGCCTTGTATCATTGCGTATTCGGTTTTGAATGTAGGGGAGGGAATTAAAACAGAAATTACATCTGGCATGGCGTCGAACTCTGCATGAGAGCGCCTTATGATCGAGCTTTTGCCGGTACCAACTTCTCCCAGGATGGCCGTCAGACCTTGTCTGTATTCTACAGTATAGTTAATGCGGTAGGCTGCCGCTTCCAAAGCTGGCGTTAGGTATAAAGTTATAGGATTAGGAGAAATTGAGAAAGGGCTTATTCTACGCTTCATACTCAACGCCTTTTACCACTTATTTTCTCAAATCTCAAGACTTATTTTCTCCAAAGCTAAAAAACAAAGGTTTGTTTTTGTCTAAACTGCCCTTCCAATTACTTCAAACGCGAACTACACCGGACCATTAAAAAGGTTTCACGCATCTGACCATCTAATTTCCGGAAAGACTCATTATCGGAATTATAGGATCGTTGTTTCTCAATTTGTTGGTAGAATAGATAGTTCACTGCCGTGAAACACTTTTTACTACGACATTATGTCCTGCCTTTTGGGACAGGTTAACCTTCCCTCCTTTATAA
>JAXDFO010000127.1:0-12337 GCA_034665545.1 Blastocatellia bacterium
ACATCCACATGAAGGTCGCGCCGGTTGAAGTAGAACTCGCCGAACTCGCCGTGCATCTCCCGCACCATCTGCGATGGAGGCTTGCCCGCCGTTAAGACAGCTTCGAGCAGGAGCAGGCAATTGAGCACGCCGTCGCGTTCGGGGATGTGACCCTGGACGCCTATGCCGCCGGACTCCTCCGCGCCGAGCAGGATATTTTCTTTGAGCATTAAGTCCGCGATGTACTTGAAACCGATGGGCGTCTCGTGCAGAGTCAGGCCATGCGCGGCGGCGATGCGTTTGGTCAGGACTGATTGAGAGAAGGTCCGCACGACCCCGCCGCTCATCCCGCGCGCGCGCGCCAGGTGAAGCAGCAGGAGCGGGACGACTTCGTGCATGGTCATCGTTTCGCCGCGCTCGTTGACCGCGCCGAGCCGATCCGCATCCCCGTCGGTCGCCAGGCCCAGGATAGCTTTCCTCTCACTCACGCGTTTCTTTAATGGACCAAGATTCCTATCAATCGGTTCGGGATGGACTCCGCCGAAGAGCGGGTCGCGTTCGGCACGAATGGTCTCGGCGTCGAGCCTTCCATGCTGTAGAAAGCTCTCGACCCAACGACCGCCGGAGCCGTGCATCGGGTCAATGATGATGGAAGATGGCGAGGCTTTGATGCGTTCGAGGTCAATATATGATTCGACCTGCGCGCGATAGCTTTTGATGGCCGCGTCCAAAACATCCTGGCCCTGCAACTCCTGTAGAGGAGCGTGCAAGGGGGGCGAGGAATCGAGCAGCGACTCGACCGCTTGAGTTGTTTCGGGCGGCGCGCTGCCGCCCCACGGAGCCTTGATTTTGAAGCCGTTGAACTCGGCGGGATTGTGCGATGCGGTGATGACGACGCCGCCGAGCGCGCCGCCCTCGCGCACAGCCCAGGAGATGAGAGGCGTCGGGACGGCCTCATCGAAAAGAGCCACGCGGAGGCCGTTGCCAGCGAGGACTTCAGCCGCGCGACGTGCAAACTGTTCGGAGAGAAAGCGGCGGTCGTAGCCGACAACGACGAGCTTGCCCGCCCCTTGTGCGTTCTCGGATTGTGCGGCGTTCGGCTGTGAAAGATAATCAGCGTAAGCTTGCGCGACGCGTTCGAGGTTGGCGAAGGTGAAGCCGTCGGCGATGATTGCGCGCCAGCCGTCCGTCCCAAACTTGATGATGGTCTCTCCCTCCCGGCGGCTGCTCAACGAATCGCACCTCCGGCCTGCGTGTAGTCCGTCAGCGAAGTCTTGTCTCCGAGAACCACGCCCGCGCCGACCGTCGCAGAACGTCCGATGTGGCAGCCGCGCCCGGCAATCGCGTTTGAGAGAATCGCGCCCGCGCCGATGCGCGTGTGGGCCCAGACGATGGAATTTTCGACGCGCGCCTTCTCTTCTATATAACAGCCCGGACCAATAACCGAGTTGATAATCTGCGCGCCGGGTTTGATGGAACATTCCTCTCCGATGAGCGAGAGGTCGTCAATCTCTGCGGTCGTCGCGGCGTCAAAGCGGCCACGGTCACGCTCTAACTTAATGCGCCGGACGCGCCCCGCGAGCAGGTCTTGATGCGCTTGCAGGTAACGTTGCGGCGTGCCTATGTCGAGCCAGTATGTGTCCTGCGGGACGTGCGCGAAAAAGGGCTCGCTGCGCGTCAGCAGGTTAGGGAATAAGCCGTACTCGAAAGAGTGATTCTCGCCCGCCGGAATGAGGTCCAGGACGCGAGGCTCAAGCACGTACGTGCCCGCATTAATCGTGTTGACGGTAATCTCGTCGGCATTCGGCTTTTCTAGAAAACTGCGGATGCGACCGTCCGTTTCGGTTTCGACTAAACCATACGCGCTCGGATTCTCGACCGGCGTGAGGACGATGGTGGCGATAGCCTGTCTCTCATGATGCTCGCGTATGACGGCCAACAGGTCCAGGTCCGTGAGGATGTCGCCGTTGAAGACGACGGTCGGCTCGCGTATCAACTCTTCCGCGAACTTGTACGCTCCGGCTGTGCCCATCGGTTGCGGCTCGACCGTGTACTTGAGCCTCACGCCGAAGGCGGAACCGTCGCCGAGCAACTGCTCTATCTTGTCCGGCTGGTAAGAGAGCGAGAGCGTGATGTCCGTGATGCCCGCTTGGCGCAGGGTATCAATCTGATAAAGCAGAAAGGGACGATTGCAGATGGGAACGATGGGCTTCGGAGTGTACACCGTCAACGGGCGAAGCCGTGTGCCCTTGCCGCCCGCTAAGATAAGCGCTTGCATATTTACTGTTCACGCCAGTGGAGGTGGAATCGTATAACGCAAGAGAGTCTAACACCCGCGCTCGCGCCTTATCAATCAGGGCGCGTGCTGGACCATTAATTTAGCTTAAGACCTGCTTGACACTCTGCGGGGAATGGTAAATAGTAAATGTGTATGGAATACAACCGAAAGACGTTGTCTATGACCATTTACTATCCGCTTTCCAGAGGTGCAAAACATGTCCGACATTAGAGAGGCCGTCATCATCAGCGCGGTGCGCACGCCGACCGGGAAATTTCAGGGAGCCTTGAAAAATTTTTCCGCGACGGACCTCGGCGCGATGGTCGTGCGCGAGAGCGTCAGACGCGCTGGCGTCAAACCCGAAGATGTTGACGAGGTCATCATGGGCAACGTCATACAAGCTGGTTTGGGCCAGAACCCGGCGCGGCAGGCTGCCTTGCGTGGCGGCATCCCGTTCGGCGTTTCCGCCGTGACCATCAACAAGGTCTGCGGCTCCGGCCTCAAATCCGTCATGATGGCGGCGCAGGGAATCCAACTCGGTGATTCGGAGATAGTCGTCGCAGGCGGCATGGAATCCATGACCAACGCGCCGTACCTGCTGCCGAAGGCGCGCGAGGGTTATCGCCTCGGCAACGGCGAACTCGTTGACACTATGATACAGGACGGGCTCTGGTGCGCCTTTGAAAATTATCACATGGGCAACACGGGCGAGGTCGTCGCGGAGCGTTATCACGTGACGCGCGCGGAGCAGGACGAGTACGCGCTCAACTCTCATCGCAAGGCGGCGGCGGCGACGAAGGCCGGATACTTCAAAGACGAAATCCTCCCCATAGAGATTCCGCAGAAGAAGGGCGACCCCGTCATCCTCGACACGGACGAACCCGTCCGCGAAGACACTTCGCTCGAAGTTCTGGCGAAGCTCAAGCCCGCTTTCAAAAAAGAGGGTGGGAGCGTCACCGCCGGAAACGCGCCGGGCGTCAACGACGGGGCTTCGGCAGTGGTCGTCACTTCGCTTGAACGAGCTCGCTCGCTCGGCATCGAACCGATGGCCCGCATCGCGGCGCAGGCGACGAGCGGCATCGAACCCGAACTCGTCATGATGGCTCCCGTCGAAGCGATTCGCCGCGTCGTCAAGAAGGCCGGTTGGTCTCTGGACGAAGTTGACCTCATCGAACTCAACGAGGCTTTTGCCGTCCAGGCCGTCGCCATCATCAAAGAACTCAACCTCGACCCGAAACGCGTCAACGTCAACGGCGGCGCGGTCGCGCTCGGCCACGCCATCGGACAATCAGGCTCGCGCCTCCTGACCACCATGCTCTACGAGATGAAGCGACGCGATGTCCACAGGGGTCTCGCCGCGCTCTGTCTCGGCGGAGGCAATGCCGTGGCGATGGCCGTCGAGAGATAAAAAGTTTTTGGACCTGTTATCACACACAGAGGAAGAAGAGCGGGCACGACCGCTCTCAACATCATCAGATGAAAGCACAGGACCACAATAAACTGCTCGGCATCGTCTTTCTCATCGTCGGCGGGCTGCAACTGATGAACATGCTCTTCTGTCTCTTGATGCTCCCGGTGTTTCTCCAACAAACTGCGGCCTTGAGACGCGCCCCGAATTTCCCCGTAGCCTTTTTCATCGGCATCATGATCGGCGTGGTGGCCTTCAGTTTTTTGATGGGGACGCTCGACCTGCTCGCGGGGTACGGCATCCTCAAGCGCAAGGCTTGGGGCCGCACGGCGGGAATCATCGCGGCCATTCCCTCCTTGCTTGGCATCCCGCTCGGAACCGCGCTCGGCGTCTATACGCTCTGGTTCATGACGAGCGACAAGGGCAAGAACTTTTATCTGAGCGGAGGCAACGAGACTTACTTGCCGCCTCCGCCACAATCATGGTCACAGACATAAACTTTTTAGAGGTCCAGAAATCGTGAGCGAAACTATCGGCGTCATCGGCGCGGGAACGATGGGCAACGGCATTGCGCAAGTGGCGGCGCGGGCCGGTTATGATGTCATCCTGCGAGATGTCAAGGATGAGTTTTTAGAGCGCGGGTTGAAGGCCATAGACCGCAGCCTTCAACGCGATGTTGACAAGGAGCGGCTGCGGGATGATGAGAAGCAAGCGATTATCAATCGCATACGCCCCGTCACGGAGATGAACGCGCTCCGCGAAGCCTCCTTCATCATCGAAGCGGTGACGGAAAATCTGGAAGTCAAGTCGAGCGTCTTTCGCTCTCTTGATGAACTCGCATCGCCCGAAGCCATCCTCGCCTCGAACACTTCGTCAATCTCCATCACGAAACTCGGCGCGGTGACGAAGAGGCCGGAGAAGGTCATCGGCATGCACTTCATGAATCCCGTGCCGGTCATGAAACTGGTCGAGATTATTCGCGGCATCGCCACCTCCGACGAGACCTACGCGAAGGTCCGTGAACTGACCGAGCGCATGGGCAAGACCGCGCTCGAATGCCAGGACTCGCCCGGCTTCGTCTCGAATCGCGTCCTGATGCCGATGATTAACGAAGCCATCTTCGCCCTCTACGAAGGCGTCGCCACGCGCGAGAGCATTGACGGCATCATGAAGCTCGGCATGAATCATCCGATGGGCCCACTCGCCCTCGCGGACTTCATCGGCCTGGATGTCTGCCTCGCCATCATGAACGTCTTGCATGACGGCCTGGGCGATTCCAAGTACAGAGCCTGCCCGCTTCTCAAACGCTACGTTGACGCGGGCTGGCTCGGCAAAAAGAGCGGGCGCGGCTTTTACGAATACTGAAAGCAGGAGTCAGGAGCCAGAAGGAAAAGCCTTCAAACGTTCCGCTTCTTCTGACTCCTGGCTCCTGGCTCCTGACTACTGAAGTCATATGCTTCCGAATAAGATTTCACATTATTGTCAGAAGTGCCTGGCGGGGAATCCGCTGGGCCAGGAATTCTGTGCGCGTTGCGGGACGCGTTTGATGATCGTGGTGGAGCCGCGCGCGGCGCGTTTCGAGGTGGAGAGCGATGGCGGGATTGAGCAGGAGGAGCACTTGCTTGAGCGCGTCTCGGCGTTGGAGTACAGGCTGTTGCGCGTCATGGACAGGTTGGAGCAGACGCTGGAACTGATGTTGAGACAGGCCCAAAACACATACTTCGACCATGCCTTGCTTGAGAGCCTCGTGACGGTCCTCTCCGAAGCGGGGGCGGTTGACGCGGAGCAGTTGCGCCGGTTGTGGCAGAGTCGTTGCGAGAAGGAGTCAGCGCAGCAGGACGAGGGCAAACGGCGCGATGAGTTGCGCCAGAAGATAATCGCGCAGTATCGCGGGCCGGAGCAGCCCACCTTTGAAAAATATGTCAACGAGGGCACGAGCCTGCTCGTGAATGATGAGGTCGCGCGCGGCATACGCCTGCTCGAACGCGCGACCTTAATCGCAAAGTATCATCCGCCGCTCCTGACTTTTCTCGGTCAACATTTTTTCCGCGAAGGCCAGACCGCTCTCGCGCGCGATTATCTGTCGAGGTCTTTAGAGTTGTTGCCGGATGATGCCGGAATTTCTCTCTTGCTGGGGCTGGCGTGCGGCGATGAGGGCGAGGCCGAAAGGGCCGTCGAACTGCTTGAGGCTGCGGCGCGCAACGGGCGCGCATCCTTCGCGGCGCATTACGGGTTGGGCAGGCTTTTCGTCGCGGCGGGGCGTTGGACGGATGCGCTCGCGTCGTTTAAGCGTGCGCTCGCGGCGCGTCCATGCGCGGAGGCGCATTACGTCGTCGGGTCCGTTTATTACAAACTGGAACGCGACCGCATGGCCGCGCGTCACCTGCGCAAAGCCCTTGAGATGGATGAGGAATACGCTGCGGCTTATTACACTCTGGGGCTGGTCCAATTACGCGGGGGCGAAACGGAGAGGGCGCGCGAATCGTTCGAGGCGGCGCGCTCTGCCAGTGGCGACGAGCCGCGTTATCGCTCAGGGGCGCGAAGGATGCGGCGCGCGGAAGACGTGCCCGCCGTCCCTCCGCTCTTCGCGTTTAAGAGGGATGCGAGGAAACATCTCATCACGAGCGGGGACAAGCGGCTCGCGGAATTATTGCGCGAAGACGCGCTGGGCAAGGGATGAGCGGCCCTTGATTGCGGCTGAAGATGTGTGGAAGGCGCGTCTGGCGCGTTGACACTTCGGGCAGGGTGGCTATAATAAAACCTTTTGCGTACTCATTGAAAATTTCGTCGTTTCAAACAAGGTGGGTGAGTGATGCGAATTGAACTTGATAAGCTGGAAGGAAATAATAGTAGCTTCGCTCACGTTTACGAACCCGGCGAGTTGACGCTCGATGAGGAGCATGTGCGCCTGGTTGAGCAACCGGAAGTGCGCGGGCGCGTCAATCGCAAGAGCTATGAAGTGCAGTTGCGCGGGACCGTCAGGGCGCGCGCCGAAGTTGATTGCGACCGTTGTTTGGGTTCCGTCTTGATACCCATCGAAAGCGACTTCGATGTCAAATATATTTCGTCGGATGATTACAGGGCGACGGAAACAGTCGAGTTGCAAGAGGAAGATTTGAGCGTCGCCGTCTTCGAGGACGCGACGATTGACATAGATGAACTGGTGCGCGAGCAGGTGCTGCTCGCGCTCCCCGCGCGCGCCCTCTGCACGGAAGAATGCAAGGGTCTATGCCCAATTTGCGGGGCTAATAAAAACAGTCAGGACTGCGCCTGCGAAACCAGAGAGATAGACCCGCGTTGGAGCGGGCTGCAGAACATTAATTGAAGGAAGAGTTATCATGCCAAATCCAAAACGTCGTCATTCAAAAGCCAGAACACGCAAACGCCGCGCTCATGACGCTCTGCGTGCGCCGCAGACATCAGTCTGCCCGAACTGCCAGGAACCGCGCATGCCGCATAGAGTTTGTCCGAAGTGCGGCTATTACAAGAACCGCGAAGTCGTGCATGTAGAGGAAACGGCCTGAAGTTTTAGTCTGAAGCGAGTCTGAGCAGCGAGCGAGAGTACGCACTCTGATGAAGCAGGGCCATCAACTGACCGGCAAAGTCGTGGTTGACGCGATGGGTTCGGATCACGCGCCGCACGCGGAGATAGACGGCGCGCTGGCCGCCGCGCGCGACTTCGGCATCGGCATCATGCTCGTCGGCCAGACGGAAAAGGTCGAACCTGAACTGCGTCGCTGCGGCTGGCGCGGGCAGGGCGACCGGGGCGTCGAGTTCGTCGAAGCGGAGGAAGTCATCGGCATGGACGAAGCGGTCGCCACTGCCGTCAGGCGTAAGAAGAAGAGCTCGCTTCGCATCGGCTCCAAACTCGTCAACGACGGACGCGCCGACGGCCTCGTCTCTGCGGGCAATACTGGCGCGGTCATGGTGACGGCCAAGATGGTCATAGGGATGCTGCCGGGCGTGGACCGTCCCGCGCTGGCGGCGATGATTCCGACCAAAGCCGAAAGGCCGACGCTGCTTCTGGATGTCGGCGCGAACGCCGAATGCAAGGCGCATCACCTGGCCCAGTTCGCCATCATGGGAGACGCTTATGCGCGCGCCGTGCTGGGCCGGAGCAGGCCGACCGTGGGCCTCATGAGCATCGGTGAAGAGGAAGCCAAGGGCAACGATCTCACGAAGGAGGCGTTTCCGCTCTTGCGCGAGTTGAGCAGCCTCAATTTCGTGGGCAACGTCGAGGGGCGCGATGTCTTCACGGGAGCGGTTGATGTTATCGTGACGGACGGCTTTACGGGCAACGTCATGCTCAAGTTGTCGGAAGGCTTGACGGAAGCGATGCTGTCCATGATTAAGCGCGAGTTGACCGCCTCAGCCGTCACGAAGGCGGGCGCGATGCTCGCCCGTCCCGCATTTCGCAATATCAAAAAACGTCTGGACTATTCGGAGTACGGCGGCGCGCCCCTGCTCGGAGTGCGCAAGATAGTGCTCATAGGGCACGGTCGCTCAAACTCGCGCGCGATTCGCAACGCGATTCGCAGCGCCAAAGAGTTTTCCGAACGTCGCGCGGGCGAGCGCATCGAGAGCGGCATCGCGGAGACACGCGCGTACGAATACGCCGAAGCGGCCCAGGCTAAATCTTGAATGGGCCAACTGGCGAAAGGTGAAGAGATGGCGAATCTAAAAGCAGGCATCCTGGGCACGGGCCATTCATACCCGGAAGGCATCTTGACGAATGCGGAACTTGAGCACATGGTCGAGACCTCCGACGAGTGGATTACGACGCGCACCGGAATCAAACAACGCCGCAAAGCCGCGCCCGATGAATACACTTCACTCTTCGCCGTGCGCGCCGCGCAGGAAGCCATCGAGCGCGCGCGGATTGACCCTTCGGAAATTGACCTGCTCATCTGCGCGACCGTTACCCCGGACCAGATTCTCCCCGCGACCGCCTGCTTGATACAGGCCGAACTCGGCGCGCACAACGCAGCCGCCTTCGACCTCGTCGCCGCCTGCTCAGGCTTTCTCTACGGCCTCACGCTCGCGGATACGATGATTCGCACGGGCCAATCATGTTACGCTCTCGTCATCGGCGCGGAAGTCTTGACGAAGTACGTTGATTATACTGACCGCTCGACGTGCGTCATCTTCGGAGACGGCGCGGGCGCGGCCCTGCTTGGACCAGTCGAGGGCGAGCGCGGGATTATCTCTACGCGCATTCGTTCCGATGGCCGCTTCGCGGAACATCTACACGCGCCGGGCGGCGGGACGCGTCGCGGCTCGACTGCGGAGACCATCGCGGCGGGCGAGCATTTCTACAAGATGAAGGGCAACGAGTTGTTCAAGGTCGCGGTGCGTTCGATGGCGGACATCTCGCGCGAAGTCTTGGAGGATGCTGGCAAGAGCACGGCGGACATTGACCTCTTCATCCCGCACCAGGCCAACCAGCGCATCACGGATGCCGTGGGTCGTCAACTCAATGTTGACGAGTCTCGTATCTATTCAAATATTTCCATGCACGGCAATACCTCTTCGGCTTCGATTCCGATTGCGCTGGACGAGTGCGTGGAGATGGGGCGCGTCAAAGAGGGCGACCTCGTGTTGATGGCATCGTTCGGCGGCGGCGTGACCTGGGGCGGCGTGCTGCTGCGCTGGTAAGAAGTGAAGTATGCGTGCTAAATATTTGAGTTCGATTATCCTGACTCTCTTGCTGATGAACTTCGCGGCCTTCGCGCAAGGCGGCGACGATTCTTTAATGGTCCAGGTTCGTGAAGCGAGCGGGCGGCCCGTGAAGTATGCTTGCGTGACCGTCATTCCGAAAGAGGGTGAGATACTTTTTCGCAAGGCTGACGGTAAAGGGCGCGTCAGGTTCAAGGGCGTGACGAAGGGGAGTTATCGCGTCGTGGTGAAGGCCGACGGCTACGTGGCGCAGAAGAGGGAAGTCAACGTTGAGCGCGGCGTGTGGACGGTTGATTTTTCGTTGCAGCCGCGCGGGGACCGGTAAATTTTCAGGATGAGCGGCAAGCTGGCATACATTTTTCCGGGGCAGGGTTCGCAAGCGCCGGGCATGGGAAAAGACCTGGCGACGAATTTTCCCGCCGCTCAGAGGGTCTTTGAAGAAGCGGACGACGCGCTCGGCTTTTCCATCTCCGAGATGTGCTTCGAGGGTTCCGCAGAAGAGTTGCAGTTGACGGAGAATACGCAGCCAGCGATTCTCACGGTCTCGGTCGCGGCCTTGCGAGCGATGGAAGCGGAAGGTTTGCCGCAGGCGGATTTCGTCGCGGGCCATAGCCTCGGAGAGTATTCCGCGCTCGTCGCCGCCGGGGCCGTTTCGCTGGCGGACGCGGTGCGGACGGTGCGCGCTCGCGGCTCTTACATGCAGGAGGCGACGCCCGTCGGGGCGGGCGCGATGGCCGCCATCATGGGCGCGGAGTTGAGCGACATTATGGCTGCTTGCGGCGAAGCGCAGGAGGGTGATGTCTGCCAGCCCGCGAACATTAATGCGCCGGGGCAGGTCGTCATCGCGGGCCACAACGGGGCCGTCGAGAGGGCCATCGAGTTGTTGAAGGCGAGGGGCGCGAAGCGCGCTATCAAGTTGAAGGTGAGCGCGCCTTTTCATTGTGCGTTGATGATGCCCGCACAGGAGCGGCTCGCGGCGGACCTTTCGCAAATCGAGTTTGCGGATTTGCGCGTGCCGCTCGTCACGAATGTTGACGCGGCGTTGATTAGCGAAGGCGCGGAGGCCAGGGATGCGCTGACCAGGCAGGTCTCTTCGCCCGTGCGCTGGCAGGAGAGCATGGAGTTGCTGCTTGCCAAAGGGGTGGAAACACTGGTAGAAGTTGGCCCTGGCAAAGTCCTTTCCGGTCTCATGCGGCAGATTCGACGCGAGGCATTGTGCCTGCGCGTGGAGGATGCGGAGAGCTTGATGACTGCGCGCGCCGCGCTTGTCCGGTAGTTGAAATTCGAGAGGGCCGGGTTCGGAAGATTTCCAGGCTGAGAAGGTTTCTGATTATTCACAAGAGGAGCACAAAGCAATGGCCGATCAAGAGATCGAGAATAAAGTTAAACAAATCATCGTTGACGAACTGGGCGTGGACGAAAACGAAGTCACGCCGAACGCGCGTTTTATAGATGATCTGGGGGCGGACTCGCTCGACACCGTCGAACTGGTGATGCGCTTCGAGGAAGAGTTCGGCATAGAGATTCCTGACGAGGATGCCGAAAAGATTCAGAGCGTGCGCGACGCCTACAATTATATAGACCAACACAAGAAATAGGTCTCAGAGTCTAGAGTCATGAGTCTAGAGTCTGGAGTCCGAGAGTCAAGAGCAAGAAACTGTCTTTGACTCTTGACTCCAGACTCTTGACTCCAGACTTTTAAGAAGGAGTATTAGTCTTGAAACGTCGCGTCGTAGTGACTGGCCTCGGCCTTGTGACGCCCGTCGGGAATACGGTCGAAGAGACCTGGTCCGCGCTCATGCAGGGGCAGAGCGGCGTGGACTATATCAAGAAGTTCGATACGGCGAAGTTCAACGTCAAGTTTGCCGCAGAGGTTAAGAACTTCGACCCGCTCAAATTTATAGAGAAGAAGGAAGCGCGCAAGATGGGCGCTTTTATTCATTACGCCATCGCCGCCGCAGACGAAGCCATGCGCGATAGCGGCCTTCTCATCACGAGCGAAAACGCCGAGCAGGTCGGGACATACATCAGTAGCGGCATCGGTGATTTCTGGGCCATCGAACGCGAGCACTCTAAACTCTTAGACGAAGGGCCGAACCGCGTCTCGCCCTTCTTCATCGTCTCGGCCATCGTTAATCTGGCGGCGGGGCAGGTCTCGATTCGCTTCGGCGCGAAGGGGCCGAACTCCGCGACGGCGACGGCCTGCGCGGCTGGGGCGCACGCCATCGGCGATAGCTTTCGCCTCATCCAGCACGGCTACGCGGACGCGATGATTTGCGGCGGCGCGGAATCCGCCATCACGCCGATGTCGGTCGCGGGCTTCGCCGCGATGCGCGCCCTCTCGACGCGCAATGACGACCCGCTTCATGCTTCGCGTCCCTTCGAGCGAGACCGCGACGGCTTCGTGATAGGCGAGGGCGCGGGCATCCTGATTCTGGAAGAGTTGGAGACGGCGAAGAAACGCGGCGCGCGTATCTACGCGGAGGTCGTCGGCTATGCGATGACCGCCGATGCCTTTCACCTGACGATGCCGGACGAGACGGGTTCGGGCGCGATTCGCGCCATGCGCAAGACGATGCAGGATGCGTCGGTGCAGCCCGAACAGGTTGACTACATCAACGCGCACGGCACGTCCACGCCCTACAACGACAAGTTTGAGACCGTGGCTATCAAGGAGACCTTCGGCGCGCACGCTTACAAGCTGGCGGTCAGTTCTACGAAGTCCATGACGGGACACCTGCTCGGCGCGGCGGGCGGCATCGAGGGCGTCTTCTCAGTGCTCTCGATTCATCGCAAGACCGTCCTGCCGACCATCAACTACGTCAACCCGGACCCGGATTGCGACCTCGATTACGTGCCCAACGAACCGCGCGAACTCGATGTCACCTACGCGCTCTCCAACAGCTTCGGATTCGGCGGCACGAATGCCGCACTACTCTTTAAGAAGTACGAGGAATGAAGGACAGGAGCCAGGAGTCGGGAGCCAGGAGCCGGAA
>JAXDFO010000128.1:0-3125 GCA_034665545.1 Blastocatellia bacterium
GATAGTCCGCGCCTGGGCCAATAATCGAGTGGCCTCATCCCAGTACTGGCGATTGACGATGGAGAGCTTCGAGAGGCTTTCAAAATCGCGCCACTCGTCGCTGCGCGTCAGTGCGTCAATCGCGCGCCGTCCGGTCGTGCTGCCCATCGTGCGGTCGTGCATCAACGCGTAATGCTCTACGTACTGCGACTGAAATTCTCGCCAGAGCAGATTGAAGCGATTGACCGAAGCCTCTTCAAAGAGACTATGCACGTCGTCGGCCATCGTCTGTAGCTCGCGGCGCGCGCTCTCTATCTGGTCAACGGTCGTCGGCTCTGCGGTCATCAGGTACGCGCGCACATGCTCGCGCCTGGCAAGTTCGGCGGTGAAGCAATTCAGTTTCGCAAGCTGCGAGACGTTGCGCTCGAATTGGTCCAGCGAATCTCCGAAGGCGTCCGCCACTCGCTGCAAGCCCTCTTCCAGAGATAGCGCATCTGAGAGCGTGGCCTCTATCGCATCCGCCGCGACCGAGAAAGTCTTGCGCACGGAGGCCGCCAACTCCCAGGCGTAAGTCGTCAAGCCTTCATCCGGCAGCCGGTCGAATTTTTCGAGCAAGCGAAGTTCGCGCCAACGCCGGAGCCATGCGGAGAGCGCGGCGCGCATGGCCTCGCGCGCTTCCGGCGCGGCAATCGAAGAGAGGTCTTCCACCCCCGTCAGATTCCTGGCCCAATTAGTCAACTCTTCCGCGTTGTGCTGGACCGTCTCTATGCGCGCGAAGCCAGCTATCTCATCCCACCTCAGCGCGCGGTCAAGAGTGCGACGGCTGATGCGGTCGCCGCTCGACGTGACCAGTTCGATGCGACGCTGCGCGACCAGCGCGGCGAGAATCAAACGCTGCGCCTCGCCTTGCAACCCATAGGGTTCGCGGCGCAACCTCGCGCTTAACTCCGTGAGCGGGACCATCTCGTTGCCCGCCGCATCGGTCATCGCCAGGACTTCGCGCACCCAGGGTTGCTTGAGAGCCTGCTCGTCAATCTCCGGGGCGTAGCCGTCGCCGCGCAAGGATGCGAGGCCGAGCGGCAAGGCGAAGAGACGGGCCAACTCCTGCACGCTCGCCTCGGCCTGGTTCGCGCCGCTGAAGAGTCCACCGACGAGTTGCGCGACCTCGACTTCGCCGAGCATCGAAGCGAACGAAGGATGCTGCGGGTAACGCGCCTCAAGCATCGGAGCGATGACATCCTCAAGCGTTCGCGCGAGCGTCGAAGCGTGTCGCGCCTCTTCGCTCAAGGCGCGCTCGCCCGTCGCGGTCATGAAGCGACCGTCATCAATGTAGACGCGCGACCAGATGCGCTCGGCCTGGGCCAGGTAAGTGTGTTCGGCTGCGCGCGCGGTGTCCCCGAAAGTCTCCAGGAGCGAAGCGTCTGTGCGAAGCGCGATGAGGCGGCGCAGGCTCTCCGTCTCTTCAGGAGACAAACGGGCCGGATGCCAGACGACCCGCGCGGGGGAAGCTTCCCTCGCCGGTCCAATGAATTCTGGACCAGATAAAGAACCGGGCGCGACATCGTCCCGCGCGTCCGTTGTTGAAGGCACGAGCGTCAACAATTCCCAGTCGTAAGCGTAGGCCGCGAACCTCTCATCATCCTTCTTAACGAGAGAGCTCCTTTTATTGCTTTCGGTCTGCCAGTTGAGACGGCCATAACGCGGAGTGCCGCGCCAGGTCAAGATGAAATCAATCGTGGCTGGCATCTGCCCCGCGCCCTGGTCAGCGAGCGGCCAGTCCTGATAGCGATTGCGCGCGACGCCGCACAGCAGTTCGCTTATCGCGGCGTTGCTTGTCTCAAGTCGCTCTGCTGACATGGCGAGCGCGGCCACGAATTCCGTCGAAGACTTGATGCTGAAACGATAATGAGTCTCGTCTTTATCTTCGGTGCGGCGCAACGCGCCCGGCGGCGTAGCGGCTCCGGCGAAGATGCCGAGCATCGTTTCTATGCGTTCTATCGCCGCCTCTGGTTGCGCTTCGTCGTAGAAGAGCATCGCCGCGCCGAGTTCGCGCGCCGTCGCGCCGCGCCCGTCCAGCGAGAGGATGAAGAGACCTTTCAGGATGAGCTTGGCTTGCAGCCTCTGGCTTATCGGAAGCTTCGGGACCGTCTTCGTCACCAGTTCATCATAAGCCTTGAAGGCGGCCCGCAAATCTTCCGCGCGGCGCAGGTCCGCTTCCGTGCCGTCGAAGACCTCGTCAAGCACAATGAGGGAGAGCGCGGGGCGGTTGGCGGCGCGCGTTCCGGCGGCGGAGGCGAAGGTCAGAAAGGCGAACTTCGTCGCGTAGAGCCGGACGGCGGAGGCCACGTCCGCGATGAGCGGGTGAATCGGGTAGATGGCTGCGAAGCGCGGCTCGCTCCAGTTGAAGCCGGGGACGGAGTTGCGCAGGCTTGTGTAAATCTCTCGGAGGGCCGTGCGCGCCTGCGCGTTCTTCGGGAAGAGATGCAGGTCCGCGATGCGATAGAGATGTTCGGGGTCCAGGTAGTCAATCTGGAACGCGCCGGAGAGACCGACGTTGGCTCCGTCCGCGCCCTCTATGTCGTCGTCCAGCGCGAGCGCGACGAAGGCGTTAATCTCCTTCGTGGCCGCCGCCAGTTCGCTCAAGAGCGGGCCGTCATCGCGCCGCACGCGAACTTCATGGCCGGGGGCCGTGTCTATGAGAAGCAGGAAAGGGCCGTTGCTCCTGTGCGCGGCGACCGTGAGCGCGACCGCAGGCTCATGGGCCCAGTCCTCATGGCTGCCGCCGAAGCTGCACGCGAAGGCGTCCGTTATCTCTTCTTGCAGGGTCGCGCGCGTGCCTCTATCAACGCGGACGACTTTGTAAGGACGACTGAGCAGGCGGCGCGCGCTCGTCGCCACATGAGCGTCTGCGACCGACTGGCGGAGGTCCGGGAAGGCTGCGAGCGCGGCGATAGCGGCCAGCGTATGGCTCTTGCCGACGCCGCGCAGGCCCGCCAGGGCGCGGGCCGCACCCCTGTTGCGCGGCAAATCCGCGAGGGTGTCCAGCCAACGGGCCATGAGGTCCGAAGTGGCGTCCGTGAAGCGGTAGGCGTTGAGGGCGCGTGCGGGGTCGCGTGCATAGTCCTGCACCTCATCAAATGCCTGCG
>JAXDFO010000129.1:0-5460 GCA_034665545.1 Blastocatellia bacterium
GAAGAGATGGAAAAGAACAAGTAGTCGTCTTTCCACAGAGGTCTCGGTGATGACAGGCACAAAGTCATTCAGCCCCTGGCTCTTGCAGACGAGGCCGAACCCGAACGCGGTTCTCAGGCTCTTCTGCTTTCCTTATGCCGGAGGCTCCGCGCAGATTTACCGCACGTGGGGGCCACGCCTGCCGCCCGCCGTTGAAGTCTGCCCGGTCCAACTTCCAGGGCGCGGCAATCGCCTGCGCGAGCCTCCCTTCACAGACCTGGACCCTCTGGTCCTGGCCCTCGCGGAGGCCGTGCCCTCATACCTGGACAAGCCTTACGCTTTTTTCGGTCATAGCATGGGCGCGTTGATAGGCTTCGAGTTGGCCCATCGCTTGCGCGAACGCGAGATTAATGGTCCAGCACAACTCTTCGTCTCCGGTCATCGCGCCCCGCAGTTCAGCCGCGAAGAATCTGTGTCCTATAACTTGCCTGAGCCGGAGTTTCTGGAAGAGTTGCGCAGGATTAACGGGACGCCGAGGGAAGTGCTGGAGCATCCCGAACTGATACAACTGATGATGCCGTTGCTGCGCGCTGATTTTAAGGTGGCCCAAACGTATGAGTACAGGCCCGGCCCGCCGCTCGACTGTCCCATCGCGGCCTTCGGCGGCTTGCAGGATGAGGACGTGAGCCAGGAGAAAATTGCGGGTTGGCGTGAACAGACGCGTGCGGAATTTTCGCTCCACATGTTTCCGGGCGACCATTTCTTCATCCACGCCTCGGAAGCTCTCCTGCTGGGAATTCTCTCAAGAAAGCTGGACCAATTATTAAAGAGCCTGCGCTAACTCTCAATCGCTTAACTCTCATCCATGAGTTCAATTCTCGCCGCCTGGCCCGCTCCGCCCGCACGCCTCTCCCTTGAGAGCGAGGACGTTCATGTCTGGCGCGCGGAATTGGACCAGCCGGTGGAAACGCTGCAAGCCCTGCAACGCCTGCTCTCGCCGGATGAGAAGGAGAGGGCGCACAGGTTTCACTTTCGCAAGCACCGCGAACACTTCATCGTCGCGCGCGGGGTCTTAAGAACGTTACTCGGCAACTATCTGGGAGTCGAACCCTCTCGACTGCGCTTCTCTTATACTGCTTACGGCAAGCCCGCGCTGGCCGTTATAAGAGAGGAGCGGCCTCCGCTTCGTTTCAATCTTTCGCATTCGGGAGAATTGGCCCTCTATGGCTTCACGCGCGGGCGCGAAATCGGGCTGGACCTGGAATTCAGGCGAGAGGATTTCGCCAGCGAGCAGATAGCCGAACACTTCTTTTCCGAGCGCGAAGTGGAGATGCTGCGCGCGCTTCCCTTGCAGTTGAAAACGGAAGGGTTCTTCAACTGCTGGACGCGCAAGGAAGCCTACATCAAGGCGGTCGGCCTCGGCCTCTCGCTGCCGTTGGACCAATTCGATGTCTCGCTCGCTCCGCAAGAGCCGGTCGCACTCCTCCGCACAGGCGATGATGAGAGGGAGGCTGCACGTTGGTCTCTCAAGGCCTTAACACCGGCTGAGGGCTATAGCGCGGCCCTCGCCGTTGAAGGACACGGCTGGCATCTCAAATGCTGGGGCTGGACCAGTGGAGATAATTTGAGATAGATATAAGATGGGCAAGATGTGAGATTTGCTATCTCTTATCAAGAAGGCGCGTTCGTGATAAACCCGAATGGAGAATCGCTTGAATGTCTGATGAGCAGCGTGTGCGCGAAGCCAACGAGAGGTTCTACATGGCGATGAATTCTCTGGACCTGGAGGAGATGGACGAGGTCTGGGAAGATGATGCGGCCTGCATCTGCGTGCATCCGAGCGGCGATTGCATCATCGGCTATGACGGCATACGCGAAAGCTGGCTCGCCATCTTCAACGCCTCCACCTCCATGTCCATCGCCGCCAGCAACGAACACATTACGGTCGCGGGCGAAGTCGCCTGGGTCGCCTGCACCGAAACCATCTCGCTCATCACAGACGAGGGCCTCGCCGCCGCCGCCGCACAGGCCACCAACATCTTTCGCCGCCGTGGCGGCAGATGGCGCATGGTCGTTCACCACGCCTCCACCATCCCCTTCACCACCGTTGACGAATGGCCCGATATGATTAACTAAAGCAGGAGCCAGAAGCCAGGAGCCAGGAGTCAGAAGAAAAGCGATAGCATGCACTTCATGCTCAAGGCTCTGCTCTTACTTCTGGCTTCTGGCTCCTGGCTCCTGCTTTTCGTTACTGTTGACAGGGTGTGATGGCCTGGCCTTTGGGCGGGGCGATGCTGCTGTGGGCTTTGCTGTCTAGGCCGAGATGCTGGCGTATAAATTTTTCCACGTCCTCTTCCATCAACTCGCCGTTGACGACCCAGGCTTTTTCGGCGAGCATGTCGCCGGTTTTCGGCAGCCTGGCGGGGTCTAGGAAGATGTTCCAGGGCGAACCCCACTTGCGCGTATCGCCGGTGGTTTGCCTGTAACCATAATGCGCGGTCTTGTCGCGTTCATCGCGCGACTCGGATTCGCTGACGATGGTGAAGGGCGGCCCCGTTGGACCAAAATACGCGCGCACGTCATCGCGCGAGGCATACTCGCTGACGCCCACGACCTCCAAGCCCTGCGCCTTGTACTTCTCATAAAGCTTCGTCGCCACGGGAGCCTCGTTACGCCAGTTCGGACACCACGGAGCGAAATAGACGACCATCAACAGCCGCTTGCCTTGCGCCAGCGCGCGCAGGTCAACGGGCTTCTCATCCTTCAAATTCTTCAATGCCCAATTTTTATAATTGACCGTCTTCTCCTGCAACGGCGAATACTCATGGCCGTCCTGCGCGCTCGCCGCCAACGGCGTCGCCAACAGCCCTATGACAAGTATGATGAGAGCGAAAAGTTTATTCATGATTGCTACTCCTGATAAGAGGCCGGAGATGAGAAGCTATTGAAAGACGGCTCTTCTTCGACAACCTCTAGTTTCCATCTCCTGTTTTTTGTGCCGTCGTGGACGCTTCCTCAAGCAGTGGCTTGATTTCGGATTCCCAACCGGCGCGATCCCTCGCGCCGATGATCGTGTCACGGAGGCGACCCTGCCGGTCAATGATATAAGTGGTGGGCAGGACCAGGTTGCCTAGTTTCGACTGCACGTCATGACCACTCGTGACCACCTGATAGTCCAGCTTCTGGATCTCCTTCTGATAGTCCGCGATGCCCTGCGCCGTATCGTCCCATGAGGCTCCTACAATCTGTAGACCCTGCGATTGAAGATCGCGCTGCATGGCGTTGAGCGCGGGTATCTCGTTCTTACAAGGGAGACACCAGGTGGCCCAGAAATTCAACATCACGACGCGGCCCTGAAGGTCACTTGTGCGAAACGTCTTGCCATCGAGTGTTCTGAACTCGACATCCGGCGCGGGCGGAAAATTGGCGTTGGCTCTCTTGGCCGTCGTCGCGCTGGCTGGCCCCTCGTCGCTCTTATCCGCGACGCTGGACCATTTTTCAACCCAGCCTTCCAGGTTCGGAACCCAGGCCAGGAGACGCGAACTCGCTAAGGCGGTCGTGCGGTTGCTCATGATGAGTCCGCCGATGAGAATCAGGACGATGCCCGAAACGACCTCGACCTTGTGCAGATGCCTGCGAAACTTCGAGTAGAAGTTGAGGAAGAGGTTAATGAAAATTCCCGCCGTCAGAAACGGCACGGCCAGCCCCGCCGCATAAAACGACGAGAGCAGGAGACCGTTTTTCCATCCTCCGCTCGTCGCCGCCAGCCCTATGATGCCGCCGAGAATTGGACCGATGCAGGGCGTCCATCCGGCTGCGAAAGCCATCCCCAGCGTCAGAGAGCCGAGCAGCCCGCGCGGCTTCTGCTGCGAAAAGACGCGCGTGTCTTTGTAGAGCAGACCGATCTTGAGGATGCCCATCAACTGCAAGCCGAAGCCTATGATGACCAGCCCGCCGATGATGCGTATCCAGGGGTTGGAGATGATGGACGAGCCGATTAAGCCCGCCAGCGTGCCGAGCGAGAGAAAGATGATGGAGAGTCCGGCATTGAAGGCCAGCGAGTTGAGTATGACGGCGCGCCTGGCGTTCGTGCGCGAACCGTCCTCACTCTTCAAACGGTCTATGCTGACGCCGGAAATCAAAGAGACGTAGCCCGGCACGAGCGGCAGCACGCAGGGCGAAGCAAACGAGGCGATGCCCGCGACGAAGGCGATGGGAATAGTGATATTAGAGCCTACCATAACTTATAACGAAGAGACTGCGATGCTGTTATTCGCCTGATGTGTTGCCGGACGCTCCCTCGCGCGCTCATCTAAGTTTTGCAAAAGGGGCGCGAGCAGCAACCGACGACGAAGCAGTTGACGCTTCAGGATTATACCAGAGGACGCGCCTCAATGCCGCCCGTGCAAGGGAAAGAGAGATGAGCATGACGGATGAGGCTGAAAAGAGAACTCTCCTGACCCGGCTTAGGCGCGGTCGGGTCAGGAGAGCGTGGCGACGACAGCGTTCATGTAAGGATGAAGGGCTGTCGTGCTTGAAGGGCGGGTCTTGCGTGCTGCGTGCTACGGCCAGTTGTGAAAGGAATTACCTCTGGCCCGGAGAGGCGTTGATGAAGGTTCCGGCGATGTCCAGCGCGTTGCCAGTAATCCGGTTGTTCTGGTACGACACCGCCTGCGTGAACGATGCCATGTTCACTCCCGCGTTGTTGTTGTCGTAGATGTCACTGTTCGACAGGAAAATCTTTTCAGTGCCAGCAGTGCCCAAGCCTCTCACACCACTGTTGTTGTG
Source organism: Blastocatellia bacterium (assembly GCA_034665545.1). Taxonomy (GTDB): domain Bacteria; phylum Acidobacteriota; class Blastocatellia; order Pyrinomonadales; family Pyrinomonadaceae; genus DASYML01. Next base: position 4,768 of record JAXDFO010000129.1, read on the forward strand.
TGCCGCCGTGCAGCCTTCCAGGAACATCGTCGAACTCGTGCTCCCGCCGATGTTGAAGCCCACGGGCAGGCCCACTGACTGGTTGCCTAATGCCTGCGAGTCCCGCACAAACACCTGTGCATTATCTCCGACGTTGACGCCGACGCGGTTGTTCATCATGGATGTGCCATCAATGCTCGCCTTCGCCGTGCCGAAGGTGGTCGTGATGCGAATCGCCGCGTCTGTATTATCGGTCGAGCCGCAGTTGTTGATGCGAGAGTTGAGCACTCGCAGGTTGCCAGAGTTGGTCAGGTTCATGAGGATGCCGCTGCCTGTGACTCTCTCAATATCAACGTTCTCGACGATGAGGTTGCCACCGGCGTTGAACCAGTTAATGCCATTGATGCCGGTGCCGACGCCGTTGATGGTCAGGTTGCGCAGGATGACGGTGTCAGTATTGGCGACGTTGACGTTGAAGCCGTTGGTCCCGGCGGAGAGGACGGAGGCGAGGGTTCCCTGGCCGTCAATGGTGATGGCTTTGGTGATGGTCAGGGTGCCGAAGCCGCCCGGGTCGAGGGCATCAATTTCACCGCCCGCAGCAGTCTTGGAGATGGCTCCGGCGAAGGTCTTGCAGGGGGCGGTGCGGGAGCAGGGGTTGACATCATCGCCGACGCCGGAGACCCACGTACGGGTCGCCTGCGCCTGGGCCAACGA
>JAXDFO010000130.1:0-10102 GCA_034665545.1 Blastocatellia bacterium
CCCCGCGAGAAAACAACCGTTGGAGAGGCACAGCGTCAGTCGCCAATTCCGAACCGTCGATGAAGGAAATTGCGATCCCTGGTAGTTCGAGAGATAGAGCACCGGCTAGTGGGCGTTGTCCGGGACATGCGGGTCCTATATCGGATTTGTTGGTGCCGGAGGTCGGACTCGAACCGACATGAGTGTGACCTCGCTAGATTTTGAGTCTAGTGCGTATACCGATTTCGCCACTCCGGCAGTGGTTGGTGGGGACATCATAGTGGGAGAGGGCGGGGGGCGTCAACCGGTGGGTGGTGAGGAGGAAAATTGTTTACCTGGACCTGTGTGGCGTTGTACAATGCTGGCAGATCATGAGGCGGTGCGGAGGTTTTCCGAAGTCCTGCCGGTGGTCGTTTCCAATGCCAACAATCCCCCGGGGCTGAGGGGATGCGTTGCCTCCCCCACGCGAAGCCCTCATTCTGAATCAAACTTGCAGGTGGTAATCCAGAGATGCTTGATGCGAGCGTTGCCAGGTCGCGCATTTTAGTCGTTGATGACGAGCCGGAGATAAGGGGCGTGCTGTGCGACCTGCTCGGCGCGGAGTATGAGTGCGTGGCGGCGGCTTCGGCGGAGGACGCGCTGGACCAATTAAGAGCGCGCGAGTTCAACTTGATTATCAGCGACATCACGATGAGCGGGATGAGCGGGCTGGAGATGATCCCGCACGTTTCGGCGCAGGCTCCGGACGCGGTCGTGATTATGATTAGCGGGTTGCAAACCATAGAGAGCGCGATAGAGGCTCTGCGGGTCGGCGCGTTCGATTACATCATGAAGCCGTTCGACCTCAGGCAGGTAGAGGCCGCCGTCAAGCGCGCGCTTGAGCATCACGAATTGCTCAGCGCGAAGCGTCGTTATGAAAGTCACCTGGCCGAACTGGTCAAGCAGCGCACGGTGGAATTGGACCAGGCGTTGAACTCTTTGGAGGAAGCGTATCGCTCGACCTTGAAAGCCCTCACCGCCGCGCTCGAAACGAGGGACGCGGAGACGCACGGCCATTCGGAGCGCGTCGTTACTTTCAGCCTGCGGCTGGGCCGCGAGTATGGGTTGACGAAGGAACAACTGGTCGCGTTGGAGTTTGGTTCGCTGCTGCATGACATAGGCAAGATAGGCGTGCCGGATTCCATCCTGCGCAAGCCCGCGCAACTGAGCGAATCCGAGTGGGTGAGCATGCGTGAGCATCCCTTGCACGGCCAGGCCATCCTGCGCGAGATAGAATTTTTGGAGGGCGCGGCGCGCGTCGTCGCGCAGCACCATGAGAAGTGGGACGGCTCAGGTTATCCGCTCGGTCTCGCCGGAGAAGCGATTGATTTGAACGCGCGCATCTTCGCCGTGGCGGATGCTTTCGATGCCATCACGAGCGACCGCGTCTATCGCGCGGGCAAATCTTACGAGGAAGCGTTGGCGGAACTCGAACGCTGGGCGGGCAGGCAGTTCGACCCGAAGGTCGTGGAAGCCTTCCGCCGCGTGCCCAATCAAGACTGGGAAGATTTGCGCCGCCACTCCCTCATCAAAAAACAGAACAAGGCCGCCGCCCAACATCCGGTAGCAGCATAAGGCAGGAGCCGGATAAAGCAGGAGTCAGGAGCCAGAAGTAAGAGCAGAGCCTTCATCATGAAAAGCATGCTATCGCTTTTCCTTCTGGCTCCTGGCTCCTGGCTTCTGACTCCTGCCTTAGCGCGTGACGATATAGCCGTGACGTGCGTGTATGGTGAGGCCGGGGCGTCTGAGGGCGACTTTGATGCGGCGATATTCTCCCAGGGGGGCTTCGGCGAGCGGGCGTTTCGGTTTGTAGGTGATGACATACTGCGCGTCTATCTCGCGCGCGACTTCCGCGCCCTGGCGAATCATCTCCTGGTTCGACTTCGGCAGGAGGATGCGCCCGCCCGTCTCTTCTGCGAGTGAGGTTAATCTGGCCTCGCTTCCTTCCGTAGCCTTCGCGTAATCCCTGGCTTGCCTTCGCCTCTTGAAGTCCAGGTCCACTCCGAAAAGCGTGTAGGACGGCGAGCGCGTCTGGCCGGGCGGCATGGTCGGGTCGCCGCCGGGGATGGATTCCCTGGGCGGATTATTCTTCGGCGGAGTCTTGATAAGCGAGTCCGGATATTTCTGTTTGACGACCTCGCGCGTCATCGCCGTATAACTGATAACGTGAACGGTGGCTTGCGCGATGGTCAACTGTTTGAGGGCATCCGCGTAATCGGATGTGCCTGGGAGCGACTCCATCCCGTCTGTGATGAGGACTACGTGACGACTGCCGGGCGGAAGGTCCGCGAGCTTGGTTGCTGCTGCTGCCAGCGCGTCCGCGAGACGGGTGCGCCTGCCTGAATAGAGCTTGGTCTTGAGCGCGTGTTCAAGAGATGCTCTGTCGTTGGTCCAATCCTGTATGATCTCTACGCGGTCGTTGAATTGGAGGACGGCGACGCGGCTCTCTTCGCTGAGGCCGTGGATGAGTTGAAGCGAGATGTCGCGCGTCGTGTTGACGCTCTTGGCGAGGGTCAGTTGGTTGCCCGTGTCCAGAAGCAGCAGGACGTTGGCGGGGACGCGGCGCAGGCTTCTTATCTCCTGCGGCACATCGTCTTCGACTACCACGATGTCGTCCATCTCAAGCCCCTGCGCGAAACGCCCGCGCTCGTCCGTCACGAAAACCGGCAGGCGCACTTCCTCCGTGAAGACGCGAACAGGCTCCTGCTCCTGCGCCCGCAATATTGGGCCAACTGCCAGGACAACGAGAGAGGCTATGAACAAGCTGAGCGCAAGCCTGAAGGCGGAACGATGGATGATGAGAGACGAGCTATTCATCTTCAATAGTATTTCTTTCATCCTTCACCCTTACGGCTGCCTACTTGCTTTTCCTGGCCTGCGCCTGGACCGCTGTGATGGCGACGGCGTCAACGATGTCTTCGGCCTTGCAGCCGCGCGAGAGGTCGTTGGCGGGCTTGTCCAGTCCTTGCAGAATTGGACCAATGGCTGTGGCCCCGGCCAGTCTCTCCGTCAGCTTGTAAGCGATGTTGCCCGCTTGCAGGTCCGGGAAGATGAGCACGTTGGCCCGCCCGGCGACGCTTGATCCCGGAGCCTTTGATTCCGCGACCGACGCTATCAACGCGGCGTCGGCTTGTAGCTCGCCGTCAATCTCCAACTCTGGCAGCCGCGCGCGCACAGTCTTCGTCGCTTCAACCACCTTGTCTATCAACTTATGCTTCGCGCTGCCCTTCGTGGAAAACGAGAGCATGGCGACGCGCGGCTCTGTCTGCAAGAGCGCGCGGCATGATTCGGCGGAGGCGATGGCTATCTCCGCGAGTTCAGCCGCCGAAGGCTCTATCACGACGCCGCAATCGGCATAGATGAGCGCGCCGGAGGCTCCAAATTTCTGGTCCGGTAATGCCATCACGAAAAAACTTGAGACGAGTTTGAATCCGGCGCGCACGCCGATGCAGTGGAGCGCGGCGCGAACGGTGTGGGCCGTCGTGTTGGTCGCGCCCGCGACGGAGCCGTCGGCGCGGCCCATGCGGACGAGCAGGTTGCCGTAGAAGAGCGGGTCGCGGACGGCAAGGCGCGCTTCGTCCGCCATCATGCCCTTCGCCTTGCGCAGTTCGTGATAGAAGGAGGCCATCTTGTCAAAATCTGCGGCGCGCGTGTGGTCTATGACGTTGACGCCGCCGAGGTCCGCGCCCGTGCTCCGGGCGGACGCGCGAATCTTCTCCTCGCTGCCGAGCAGGGTCACACGCGCCAGCCTCTCTCTGGCGATGATGGAAGCGGCAAGGATCGTGCGCGGGTCTTCGCCTTCGGGCAAGACTATGTGCTGCGGGTCGGCGGCGGCGCGCTGGCGTATCTGTTCTAGAATACTCATACAAATAAGTAGACCGCATTCTGTGTTCAGTAGTTGGCTTGAGAACTGCAAACATTATCACTCGGAGAGGCGCGCAGAGTCTACGCCATAAAGACAACCTGTGAACCAGCGCGCACGTCTTATTAACTGCGCTTGCGTATGGAGAGCAACGCACAAGACGTTTCAAGGCGGGCCGGTTCACAAAGCCTGGCATCACCGCTATGTTATTTAGCTTGACGGTTGAAGAAGAGGGAAAAGAACGAAATGGCTAAACTGCAATTGAAGCGCCGCATGAAGAACCTGCTCATGTTCCTGCCGAACATGATAGCGTTGTGCGGAAAGTTGATGACGGATCGTCGCGTCTCTACGACCGACAAAGTCCTCTTCGCGGGCGCGATTGTCTACGCCATCATGCCGCTCGATTTGATACCTGATTTTCTGCCATTCGTCGGACAGGTTGACGATGCTTATCTCATCGCCCTGACGCTCCTCCGACTCATCAATCATACGGACGAGAGCATCCTGCGCGAGCACTGGCGCGGCGGCGGCGACGTGGTCCAACTAGCGGAAGCCATCACCAGCATCGCGCCCAGACTCCTCCCCAGGCGCGTCCATCGCGTCCTCTCCTCGCAGGTCGAAATCAACTCCCAAGGCACGCGCACGCTCAAAGGCAAACACCTCCCCGCGCTCGTCGAACTGCCGGATAAACAGTGAACGGTAAACAGTAGTCCCTGGAACAGCGTTCATAAAAGGCAAGCTATACTTTTATGTTCACTACTCACTGTTCACTGATGACTGTGTGGTAGGTTTCTTCTTTGAAGGGACGGAAGCCGCGTTTGAGGTAGTTGGGCAGAGCGGCCTTGTCATCGAGCGTGCAGGTGTGAAGCCAGACGCGAGTAGCCCCGTTGGCCCAGGCGCGTTCGACGGCGAAGGTGAGCAGATGTTTGCCGAGGCCGCGCCCGATGAATTCCTGAAGGAGTCCGAAATAGGCTATCTCGGTTGAAGCGTCCGCTTCACGCCGCAATTCAAAATAACCGGCGGGCGAACCGTCGTAGTACATGACCCACAGCGAAATGCTTTCCTGGTCCAGATAAGCGCGTATCTCACCATCGCTCCATCCGAGGCGATCCGTCCAGTGATACTGCCGACCGACTTCCCTGTAGAGATAACGAAAGAAGGATGCCGGACACTCGAAAGACTGGTCTATGCGCACGCGCTCGTCGGCGAGTTTGGCGGGCGCAAGTTCGGACTGGTCCAGCATCTGCAAGTATGTGCGCCGGATGGTGACGGGTCTTCCGCTCATAAATTTTCAGGCGGCGAGAGAGGCGTCAACCAGACCTTCGGCTATCGCGCCCAGTTCGGAGACGATGCCAGGGTTGCTCGATTTGAAGACGCGAAAGTTGCGCTCTTCGAGCACGCTCGCGGGCTGCCCGTCTTCCTCCATAGCGATGAGGGCCGCGTGCAGCGTCCTCGAATCCGCGATGATGAAACACTCGCGCGCGAGCCGGTCGTTCTCCTCGAAGGTGAGCAGCTTGAGATGCGGGTGACTCGGCGGTTTCCAATCGGGCGCGCCGAAGGCGTAGACGCGTTCCGAGAGGTCCGCGATACGCAGGTAGCGGTCAATGACCGGCTCCATCCGCGAGAGTTTACCGAAGCCCGCGTAAACCCTCCCCGTGCGGTTGGCCCTGAGCAGCAGCGCGTTCTCAATCAACAAACTCAGATACTCGATGGACGGAGCCTGCGCGCGAAAAAGGAAGGTCTCCCTCTCATCAAAATCGCGCCGCGAGACGTTCGCCACCTGGCCCAGGTCTTCAATCTGAGACGAGCCTCCGGCACATCTCAAAGCCTGCTCTAACATGGAAAAATTTTTCACTGCGCGCGACAACCTCCAGCGCCTTTTGGCAAGAGACCAACAATACCCGCCGCGCGCTTCGCCAGCGTTACGAATGTTTCGTAAAAGTGTGAAGCCGGGCCCGACCGCGCGATGATTTTTCGACGCACGCGCTGGTTCAAAGTCATGCTCCTTGATTTTTCGGGCGATTCGCTATACATTCTGGACCTCTATGTGAGAACAAGAGCCCGGGCTTCATTGCCGAAGACTGAGGTTTACTCTGCACTCCACTGTGCGACCGCCGCAGATTTTTATCTGACAACTATTACAGACTAGCCAGGAGTTAAGATGAGCAGTTTCATGAATCGCCACAATCGTGTCTTGTGGCTGAGTTGTTTGAGTCTAACCTTGATGGCCGCCGCGTGGCTCTTACCCGCAGCCCTCGTGCATGCCAGCGATACTCCTGCCCCGACCAGCGTGACCGTCGCGGGCAGTCTTCAATCCGAACTCGGTTGCTCGGGCGACTGGCAGCCGGATTGCGCCGCGACTCATTTAGCATTCAACGGTGAGGATGATGTCTGGCAGGGCGTGTTCAATGTTTCGGCTGGCAATTGGGAATACAAAGCCCCGCTCAATGATAACTGGACCGAAAATTATGGAGCCAATGCTGCGCCGGGCGGCGCGAACATCGGGCTGACCCTCGGCACTAATTCGGCGGTCAAGTTTTACTACGACCACAAGACGCACTGGATTACGGATAACAAGAACAAAACGATTGCCGTCGCGCCCGGCAACTTTCAGAAGGCGCTCGGCTGTTCCAACGATTGGGATCCCTCCTGCCTGCGTTCCTGGCTTGAAGACCCTGACGGCGATGGCATCTATAGTTTCTCCGCGCCGCTCCCTGCGGGGAACTACGAAACGAAGGTCGCCATCAACGAGAGTTGGGATGAGAACTACGGGGCTGGCGGGACGCAGGGCGGCGCGAACATCGCGTTCACCGTCGCGGGCGATTGCGCCGTCACCGTCTTCACCTATAACGCCGCGAGCCATCTCCTGACGGTGAACTCAGGCAGCGCGGACCCGCAACCTTCCAGCGTGACCGTCGCGGGCAGCCTTCAATCCGAACTCGGTTGTTCGGGCGATTGGCAGCCGGATTGCGCCGCGACTCATCTCTCCTTCGATTCTCTTGATGGCGTCTGGCAGGGGACGTTCAATGTTCCGGCTGGCAACTGGGAATACAAAGCCCCGCTCAATGATAACTGGACCGAAAACTACGGGGCCAACGCGACGCTGAATGGCGCGAACATCGGGCTCAATCTGGCTTCCGCGTCGCAGGTTAAATTCTATTACGACCACAAGACGCACTGGATTACGGATAACAAGAACAAAACGATTGCCGTCGCGCCCGGCAACTTCCAACATTTTCTAGGCTGCTCCGGCGACTGGCAGCCGGACTGCTTGCGCTCATGGTTGGAGGATGCTGACGGCGATGGTGTTTACAGTTTCTCCACGCGTTCGATTCCGGCGGGCAATTACGAAGCCAAAGTTGCGATTAATGAAAGTTGGGATGAGAACTATGGCGATAACGGCGTGCCGGGAGGCGCGAATATCTCCTTCACCGTGCCGCAATCATGTGCCGAGACCTTCTTTCAATACAACCCGGCGACGCACGTTCTGACCATCAGCACGCAGGGCGCGCCCAAAGGCAACCTCTCGAAAGCGCAGGCCAACTGGGTTTCAAGAGATACCATCGCCTGGAATCTGGGACAGGCCCAGGCGAACTGGAATGTCCAGTTGCATTACGACCCGAACGGCAGCCTCCTGCTCACGCCGCAGGGCGTCGCGGGCGGCACGTCCATCCCTCTGACCTACGACCCTGCTGGACTCTCCAACGACATCAAAGCGAAGTTCCCGCACCTGTCGAACTATCAAGCGTTCAAGATTCCGACATCGCGTCTAGCAGAAGTGCCGGAAGCTTTAAAGGACCAACTCGCGGTCTCTGCTGCGGATGGAAACGGCGCGCCCGTTGATGCCACCGCGTTGCAGATTCCCGGAGTCCTGGACGACCTCTATACCTACAACGGAAATCTAGGCATCGTCTTCAACGGCTCCGTGCCCACGCTCAAGCTCTGGGCTCCGACGGCGCGTTCCGTCAAACTGCATCTCTTCGACAACAGCGACCCTTCGACCACCGCCAGCATCATTCCGATGATTGTTGACCCGGCGACGGGCGTCTGGACCGCGACGGGCAATAGCAGTTGGCGTAATAAATATTATCTCTACGAAGTCGAAGTCTTCGTCCGCTCGACGGGACACGTTGAGCACAACATGGTCAGCGACCCTTACAGCCTGAGCCTCTCTCGCAACAGCCAGCGCAGCCAGATTGTTGACCTCAACGACCCGGCCCTCAAGCCCTTCGGATGGGACAACCTCTCCAAGCCTGAAGTCAAAGCGCCGGAGGACATCGTTCTTTATGAACTTCACGTGCGCGATTTCAGCGCGAACGATAGTTCGGTTCCGCAGAACGAACGCGGCACGTTCAAGGCTTTCACCAAACCCGTCTCTCGCGGCATGCTGCATCTGACCGCGCTCGCGCTCGCCGGTCTCACACACGTTCACCTCCTGCCCGCCTTCGACATCGCTTCCGTTGACGAAGACAAAACTCAATGGCAGACGCCGCAGGGCAACCTCGGCAGCTATCCGCCAAACTCCGACCAGCAACAGTCGGCGGTCGCGGCGGTCGCCAATCAGGATGGTTATAACTGGGGCTACGACCCCTGGCACTACACCGTGCCGGAGGGCAGCTATTCGACGGACCCGAATGGCCCGAAGCGGATTCTGGAATTCCGCGAGATGGTCCAATCGCTCGCCTGGCATGGTCTGCATGTAGTGATGGACGTGGTCTATAACCACACCAGCGCGGCGGGGCAGGACAACAGGTCCGTACTGGACCGCGCCGTGCCGGGCTACTATCACCGACTCGATAGCAACGGAAATATAGAGACGAGTTCGTGCTGCCAGAACACTGCCACCGAACATAACATGATGGAAAAGTTGATGATTGATTCGGTCGTCACCTGGGCCAAGTATTACAAGGTTGACGGGTTCCGCTTCGATATCATGGGCCATCACATGAAGCGCAATATGGTCAAGCTTCGTCAGGCTCTGGATGCTTTGACCGTCGCGCATGACAAGGTTGACGGCAAGCAGATTTACCTGTACGGCGAAGGCTGGAATTTCGGTGAGGTGGCGAACAACGCGCGCGGCGTCAACGCCACGCAACTCAACATGGCGGGCACGGGCATCGGAACCTTCAGCGACCGCATGCGCGACGCGGTTCGCGGCGGCGGCCCCTTTGGCGGCTTGCAGGAGCAAGGCTTTGTGACGGGCCTCTACACCGACCCGAACGGGACCAACCAGGGTTCTGTCGCGGACCAGCGCAACAGGCTGCTTCAGGAGATGGACTGGATTCGCGTAGGGCTGGCGGGGAACGTGTCCAGCTATCAGTTTGAAGACCGCAACGGCAATCTGGTGAGCAGTTCACAGGTTGACTATAACGGTCAGCCTGCCGGTTACACCTCTGACCCGCAGGAGGTCATCAACTACATAGAAGCGCACGACAACGAAACTCTCTTCGATGTCATTCAACTCAAGGCTCCCACGACCACCAGCATGGAAGACCGCGTGCGGATGCAGACGCTCGGCTATAGCGTCGTGCTATTCGGTGAAGGCGTCCCGTTCATACACGCGGGCGCGGAGATACTGCGCTCGAAGTCGCTCGACCGCAACAGCTACAACTCAGGCGATTGGTTCAACAAGCTGGACTTCACTTACAACTCCAACAACTGGGGAGTAGGGCTGCCTCCGGCGGGCGACAATCAAGCCAACTGGCCGCTCATGGGCCCACTCCTAGGCGACCCCGCGTTGAAGCCCGCGCGACCGGATATCCTGCGCAGCTTCGCGCGTCTCCTGGAACTGTTATCCATCCGCCGCAGTTCGGGTCTCTTCCGGCTGCGCACGGCTGCCGACATTAATTCGCGCCTGCGTTTCTACAATACTGGACCAGCCCAAACACCCGGCCTGATAGTGATGAGCATCAAGGATGATGACGGCTCGATTGACCGTCAGAATAAGCAGGCCGTGGTGCTCATCAACGCGGACAAGCAGGGGCACACTTTCCAATCCAACGACTTTGCCGGGCGAGCGTTCAAGCTGCATCCGATTCTTGCTGTTTCCAGCGACCCACTGGCGCGCACGTCCGGCTTCACACAGGCGTCCGGCACTTTCTACGTTCCCGAACGCACCGCCGCCGTCTTTCTCCTGCGGCGTCCATAAACAGGCGAGAGGTAAAAAGGTAAGAAGGTAAAAGGGAAGTCGGAAACCAGCTTTTTTTGTAAAGCCGGGTTGCG
>JAXDFO010000131.1:0-11731 GCA_034665545.1 Blastocatellia bacterium
ACCTTCTGAATCGTCACCGAATCATCCGCGAGCAGCAGCTTACGTCCCGTCAACAAAATCCTACTCCTTCAAAAAATTGGAGGTGAGCGTCACCATCTGGGCAAGAGCGCAACCGGGCGCGCATAAATGACGCGGGGGCATCAAGCGAGTAACTCAAGTCCGGCCCGCTGCGGGTCGGGCCATTATTGAACCTACCACCCACGCTCGCTGGGCGTCAAGAAAAAAGGAAGGGCTAATCCCTTCAACCTTTTCTGATGATGTCGTCGGCTGTGTTGGGTTTGCCGTCCGGGCCTGAAGAGCGGAGGGTGAAGTTGCCTGACGCGCCTTGATACTGGTATGCGTTGTGCCATGGGTCCAGGCGGATAATGTCATGCAGATAACGCGGGTTGAGTTGGTCTATGAGCGCGCCCTCTTTATCCGCGACGACGTAGAAGCCGCGTTCGCGGCGAAAGGCTTCGAGGGCGGTGGCGATGGTTTCGAGTTCGGCGTGGGCGCGCGCGCTCTTTTCCGCGTTGACCGCGCGCAAGAGCATGTCCACATCCTCCCACTTATTATTGCCCGTCCTTATTTCCGCGACGCGCCACTTGCCTCTCTCATCCTTGACGAAGCGAAACGCCGTCTCCACCTGCGCCACCACGACCGCCGAAGAACCCAACGCGGAAACCTCTTTGACGCGCACGGCATCCGTGGGCAACTCTACGCCCGCCACCTGCGCTATCAACTTGCGCGCCTCCTTCGGACTGAGTTCCCCTGCCGCGCGCGTGTAACTCACGACTGCACACAGGCACATCACAGAAACAAGTAGACCCAGCGCCATCCATCGCCCTCGTCTTCTCATCAGCTTTCTCCTCTTCAAAAGAGTGGTCACTGGCTACGCCTGTTGACCAGCATGCGCAGCATCATTTGCAGTTGGGTGGTGGTGAAGGGCTTGGGGAGGAAGACGACGGCCCCTGCGGCGAAGCTGTCCGTGGGAAGTTTCGGGTTCTGCTCGGCGGTCATCATCATGACGGGGATACGCATCAATCGCTTTTCTGTCATCATGTACTTGACGAGTTCCGTGCCCTGTATGTGCGGCATGATCACGTCGAAAATAGCGGCGATGAAGTTGGAATCCTCTTGAAGAATTTTGTAAGCCTCGCGGCCATCGCGCGCCGTCAAGACCTCGAAACCATCCTTCTGGGCAATCGTGGTGATGAGACGCAAGATAGCCGGGTCGTCATCAGCGACGAGGATTCGACGTGGGCCTTCGCCCGTTTTCCCCACAGTGTTTGCTGGTCCATCCACAAAACCCATACGGCCTCTTTCAAGCTTCGACGGCGCGCCCCGCATCGTCCGTCCGCGAGGCCAGGTCGGCTGCCAGTTTAATCGCCGCGACCATGCTTGAATGCTCGGCCAGCCCCTTGCCCGCGATGTCGAAAGCGGTCCCGTGGTCCACTGAAGTGCGTATGAAGGGCAGGCCGAGCGTGACGTTGACGGCCTCGCCAAAGGAGAGACACTTGACGGGAATCATCGCCTGGTCGTGATAGCAAGCGATGACGGCATCAAACTCGCCGCGTGAAGCGCGCAGGAAAACGGTGTCCGCCGAAAACGGACCCTGCACGTTCATGTCATCCTTGCCGCGACAGGCTTCGACCGCAGGCACTATCTCCGACGCCTCCTCGACGCCGAAGAGTCCGCCCTCCGCGCCGTGCGGGTTGAGCGCGGCGACGGCCAGGCGCGGTCGCTCTATGCCCCAACGCTTCATCTCGCGGTGAGCCAGACGAATCACGCGCAAGAGCCGGTCGCGCTCGACCATCCTGATAGCTTCCGCGAGCGGAACGTGCGTTGACAACAGGACGATGCGCAGGTTGGAAGCGACGAAGGCCATCGCATACTCTTCCGTGCCCGTCAAGTGGGCCAGGAATTCCGTGTGCCCAGGAAAGCTGTAGCCGCCGAGGAAGAGAGCGCGTTTGTTAATCGGCGCGGTGGCGATGGCATCGAGCTTTCCGGCGGCGCACAACTCGACGGCGGCCTCTATGTACTGCGCCGCAGCCTTTCCCGCCACGCCCGATTCGATGCCAGGCTCTATGTAGCCGCCTATGTTGTCGAGGTGAAAGATGAGAGGTTCCGTGCGCTCTGTCGAGAGCGGTTCATCATAACGCACGATGTCATAACCGCAGGTGAGGTCGAGCGTGCGCGCCGTGTGGGCCAACAGTTGCGCGTCGCCGACGATGACAGGAGTACAGATGCGCTGCACCTCTTCCTCCGCGACGGCCTTGAGGACGACCTCCGGGCCGATGCCCGCCGGGTCGCCCATCGTGATACCGATGCGCGGGAGATGTCGCTTCTGGCGCGATGGCCCGGAAGCGTGGGATGAATGATGCAGCGAGTCTGTCATGGCTGTGGCGCGACCAAAGTGAGAAGACCGCCGAGAGATCAATGGATGAGCAGTGCGCCGGTCTGGCAAATTCGCGCTGGGCGCGTGGGGCTAAACGCTCATTCGCCCTCGCGCTCGTCGGCCTTGTACATGTACTTGATGTTGTGTTTGAGTATCAAAAGATTCGGAGACCCTTTCCGATTGACCTTAATCGCGTTGCGGTCATACCACTCGATGGTCCCTTCAATCTCTTCGCCATCCTGAAGCACGATGACCATCACCGTGTGGGCATCAATCTGTTTCTTGTAATAGAAGATTTCCGCGCTCGTCTCGGTCGGAGGAGGGGTGCGCTTGCGGACCTGGACCGCCGCCGATTGCGCCGCGCGTTGCTGCGCGGCTCCCGAAGAAGAAGAAGAAGGGCCGCCATCGCCTGAACTGCCGCCTGCGGGGCGAGCCGGGCTGCCGTTGGCACGTTGCTCTCTGGGCTGGACGACGGCTTCACGTCCTTTCGCTTTAACATCCGCCAGTGTGGTTCTAATAAGTTTACGGTTCACAGTGATTTCATAACCTCCAAATTTATGTGGGGAACGATCAAAAGTTTCCTGTCCGTCTGCACACACAAACGGTGCGACTGGGCACGGCACAGAAAACTTGGCTACTCTCGCAGGCTGCGGCCATTCGAGGGAGAAGAGTTGTTATTTACCCGTAATGGAAATCCTGCAAGGAATGCGCGACATGCTACACGAGACGAGAGAAAAAGGCAAAGGTGAGAAAGCAAAAGGCCAAAGGTAAAAGTAAAAAGGCAAAAGTGAGGGGAAGCCAGCTTTCATTAAAAAGCGGTTTCCGCCTCACTTTTGCCTTTGACCTTTTTACTTTGGCCTTACTTTAGTCGGCTTTCTTGCGAATGAAGGTCGGGACATCCAGGTCGTCGGAGCGTCCGGGCGCGACGCTCGGACGCGCGAGATCATCGCCCGGTCGTTGCGTGTAGCGCGGCGGCGCGGACTGCATGGCATTGTGCGTCTGCTGGCCCGAATCGGCGGACTCTTTATCAAAGCCCGTGGCGATGACCGTTATCTTCATCTCGTCGCGCAAGCTCTCATCAATCACCGCGCCGAAGATGATGTTGGCATCCTCGTCTGCGGCCTCGCGGATAATCGAGGAGGCTTCGTTGACTTCAAAGAGCGTGAGGTCCGCGCCGCCCGTGATATTGATGAGCACGCCCTTCGCGCCTTCGATGGTCGCCTCTTCGAGCAAGGGAGACGAGATGGCCTGTTGCGTGGCCTCCATCGCGCGATGCTCGCCGCTCGCACGCCCTGCCCCCATCAACGCCAATCCCATGCCTTGCATGATGGCCTTCACGTCTGCGAAGTCCAGGTTGATGAGTCCGGGCACGGTAATCAAATCCGAGATGCCCTGCACGGCCTGTCTCAACACGTCATCCGCGACCTTGAATGAATCCGCGAGCGAGACGTTGCGCTCGACCGTGTGCAACAAACGTTCGTTCGGAATCGTGATCACGGTGTCAACGCACTCGCGCAATTCTCTCAAGCCCTGCTCGGCCTGCTGCATGCGACGACGACCCTCGAAGTGAAACGGCTTGGTCACGACGGCTACGGTGAGGGCGTTGAGTTCCGTCGCCAGACTGGCGATGATAGGAGCCGCGCCCGTGCCCGTCCCGCCTCCGAGACCCGTCGTCACGAAGACCATGTCCGCGCCTTCCAGCACTTCTATAATCTTTTCCGTATCTTCCAGAGCGGCGTCGCGTCCCATGAGCGGGTTCGCGCCCGCGCCGAGGCCCTTCGTGAGGCGGCTGCCGAGTTGAATCTTGATGGGAGCGCGCGAACGTTTGAGGGCTTGCAGGTCCGTGTTGGCGACGAGAAACTCTATGCCCTCGATGCCAGCTTCGATCATGCGGTTGACGGCGTTGCCCCCGCCCCCGCCAACGCCGATCACTTTAATACGCGCGCCGGTGATGGGCGGATCATCATCTATGAAAATATTGATGCCGCTGCCCGGTTGGCGGCCTTCCGGTGTCATAATATTAATCCTTTCACTCAAAGCTCTCTAGCTCCGAAGCACATTGTGCGGTTATATTGGGCCGTGCGCGCCGTGGGCACTATATCTTGCGGACAACAGCTTGTGCCAACTGGCGCGGCAGCATACAACATCTTGTCAAAAAATACTACTGAAACGATGACGAAATTTTGAGACGAAGTGCGTCAGCTTGCCCGTCGAGCCTCTTTTGCCCGAAGCCGAGCGCGCCTCCGCGCCCTGCGCGCGTTGCGCGACCAGCGACAGCCCTGCGGCAGCCGCCCACGCGGGGCTTTGAATATCCTCCACGAGTCCGCCGAAGCGGTCTCTTTCGGGATAACCCAAACGCACCGGAGCATCGAAAACCTGCTCCGCAATCTCCGCCATTCCATCAAGCAATGCGCCGCCGCCCGTCAAGACTACTCCACTGGACAACTGGCGCTCCCAACCCGAATCCCTAATCTCATCCGCCACATGCATCAAGACCTCTTCGGCGCGCGGCTGAAGAATGTCGCACAAGATTTGTCTTGAGAGCTGGCGCGGCGCGCGCCCACCCACAGAGGGCACTTCGACGAGCTCGCCGCGTTCCATCTCGTTCAAAGAAGAACTGTAGGCACAACCTACGGTGCGCTTAATCTTCTCGGCTTCTGGAATGGGGGTACGCAGGCCGAAGGCTATGTCATTGGTGAAGTGCGAGCCGCCGAGCGCGAAGACAGCCGTGTGCTGGACGGCCCCGCGCTGGTAGATAACGAGGCCCGTCGTCTCCGCTCCGATGTCCACGAGCGCGGCCCCGAACTCTTTATCATCATCGGTCAAAGTGGCCTCGGCGGCGGCGAGTTGTTCGAGGACCATGTCGGCGACGACCAGTCCCGCGCGATTGACGGCGTTGATGGCGTTCTGACGAGCCGTCACGGGACTGGTCACGATATGAACTTTGACGGCGAGCCGCGCGCCTATCATCCCTACAGGGTCGTTGATGCCGTCCTGGTCATCAACGATGAACTCCTGCGGCAGCCTGTCCACAATCTCGCGCCCTGCGGGAAGCTGTATCGCGCACGCAGAATCAATCGCGCGCCTCACATCATCCGGCGTTATCTCTCGGTCGCGTCCGGAGACGGCGACGATAGCTTGCCCGTTGAAGCCCATGATGTGCGAGCCTGCGAGATTAATCGTCACCTCTTCAGCATCAAGGCCGCTCATGCGCTCCGCATCTTCAACCGCGCGCTTGATGGCTTCGACCGCCGCCTCAGGGTTGACGATGACTCCCTTGCGCAGACCGCGCGCCTCGGCCTCGCCGATGCCGACCACTTCCACCAGGCCGCTATCGCCCGCCTCGCCCACGATACACGTCACCCTGCTCGTCCCTATATCCAGGCCGATAGTGTGTGACGCGCGTTTAGCCATAAATCTCCTAGATAGAATTTAAGGATTAGCGTTTAAGGTTTAGCGACAACATCAACTTGAAACTTGAAACCTCAAACTTTAAAACCTCATCTTGTGTTCATCCGACGCGGCGCGGTCTGACCTGCGACTTGTCGTCCTTCGCTCTCTGGTCCTTTTTTCCCGCGTCGCCCTTCAACGTCTCGCTCTTCTGCTTAGACCCTTTCTCTTTGCGCGCGTTAGCCTCGCTCGCATCCCGCCTCTGATTGATGGTCCTGGCGGGCGGCGTTTCACGCGCGCCCGTTCTGTTGACGTTCGCTTCAGCTTCGCCGTTATGACTCGCGTTCGAGTTATCGCCGGAAAGCTGCGCGCCCGAACTCGTCCCCACGTCAATGCGTCGGTCGAGCGCGACGAGGTAAGTGATAATTGGACCACCGGGTTTATTCTTCTCTTCGTCCAGCACCTTCAGAGCGCGTCTCAGGCGATTGTCGAAATCCTTCTCGCCGAGCCGCACTTCTATCTGCGAATCGTCGCCCGCCAGTTGCACGCGCACGTCCCTCAAGTCGCCGAGGTTAATCTCGCTGACGCGCCCTGCCAACCCGGCGGTCTCCCACACGCGCGAGAGTTCCAGATATTTCTGGACCCGTTCACGATTCAGCGCGTGTCCTTCGTCAGTATTCGTTTCATCCCAGCCGCGTATGAAGAAGGGAGGCATGTGGTCTGCCGGAGACATCGCGCCCAGGCTCACCGCGTCATCATCCACCCAGATAAATTTTCCGTTGGAAGTACGCACGACCGCGCTCTGTACGCGCTCGGTCACGCGCACGCGCAACCCGTCAGGCAGCACGCGCGAGACGACAGCCGCGCGCACCCACGGCAACTTTTCCAAATCCGCGCTGATGCTTGAGAGGTCGGCTTTCCAGACGCCCGTCGCCGCCACGTTGCGACGCACGACCGCCCGTATCTCATCGGCGTTGGCGCGCGAGACGCCGCCGACATCCAGCCTGCGCGCTTGAAAGAAGGAGGCGTTGGCCGCCGCGCGATAGCCCATGAACAGCAGCACTCCGAGAGCGACCGCGACCGTCATTCTGGCGATGAGCGGAAAGTATGCGAGAGCCTGTCGGAGTTTACCGCCGCCTTGAGAACGAGCGGGCGCGCGCCCTCCCTTCTCGCGTCTCGCAGGACGCTGCACGATCTCGCCGGAGCGAGGAGCGCGCCCGCCGCCCCCACCGCCGCCACGGCCAGACAGACGTGGAGTGATGACCTGCTCTCTCACTTCTTCTCCTTCTCATCAACGAGCCTGGAATCAGAATTACTATCAACTGTTGACTCCCGGCTCTCTTCCTTCGCTTCAGCGCGCCACAACTCGACTTCGTATTCCAGTTCTATGCCGCGCTCGCGGCGTA
Source organism: Blastocatellia bacterium (assembly GCA_034665545.1). Taxonomy (GTDB): domain Bacteria; phylum Acidobacteriota; class Blastocatellia; order Pyrinomonadales; family Pyrinomonadaceae; genus DASYML01. Next base: position 7,174 of record JAXDFO010000131.1, read on the forward strand.
TGCGTTCACGAATCTCTTCTGCGAGGGCGAGGGCGTCCGCCGCGCTGGCCTGTTCGCCCTCCGTGACGATGAAGTTGGCGTGAACGGGAGAGACGAGCGCGCCGCCGCGCCGGGTGCCCTTCATGCCCATCTCGTCAATCATCTTGCCGGTCCCGACGGGGCTGCCCGGCGGATTCTTGAAGAAGCATCCCGCGCTGCGCGAGCCGTGCGGCTGCGTCGCCATGCGTTTGCTCTTGGCCTCGTCCATACGCTCTCTGATTTTTTCCGGGTCATCCGGCTGCAAACGCAACGTCGCGCCGAGCAGAAGCTCGCCTTCACGAAAAGATGTGTGCCTGTAATCCCAGACGACATCACTGCCCGGCACTTCCGCCACCCTTCCATCACGCGCGACCCTGACCGTCTCCGTGACCTTTCCTATCTCATGACCGTATGCGCCCGCGTTCATCCAGAGCGCGCCGCCGACGGTCCCAGGGATGCCGCCGAGACCCTCGATTCCGGCGAGGCCGCGCCTGCCAGCCTCCACGCACAAACGCGGCAGAGAAAATCCCGCGCTGACGGAAACCCTCTCGCCATCGAACCGCGCCGCGCCCTTCAACTCTTTCAAACTCACGACCACGTAATGATGCTCCGCGTCATCCGCAAGCACGTTGCTTCCAGAGCCGAGCGCACGCCACGCGATGACAGCATCGTCCAATTCCTGGACCAACCGCGCCGCCTCTTCTTCCGTGACAGGCGAGATGACCCAGTCAATCGCTCCGCCCACTCTCAAGCTGGTCAACTCCGCGAAGCGACGCCCGCGCTCGGCACGCACGCCCACGCGCGCCGCTATCTCTTCAATCGCCGCGTCCCGCGACGCCCGGTCCAATTTTGTTTCCACTTCACCCATTTCTAAAATCGCAAATCTAAAATTTAATTAACTTCCCTCTTCAACAATTCGAGCAGTTGATCGCCCGCGCGATACACCGTGCCCGCGCCGAGCGTGATGACCATGTCGCCTTCGCGCACATGTTTCTGAAGAAGTTCAGCCGCGCCATCCAGCGCGCCGACATAGTTCACGTTCTTATGACCGAAAAGCTTGATAGCATCGGTCAGGGCTTCGGACGTGATGCCCGGAATCGGGTCTTCGCTCGCCGCGTAGATGTCAGTCACAAAGAGCATGTCCGCGTTATTGAAAGAGCGCGCGAACTCTTCCATCTGGTCCTTCGTGCGCGAGTAGCGATGCGGTTGAAAGAGGACGACGATGCGCCTGCCCGACGCGCCCATCTTCGCCGCCGCGAGCGTCGCCTTAATCTCCGTCGGATGATGTCCGTAATCGTCCACGATGAGCACGCCCGCTTCCTCGCCCTTGAATTGAAAACGGCGGTCAGCGTTCGTGAATGAAGCGAGCGCTTCCGCGATGCGCTCGAACGGCACTTTCAATTCAAAGGCGACGGCAATCGCCGCCAGCGCGTTATAAACATTGTGCAGGCCGGGCACGCGCAGAGAGATTTCGCCAACCACTTCATGTCCCTGCCAGACCGTGAAGTTCGACCCGAAACCCTGGTCGAAACGAATCGCGTGCGCGGAAACGTCCGCCTGCGCGCTCAACCCGTAGGTAATGCGCCGCCTGAGCACGTGCGGGATGACGGCCTGCACATGCGGATCATCTAGGCACAGCACCGCCGCTCCATAGAAGGGAACTTTATTGACGAACTTGGCGAAGCAATCCATCACGTCGTTCATGTCGTCGTAATAGTCCATGTGCTCGCGGTCAATGTTCGTCACGACCGCGATGGTCGGCGTCAGCATGAGAAACGAACGGTCGCTCTCGTCGGCCTCGACCACCATCAAATCGCTCTTCCCCATACGCGCGTTAGTGGACCCCAAGCCTTTCACCACGCCGCCCACCACGACCGTCGGGTCAAGCCCCGCGCGCGCCACCACAGTGGCAACCATAGAAGTCGTAGTGGTCTTGCCATGCGAGCCTGCGACCGCGACCGTGTTCGGCTTGAGACGCATCAACTCCGCCAACATCTCCGCGCGCGGGATGACCGGAATCGAACGGCTCCGCGCCTCCTGTATCTCAGGATTATCCTCCTTCACCGCCGTCGAGCGGACCACCACATGAGCATCGCTGACATTCTCCGCCCCGTGTCCCTCGAACACCTGCACGCCCAACTCTTCGAGCCTGTCCGTCACACTCGAACGCTTCAAATCCGACCCCGACACGCGGAAGCCAAGATTAGCCAGCACCTCCGCAATCCCCGACATACCTATGCCCCCTATGCCGACGAAGTGAACATGTTGAATATGACGAAACATAATTAACTACAGGAGTCAGGAGCCAGGAGCCAGGAGCCAGGAGGCGTGTCTGGGCCAACTGACTTTCCGACCAACGACCGATTGTTCTTATAGAGAAAGCAACATCGCATATCTCTCAATCGCATCCCTCTCAACTATCTTTCTTCCGTCTCCTGACCAACTCATCCATCAACTCGACGGTTGCTGTCGCCGCATCGCCGCGTGCCAGTTTGCGGCTAGCCTCTTCCATACTCGTAATCTCTTCGGGCGCGGCCACTAGAGAAGCTATCTCGCGCGCGAGACTCTCGCCCGTCAGATTTTGCTGCAAGACCATGCGCGCCGCGCCCTCCGCCTCTAAAGCTTCCGCGTTCTTGCGTTGATGGTCGTCCGCCGCCTGCGGAAACGGAATCATGATGGCGGCCTTGCCCGCCGCGACCAGTTCCGCGCTCGTCGTCGCTCCGGCGCGACAGATGATGACATCGCTCGCGGCAAATTCCCGGACCATATCATCTATGTACTTTCGCACCTCGCCCTGCTCGCCCCATCCCTGGTCCAGATAAGCCTGCCGCACTTTCTCGTAATCCGCCTCGCCCGTCTGGTGCGTGATGTGCAAGACGTTCCTGTAAGTTTCCAGGTGCGGCAGCGCGGCAACCATCGCCTCGTTAATCGCGTGCGCGCCCTGCGAGCCGCCGAAGACTAGAATGGAAAATCGCGCAGCATCGCGCGGCTTGGGCGGCATATCAAAGAACTCGCGGCGCACGGGGTTTCCCGTCACGACGGCCTTGCCGCGAAAGTGCGGGAGCGCGGCCTCGAAGGAAACCGCCGCCTTATCAACGAACCTCGCCAGCACTCTATTGGTCCAACCAGGCAGCGCGTTCGATTCCATCACCAGCGTCGGCACGCGCATCAACGCGGCGGTCATTAAAACCGGACCAGAAACGTATCCGCCCGCGCCCAAGACGATGTGCGGCTTAAACTCACGAATCAATCTTCGCGCTTCAAGAAAACTTTTCGGCAGGACTGCCAGTCCTTTAAGACGCGCCGCCGTTCCGACGTTCTTCAGTCCCGCGCTTTCAATGAGCGAAAGTTCAAAACCGGCCTGCGGCACGAGCCTCGTTTCCAACCCCTTCGCCGTCCCCACGAACCTGACGTTCGCGCCGGGGTCGCGGCGCATAATCTCTTTCGCCACCGCGATGCCCGGATAGATGTGCCCGCCGGTTCCCCCTGCGGCGATAAGGACGCGCATCGCCTTTAGCTCACACGCGGCGACGCGCCCGCGTCGCGTTGCGTAGAAAATCTTTGAAGCGGCGCGGGCACGCGTTGGCCCAACACAGTCTTCCGTATCGCTCCCTCTTGATGCTCAACCATCCCGCCGCCGCCGATGTTGCCGCTCCCTGAATACTGCGAGATATTCAACAGCACTCCCGCCGCTATCATCGTCGGGACGAGCGACGAGCCGCCATAAGAGATGAATGGAAGCGGGATGCCCTTCGTCGGCACGAGCGAGAGCACGACGCTGATGTTAAAGAGCGCCTGCGCGACAATCGAAGTGACCAGCCCCAAGCCGAGCAGCATCCCGAACCTGTCCGGCGCACGCAACGCCGCGCGCATTCCGCGCCACAGGAAAATCCCGAACACCACGACCACCGTCAACGCGCCCAGCAGGCCCAACTCTTCGCCCACCACCGCGAAGATAAAATCCGAATGCGCGAATGGCAGAAAGAAAAGTTTCTGCTTGCCCTGCGCGAAGCCCAGCCCGTCAACCCCGCCCGATCCCACGGCGATGAGCGATTGGACCACCTGAAAACCTTTATCGCGCGGGTCTTTCCACGGGTCCAGAAATGTCACCATGCGCTGCAACCGCCACGGCACGAAGATGAGCAAGCCAGCCACTCCGACCAGCGCGGGCGCAGCCGCCGTTCCCAGGTGAAGCAGCCGCACGCCCGCCGTAAAACACATCACCACGCAAATCACCGCGAGCATCAAAGCCGTTCCCAAATCCGGCTCCGCCACGACCAGCAACGCGAACAGTCCCGTCATCAAAATGCACGGCACGAAGGTCAACCAGAAAGCCCTTTCCTCTCCCGCGCGCTTCTCAAGAAAGTATGCGAGGAAGATTGTCATGGCGAGTTTCGCGGCCTCCGAAGGCTGGACCGAAAAACCCGCCAGCTTAATCCAGCGATGCGCGCCGTTGATGCGCGGGAAAGCGAAGACCGCCAGCAGCGCGCAGGCCGTCACAGCGAGCAGGCCGTAAACCAGGCGGCGATGACGCAAGTAT
>JAXDFO010000132.1:0-11257 GCA_034665545.1 Blastocatellia bacterium
CATTTTCTCTGACGGTAAAACCTGAAAAGTCCTCTGGGCCAGAGCCGGAATTCTTGTATGTGTGGCAGACGCTACCACAATCACGCGGCTGCATCAAATATTTTCCGCAGAGGGGGAAAGCGAGAGGGCAGGCTTTGACGCCTGCCCTCTCCGGTTGTGGCTTGGGAAGTAAATCCTGACGCGGCCTCTGTCCCTCATCTTAACAGGGCACGCTGCCGCAACACACGTCAATGATTTCCGACGTAAAGTAGGGCGTAACGGTTCCGCTCGTAGTTGCCCTCCCGGCACAATTGATGTAACGCCAGCCAACTTCCGTTGTATGCGAGGCGTCGCTGTAATAGGTGTATTCCGTCGAGTATCTGAGGGTGGCGGATGACGCCTTCACTGCATGCGCGCTCCCGCCGCGACTCGATGAAAGGAAAGCCCCCGAAAGCATCAGCGTCAAAACTAATGCCGCAAAAACAAACAATTTCCTTGATCTGGAAAGTAGATTCATGGTTCCTCCCGAATTGTGATTTTGCCGTGAAGATGACTGGGCCTGTTGTGGGCCAATGTACTCCACTGGGCCAGCACGGTCAAGAAAATTCTGGACCAGTAATTGGACCAGTAATATGAGGCCGCCGCGACGCAGTTCTATAAGTCAAGATGAGGGTCGTGTATGGCGACGTGCGGAAGGGTGGTAAACTGAGAAGGTGGGGCGACATCAGCAACGGGGAGAGCGCGCATGTCAAGCGAGTGGAGAAACAAGCTGTTCTTCGGTGATAACCTGAGCATCCTGCGCGAGCAGGTGGCGGCGGAGAGTGTGGACCTCATTTACCTGGACCCGCCGTTCAATTCGAGCGCGAACTATAACGTGTTGTTTCAGGAGAAGGGTGGGGAGCAGAGCGCGGCGCAGATAACGGCCTTCGAGGATACGTGGCACTGGACGCAGGAGGCGGAGGCGACCTTTTATGAGACGGTGCGAGACGCGCCGGAGCGTGTGGTCAATATCATGGGCGCGTTGCGCTCGTTTCTGGGGCAGAGCGATATGATGGCGTACTTGACGATGATGACGCCGCGACTGGTGGAATTGCACAGGGTCTTGAAGGAGACGGGGAGCATCTACCTGCACTGCGACCCGACCGCTTCGCATTATCTCAAGCTGATACTCGATGCGATATTTGGGCCGATGCAGTTCAGAAATGAAATCGTGTGGAAGCGTACAAGCGGGCATAATGATGCGCGTCGGCGATATGGCGACCAAAGCGACACCATTCTTTTCTATGCGAAAGGATTAAGCTATACATTCAATACGTCATTTGCTTCTTACACCGAGAAATATATCCAATCGCATTACAGCAATATTGACAAGCATGGAAGGCGTTATACTACCCGCGATTTAAGAAGCCCAAGCCCTCGCCCGAATCTGACGTACGACTATAAAGGATACCAGCCTCATCCAAACGGTTGGTCTGTTTCCATAGAAAAAATGAAAGAACTAGACGCTGCGGGACTCTTGCATTTTCCTGATACAAAGGATGGGCGCATCAGGTTGAAAAGATATTTGGATGAAATGCCTGGAATGCCTGTTGGGAATGTTTGGGATGATATTCCACCAATCAACTCACAAGCACAAGAGCGGCTTGGCTATCCGACGCAGAAGCCGGAGGCTTTGCTTGAGCGGATCATCGAGGCGAGCAGTAACGAGGGCGATGTGGTGCTTGACCCGTTCTGCGGTTGCGGGACGGCGGTGACTGTCGCTGAGCGGCTTCATCGTCGCTGGATGGGGATTGACATCACGCATCTAGCCATCGGCCTCATACGCAGCCGCCTGCATGACACCTTTATAGGTAAATACGAAAAGGAACTGGCCCCGTATGAAGTAATAGGCGACCCGAAGGATTTAGCGAGCGCGGAGGCGTTGGCACTCCAAGACCGCTACCAGTTTCAATGGTGGGCGGTCGGGTTGGTCAATGGCAGGGCCGCGCAAGATAAGAAGAAGGGCAAGGACACGGGCATTGACGGCTTCGTTATCTTCTTTGACGACAATAGCGGCAAGCCCAAGAGAGTAGTCCTGCAAGTCAAGAGCGGCCACGTCAAGTCGGGCGACATACGCGACCTCAAGGGCGTCATGGAGCGCGAGGGGGCACCACTCGGCGCGTTCCTCACCCTCAAGCCGCCGACCAGGGACATGAAGGCCGAGGCGGTCGCGGCTGGCTACTACGAATCAGAGTTCTACGGACAGTTCCCGAAGCTCCAAATCCTCACCGTCGAAGAACTGCTCGCGGGCCGCAAACTCCTCTACCCGGAGGCGGGCGCGGCCACCCACAAACGCGCCCAACGCCGGAGCAAGAGCCGCGCAGAGCAGGGCGGCCTCTTCGGTCAACAGCCGGAAGAACAGGGCTAAAGGACCACCACCCGGACTGTAAATAGCCGCCTCCACGCGCCACATGGCCGCCTGCGCCTGTTCCCGCGCGGCGTGCATGATGAGAGATGCCGCCTGCGCGTGTCACGCGGCGGCGTGCGCCCGTTACGGGGCGGCGTGCGCGTGTCGCGCGGCAGCGTGCATGCGTAAAGGTCCGGCGTGCGCGCGTTCCGTCGCCGCGTGCGTGTACTGCGTCGCGGCGTGCGTGTGCTGCGTCGCGGCGTGCGCGTGTTCAGGACAGGCGTGCGCGCCTTTCCCTACGGCGTGCGCGAAAAATGCTTTGCCGTGCGGGCGGAAAGGCGTAAACTTCACCTGTCCAAAGGGCGCAATCCTCGCAAAACCTCAAACCCATACTAAGGTAAGGCTCTGCTTCCTTAGCTTCACGGAAAGGACATTCCACATGAAAGACTCGGAAACCAGACGCCTGGACATGCTCAGGCGCGTCCGCGACTACGTCGAGACGCACGCCGCACAGTTCGCCGCAGGCTCCAAAGGCAGAGAACTGTTCGACGCCTTGCAGGGAGAGATAAACAGCCTCGAAGAGCACGCCGCCGCGCAAGTCTCCGGCAAAAGCGACGCCCTGCAAGGCACTGGCAGCAGGGAAGACGCGCGCCAGGCTCTCTACCAGCAGATTAAAGCTATTAATCTGACGGCCCACTCGATGGCCTTCGAGATACCCGGCCTGGACGATAAATTCCGCATGCCGCGCGGCAATAACGACCAGACCCTCCTCAACACCGCCCGCGCCTTCGCCGCAGACGCCGCCCCTCTCAACGCGCAGTTTATCCGGTACGAAATGGCCGCCTCATTCCTGACCGACCTGGACGCGGCCATCAATGCCTTTGAACAGGCCGTCAGCCACCAAAATCAGGGGCGCGAAAACGCCACCGCTTCCACCGTCTCGCTCGGCGCATCAACCGAACGCGGCGTCAGCCTCGTCCGCCAACTCGACGCCATCGTCCGCAACAAATTCCGCGATGACCCGGCGGCCCTCGCCGCCTGGAAAAGCGTCACCCGCATCGAACACGCCCCCCAACCCAAAACCCCACCGCAGAAACCTGCGGAGCCGACCACCTAATCAAACGCGAGTTCGACATCAGTAGAAAGCCTGTTGAATCTCGGCCCCGGAGGAGCGGAAGAATCATTCTTCTGCCCCTCCGGGGCTGACCACATGACCACCATGTTAGCTCGCAGTCGCGTTACATTAACCTCTTGGCAGCAGGTATATCCTGTATGGCGACGTGCCGAAGGATGGTAAACTGATTCGTGTACGAGAGGGACAAGCGTGCGTTAATTGTGCGGGCGCGTGAGGGGTTAGATGTCGGGCCTTTTGCCCGGCATTGAATATAAGCAATCTCTAATGGAGAGCACGGAGAAATTGATGAAGGCATACCGAGCGTACTTAACAATCAAAGACCCCAAGAAGGTCGTCCTTTCAGACTTGCCTTTTCGTCAAGGGCAGCGCATTGAGGTCGTGGTTCTCGCCAAAGATGAAGTTGACGGGGCTCGCCTACAGGAACTAAAAGATTTATTGAAGGCCACACAATCTCTCCCTCGGATACAACCCCTCAGCGAAGAAGATATTACCCGCGAAGTTGAGGCTTACCGGAGCGGCCAATGAAAATTGTCATTGACACCAACGTGGTTGTGTCAGCGGCGTTGAAAGATAGGGAACCCGAAACCGTAATCCTTTTTGTAGTTGAACATCCTGACTTTGAATGGATTGTTTCAGCCTCTATCCTGGATGAATATAAAGAAGTGCTGCGCCGGGAGAAGTTCGGCTTGCCCGAAGATTTGTTGCGCCAGTGGGATGAAATGTTTGATGTTCTCACGACAATAGTTGAAGCGGATAGCCGGTTGGATTTTCCGCGTGACAGGAAAGATGCAAAGTTCCTCGAATGTGCGTTGGCGATAGATGCGGAATACCTCATCACAGGCGATAAAGATTTTAGCCAGGCACAGAAACTGGTGAATACCACGATCATTTCTGTCCCTATGTTCAAGAAGCTAGTCTCCGACATCTGGTCTAATTAGCTCCTCCGGGGCGACGACATGACCTGCTTGTTACCTGGAACTCACGTTCAATCAGACGGCGTCGTAGCGTTTGAGTTTGCGGTAGAGGGTGGAGAGGTCTATGCCTAGGATGTTGGCGGCGCGGGCCTTGTCTTGATTGACGGAGGCGAGGGTCTCGAAGATGTGCTGGCGTTCTATCTCTTCGAGGGTGGGGCGGAGGCCGTCCGGGTCGCGGATGGTTCCGGCGCGTTGGCCTGCGGCGTCGCGGACCCTGGGCGGGAGGCTGTCCAGGTCAATCGCTTCTCCGCTCAAAGTGAAGGCGCGTTCGATGGCGTTCTGTAGCTCGCGGACGTTGCCGGGCCAGGTGTAGTTGATGAGGGCGGACATGGCGGCGGGTTCGATGGCTTTCTCTTCGCGGGCCTGCTCGTGCGCGGTGCGCGTGATGAAGTTGCGCACGAGGAGCGGGATGTCCTCGCGCCTCTCGCGCAAGGGCGGCAGGTGAATCTCAATCACGTTGAGGCGATAGAAGAGGTCTTCGCGGAAGCGGCCCTCAGTGACCTCCTTCTCTATGTCGCGGTTGGTGGCGCAGATGATGCGCGCGTCGAAGGAGACGGGCACGCTCGAACCGACGGGCGTGACCTCGTGCTCTTGCAGCGCGCGCAGAAGACGTACCTGCATCGCGGGCGTAATCTCTCCGACTTCATCGAGCAGGACCGTGCCGCCTTCCGCCGAACGGAAGAGGCCGAGCTTGTTCGTCACCGCGCCCGTGAACGCGCCTTTGGTGTGGCCGAAGAGTTCGCTTTCGAGGAGCGTTTCGGGGAGCGCGCCGCAGTTGATGGCGACGAAGGGACGATCCGCGCGCGGGCTGTTGTGATGAATGGCCCGCGCGATTAATTCCTTGCCCGTCCCGCTCTCGCCCTGTATCAGAATGTTGGTGTTGGTCGTCGCCACCTTTTCCACCAGGCGAAAGACGGATTGCAGCGCGGGCGATGTGCCGATGATTTCAGAGAAACTGTAACGACGGTCGAGCTCGCGGCGGAGCGCGCGGTTCTCTCTGAAGAGTTCGCGCTGGCGAATAGCATTCTTGATGGATTGCAGCAGGTCTTCGTTGACGAAGGGCTTGGTGATGTAATCGTACGCGCCTTTGCGCAGGGCCGCGACCGCAGAATCAACAGAGGAGTAGGCGGTCATCACTATGACGAGCGCCTCCGGGTCTAAGTCCTTGATGCGGTCCAGGAGCGCGAGGCCGTCCATCCCCGCCATGCGTATGTCAGTCAGCGTCGCCGCCACATCCTCGGAGGCGAAACGCTCTAAAGCCTCCTCCGCGTTCGCCACCGCCGCGACGCGATAGCCAGCCTCTTCCAACAGCCGCGTCAGGATGGCGCGCATCAGGTCTTCATCTTCTGCGATAAGGATGAGCGGTCGTGTGTTCATGCTTGTAATTTACCCTTCAAGGACGAATGCAGCACGGGCGTGCTGGCTGCCATGACGTTTGATGAACTGCCCTGCGACTCCGCCACTCGCTTGATGTACCCATTATGCTGTATGAGAAAGCGCGTCAGATAGCCTTTGAGGAAGAGAGCATCCACCGCTCGCCCCAGTGGGCCCAAAGGCGAGGCGAAGTCCAGCCCGTCAATCATGCGCGTGCCCGTTGCCGCCGCTTCAAAGAGATGCGTGTGCCGGAATCTTTTGAAGGCCCCGCGCTGCATCTCGTCCACGAACATGCGCGGAGGCTCGAAGGCGGTGATTTTAGAAGTGTGCCGCAAGCGTAAGCCTAGATGCAAAGCCTCCCAGGTGACTTCGTCGCCCAACTGCATAGGGCCGGACGTGATACCGGCAATCGCGCGCTCGCCCGTTGAAGAGGCCGCCGCCAGGTGTACATCCACGTTGCGCGCCAGGTCAAAGCAGAGTTCGACGGGCGCGTTAATAATCGTTTCGAGTTTGATGAGAGGCATACTCTGTCTCGTGCAAGGCTTCGGGCTGCGCCGGGAGCGCGATGCGGACGCGCGTGCCCGGCCCGCCTTTAGGTGGTCCATTAATCGGGCCATTAATCGGTCCCTCAACTGGTCCGAGTTCGATGCGCCCGCCGTGCGCCGTGATGATGCCGTAGCAGACGGCGAGGCCGAGGCCCGTGCCCGTCCCTGCGGGCTTCGTGGTGAAGAAGGGGTCGAAGACGTGCGGGCGATGTTCGGGCTTGATGCCCGTCCCGGTGTCCGCTATCTCGATGATGATTTCGGAGGCGAGCGCGTCGTAGCGCGTGCTCAAGTTCAGATGGCCGCCTTCGGGCATGGCGTCGCGCGCGTTGAGCAGCAAGTTAAGGATGACCTGTTGCAGTTGGTCCGCGTCGCCGGAGACGTGCGGCACGCCCAGGTCCAATTGAGTGGTCACATGCAGCCGCCCGAAGCTCTTGTCAAAGCTGGCTAGACGAATGCTCGCTTCGATGATGCGGTTGATGTCCTGCGGGGCGCGTGCGGGCGGACGCGTGCGCGCAAAGTCCATCATGTCGCGCAAGACCTGAGTGATGCGCGCGACCTGCGTCTGGATGAGACGCAGCATCTCCCTGTGCTCGCTCTCGTTGGCTTCGGTCAGAGGGCGCGTCTGTAGAATCTGTATGAGCGATGAGATGGAAGCGAGCGGGTTGTTGACCTCATGCGCGACACCTGCGGCGAGCGTTCCGGCGGCGGCCAGTTTCTCCGCGCGTATGAGATGCTCGTTGAGTTCGCGCAAGCGTTCTATGTCCGAGGCCATCTTGCCGCTCATCTCGTTGAAGGATGCCGCGAGGAGTCCCATCTCGTCGTTGCTTTGCAGGTCAACCCGCGTCCCGTACGCGCCGCCCGCGACCTCCACGGCTGCCTCCGTCAAGCGACGCACCGGCCTTGAAATAGTGCGGATGATGAGCGCGACCAGAATCAAATTCGGGACGAGCGCGGAGATAACGCTGAAGACCAGATAACGTCGCCAAGCGTCCGGCGTTGGCCCATCGCTGAAACTCCACCAGACGATAGGCACTTGCAGCAAAGTGAAGCTGACGATGGCGACCACCGCAATCGAAAGCGCGACCTTGTAAGCGACGGGGAAGAGGCGGAATTGGTCCAGCGCGGATTGCAGCGAGAAGAGTTTGAAGTTTGAGATAGCATAGGCGTAGATGAACACGCCCGGCACTGCGAAGATGGAACCGTACTTCAAAAGCGAGTAGATGCCAGCCAGGGGCAGGAGGCTGTTGACCACCGTGTTCATCGTAATCGTGATGATGAGTGCCCACAGGATTGCGCCTAGTTGCTGGCCCCAGAGCCCCGCGCGATAACGCCTGTACTTCGTGTAGAGCAGCCAGAAACCGTAGCCGAGCACCCCGTAAATATAGAGGCCGAAGGCGTAGGCCAGCATCGTCAGGCGAATTTGAAAACGCCCGTCAACGAACCTCACGTCCTCCCACATCCAACCCAGCAGGACCGCAGGCACGAAGACCGCCGCCGGTGAAAAAATAATGACCGCCCGCTTCAAAGGCACTGGACCATTTTCCGGGAAGACCCACGCGAAGACTACGAGCGTCACTTGCAGCAACAGGGCCAGTATAAAGCTCAGGCTGGCCCACCACCCCGCAGGACCGTCCCTCACCTCGAAACCCCACAACGCGATGTCTTTAATGGTCCACAATGCCAGGCACGCGACGAAGCCCGCGAAGGTCTGATGCGTACGACTGCGCGGCGCGGCCACAAACACATAGAAGCCGAGCATCACCAGCAGAAACAAAGAGAACAGTAACAGGACCAGAAGCATGGACGGAGTTTGGAAGCCATGAGCCACGAGCCACGAGCCAGTAGAAAAGCGATAGCATGCACTTCATGATGAAGGCTCTGCTCTTACTTCTGACTCCTGGCTCCTGACTCCTGGCTCCCTGCTTTTACAGGCTCAACACCAGGGCGGCAATCGTCATGGTGATGCCGCACGCGAGCGGCCAGAAGTGGCGCGCGTCAATCATACCACCACGCGCGAGCAGACGATGAAGCGGCGTCAGGAGTAGGAACGCCGCCATGCCAACGGGGATGGCGCAGGCGATGCCCACTATCGCGCCGAAGCCGAAGAAGAGGAGTCCGCCCGCGCCGCCCGCGACCGCTCCCCAGAGCGCGCCGTACCAGAGCGAGAGCAGCACAGTCTTATTCCAAGAAGCGCGCTTGAGATTGTCCAGAGAGCGGCCCATCGCTGCGCCCATCGCCATGCCCACTACGGCGCAGACGATGTTCATGAGCAGGCAAAGACCAAGGAGCGTCAAGTCCCTGTCAACTGTGGTCCATCCGTAGTGAAAGATTCTGCCGAAGATGGCCGCAGGCGGCATCGTGCCGAGCATCAGCCCGAAGGTCGCCCACGCTTTCCGCGCAGGGAGCGGGTGACGCATCAGCATCATTTCGTCTTCTTCAAAGTCGTTGCGAAAGAGCTTGCGATGTTCCGCCGCATCCGCGTTGTCCTTGAGCAGCCAGTTGAGTCTCGCGGCGCATTCCTGGTTCACCCTCGCACCGCCGTCTGCGCCTGCGATAACGGCTGTGTTGTTGACGGGGATAAGTGTCTGGTCGTACATACTTCTCCTTCCGCAGCATTCTCTGCTGCATCCGGCAGATAGTCGGATTCGAGCCTGCGCAGGCGCGCGCACTCCGCATTGAGCAGTCGCGCGACGGCCTTCGCCGCCGTCTCATCTTCGAGCAGCGACAGCAGGTTGATAGCCTGCCCGTAAAACTTCAAGACGGCCACGCTCAGATAACACGCCGTGAGCTTATCAACGGGCGCGGCGGCCCGCGTCTCAACGCCGAACTCACGGAGAGTGGCGAACGCGTGCAGCAGTTCCGTGCGCGTGCGCGACTGATGCGAGACGAGTTGCGCGGCGTTGCGCCTGTGTATACAACGTCCGGCGAGGAGCAGGTCTTCGCCCTTGCGTCCGGCGATGCGGCACAATTCCATCTCGCGCTCGTCGGGTGGACCATTAAAGTCAGCCGCGCTCGCGGCCAGCGTCAGCCCGACGTATTTCTCTATGCTCTCGCTGATGGCGCGCGTCTCCTGCTCAAGCCTCTCGCCCGGCTGCGCGTGTGAATCATCAGCGCGCGCCAACTCCTCAATTTTGTAGAGCGACGAGATCAATCGCTCCTTCGCCTGCAAAGCCCTTGCGAGAGTGCGCTCCATCGCCGCCTCTTCGTTCAAATCTTTCGAGAGCGGCCCGCGCCCGCGACGAGCCAGCAGGTTAATGCTCAAAGAGAGCGGCCAGATGAGCATCGCCGTGGCGGCCTTCAAGAGCGTCAGTGCGCGGTTCGTGCCGCGCCCGTGCTTCAAGAAATGCTCGGCACAGAACGGCGCTCCGGCGGCCAAATAGACGGTGATGATTTCGCTGAATCTCATGCCAACATAAGAGATGGCAACGCATGTGCCAGCCTCCCGCATGCGCCCGACGAATAGACGGCCCCCGCCGCTATCCCTTTTCCCCCAAACGCTTAGCGATAGTTTCATCTCAACATCCTCTCTCGCCGCGACCCCGCCGCCAGTCAAATCCACTTGGCAATCCGCCCAAACACCCACACCCTTTGGCATTCTGCAAAGCGACGAAGAAAGGCAAGTCTGGAGTCTGGGGTCGGAAAGATGAGAGGCGAGAGATGAGAGGAAAGCTATTCAGCGTTGAATAGTATTTCTCTCATGCTTCAGCCCAACGCCTTCCGGCTTGCTTTTCAGTACGTGGTTGGGGGATGTATGCAATAAGGCCACAGGTGGTTAGTTTCAGAACTGAGGCGAGACAGTGTGTGCTGGAAATGTTTTCCAACCCGCAAGCGTTGGAGCGCGTCTAATGCTGTAGATAATAACGCAAATTGAGTCTGGACCTCTCGTCAATGATTTGTGGTCCGGTGTTTGCAAGTAACAGCGCGAAGCCGTCAGGCTTTAGAGAAAAAATCGAACTTTAGCGAATCTATTTCGTTAAAGAGTGGGAACCAAAAGGTAAACAATTCAGCAATCATCAGAAGAAGCAGGTCATTATGGCTACGAAACCCCGAATCAAAATCATCAAGCGCGAAGAGCGCAATCGTCAGGAGACTCATCCTGAACAAGTAGAAGCGAAGCGGCCTACGACACAGGAGACCGCGCGCGATATGGTCTCGACCGTCACCAACTGGGTGACAGAGTTTCAGCAGAAGCGTCGCACGGAGACTTCACGCGCGTTCAAGACATTATTCCCTGAACCGCCGCAGCCGCACGAAGCCTAAAACTATTTCGCACGCGCGTGTGTGAGCAAACGCTCAACGCGCGCCAGTTGCCTGCACGCTTTCGTTCTCTCATTAACGAAAAAGAGCAGTAGACTACAGGTCATTCCTTGAGGGGCGAGCAGAAGTTAGCTCGCCCCTCAACATTTTTCACGCACAGGCCCGACACAAAGGATTGTTGACACGCACAAGGCGGCGGCGATAGCATCTCTGCTGTTATCCAACTGATTATTCCAGGCGGCCAAAGATGAATGACGTGACGCAAAACTTCATAGCCAAATCGCGCTCGTTGTTGCGCGAAGACTACCTCCCGAAAATCGAGCGATGCGTGGAAGAGTTGAGCGACGAGGAAATCTGGTGGCGGACGCATGAGGATGGCAACAGCATAGGCAATCTTCTGCTGCACATTGCGGGGAACGCGCGGCAGTGGATTGTGGGCGGCGTCGGCGGGGCGGAGAATCGTCGCGCGAGGCAGCAGGAATTTGACCAGCGCGAACAGATTCCGCGCGCCGAATTACTGGACCAACTGAGGCAGACGCTTGCAGAGGTGGAGGGCGTCCTTGAAAGGCTCGATGCGGAGGCCATGCAGGAGCCTCGCCGGATTCAA
>JAXDFO010000133.1:0-5752 GCA_034665545.1 Blastocatellia bacterium
CGGACGGAGGCACGCACTGGGAGACGCAAAAAGAGACAGGCGATGCGACGCTCGCTTGCGTGACCTTCACTTCCGCGAAGCATGCGGTGGCGGTTGGCCCAGGCGGGCGCGTCCTGCGCACGGATGACGGCGGCGCGAACTGGACCAGTATTAACTTGCTGTCGGGCAGCGACCTCTTCTCCGTCTTCTTTACGGATGAGAAGCATGGATGGGCTGCGGGCGAGCGCGGCATCGTCATGATGACGGGCGACGGCGGAACGACGTGGCTGCCCGTTAACATCAGGACCGGGCCGCGACTGACGACCGTTTATTTCGCGGACCAGGAAACAGGATGGGCTGCGGGCGGAGATGGGTTGGTCCTGCGCACGGATGACGGCGGCTTCGCCTGGCGGCGTTTGACGGAAGGCGGGCGCGAAGACCTCGCGGACATCTTCTTTCTGGACAACGCGCGCGGGTGGGCCGTCGGCTCGCGCGGCAAAATTCTCTATACGAGTTCCGGCGGAAGCAGTTGGACCGTGCGCCCGACGGCGACGAACGCGCGCCTCAACGCCGTCACTTTCATCAACGAGGCGAAGGGTTGGGCCGTCGGAGAGAAAGGCTTGATCTTGCGCTCTACGACGGGCGGCGTCGTGTGGGAATCTGTCGCTTCAGGCTCCGCTGATGACTTGCTCGGAGTCCAGTTCGCCACGCCCTTGCAGGGCTGGATAGTCGGCGCGCGCGGCACGATTCTACATACGGATGACGGCGGCGATACGTGGCACTTTCAGCGCGCCAATACGGAGGCATGGCTCGAAGCTTTGAGCATGACGGACGCGCTGCATGGCGTGGCGGTCGGCTCTGGCGGCACTGTGATGCGCACCGAAGACGGCGGCGAGAACTGGCAACGCATCAAGCTGAATTTGAAAGAGTGGCTCTACGCGGTCGCGTTCGCAGATGCGGAGCGCGGCTTCATCGTCGGCGAGAAAGGCGTCATCCTGCGCACAGATGACGGCGGCGCGACATGGAAGGACCAGGAAAGCGGCATCAAGACGAACCTCTTCGCCGTCGGCCTCGCCACACGCGATGATGCCTTGGTCTCAGGCGACCAGGGCCGCGTCCTACATACTAAAGACGGCGGCGCGACATGGGAGCTACAATCAACCATCACCAGCGTGCCCCTCTTCTCGATAGCCTATCGCGGCGGCTCTGATGCCTGGGTCGCGGGGCGCGGCGGGGCTATCTTGCGTCGCGCGGGCGACATCGCCACCGTCAAATTTCCTAAACCAAAACTCCCGCCCGCCCTGCGCGGCGGCAAGCCTGACCTGCAATCCGCAACTCCAATGGTCGTCGTTGACGACGGCGACATCCCCCGCGCCGTCCCCCCGGAGAAACGCACTCCGTAGGAATAGTGAACAGTGATAAGAGAAAAGCTATTCGCTTGTCACTGACCGACGAGCACTGACGACTGCCCGCTATTTTTTTAGTTCAAAATCTTTCGGGACGAATTCGATGGCGATGATTTCGCCGTCGGTTTTGGTGCGTGGGTCTTTGGCGGGTCGGTAGGTGACGACGACGTTGTTGGCGGGCTGGCGCGCGCCGCAGCTAATGTCTCCGGCAATCTCCGTCGTGTAGGAGATGAAGGTCAGATGTGTGAAGTTATCCGTGCGTAAGTTGAGCGCGCGTTCGCCCGCCTTGAAGTTGAAGACGATGCCCTTCGGACCACAATCAATATTTAAGAGCAAGGCGCGCGCGTGGTCTTCGCCCGCGCCCGGTTTTCTCAAGACTCTTTGCAGCGCGGACTGCAACTCCGCCTTCTCATCGTGCGGCTGAGAGGATGCGCCGCCATCATCGCTCATCTTCAGATTATCTTTCTCAAGGGCTTTGAAGCGGGCCGCCTGCTCTTCCCTGCTCTTGAGCGAATCAATCAACGCACGCGCGTGCGCGCGCAAGTCCGGGTCCGAGCTATTGATGGCGATGGGTTCCAGCACCTGTCGCGCGGTCTCAAACTCTTCCTTGCGCATGTAGAGTTGAGCGAGCACGAAGCTGTATTCCTGCTTGCCAGGCGAGAGGGCCAGCGCGTCCTTCATCATCTTGATGGACTCGTCAATCTGTTCGTTCCTGACGAGGTTGATGAAGGCGAGCAGGCGATAGGATTCCAGAAAATCCGGCTTGAGCGCGACGGCCCTTTTCAGTTCATCGCGCATCTTCGCGGCGGTCTCATCCGTGTAGCCCATGACCGTCTGCGTCGGTCCCATCGTCTCGCGGCTGAGCGCGAGCGCGTAGTAATAATGGACCAGATAATTTTGCGCGTTGGCGTTGGCGGCCCGTTCCAGCGATTGCCGCGCCGCATCAAAGCGGCCCTGGCGAACGCGCAGCATGCCTAGCGAGGCGTGGGCCATCGCCAGCGCGGGGTCTTGCGCGAGCGACTGCTGTAGATGCGTCTCCGCATCGTTGAGTCTGTTGGTGTGGAGCAAGAGGTCGCCCAGGTAGGCTTGCGCTTCGGCTTCCGTGATGGGCGCGCTCTGGAGCCCCGCGTCAGTTTCCAATTTCTGGTCCAGCATCACGTTGAGCAGCGGATAAGTGTTGCGCTGGATGTACCCTTGCAACTCTTTTTCCATCGCTTCAAAGCTCGTCTGGAAAGCCTGTTGAAAGGCGTTCTCGACCGGCGTGCCCGCCTTCAAGAGGTCTATGAACTGTCCGAGTTGACGTTGACGCTGGCCCTTGTTGCCGAGCAGGAGATAATGGACCAACGCCCAGGATTCGGCGTAGAAGACGCCGCGCTTATCGCCTTCGTTATAGTGCGGCGATTTGTAATCCACCGCGAAGAGGGCGCGCAGGGGCAGCATCTTCTGGTCGCGCAGGTAGAGCACGTGATTCGGGATGATGTTGCCGAGCAGCACTTTATTCTCGCCTTCGCTGGCATCGAAGGTGCTGTAATATTCGGCCAGCCCTTCGTTGAACCAGAGCGGGACGCCGCGCCCCAGCGTGTTGTCCATCAGCAGGTGCACGTACTCGTGAAAGATGACCCTGTACACATCATCGCCGCGCCCTTCGGTCGTGAGCGTGATGTAGTTGACATCCTCGCCCGGCTGAAAATATCCGCTCACGCTCTGAATCGGCTTGAACGGCTTGTAAGAGTTGTCGCTCTTGAAGACGATGACGGTCGTCGGCACGGGCGAGTTGAATTTCAACTTGGTGAAGAGACGCGAAAAGACTTCGCGGAACTTCTCCAGCCGGACCGCGACCCCGCGTATCTCCTTCTCGCTCGCGTTGCCAATCAGGAAAAAGTTCTTCGACCGCACGCTGGTCCAATTATCCTTCGCCGCCGCCACCACACACTGCGGCCCACTCGCCAGCGACAGGCACGAGGCCATCAAGAGGATGAGAGAAAACCTTTTCATCATAAGACTATCTAATGAATGTGATTGAACAGACGCCTGCGGCGGCGAGTGGGTCCATCTCGCCGTGGTCCGATGTCAACAACGTTCCGCCGACGCGGTTCGTGAGAGTGATTGCGAAACAATCGGGCAGCGATATTTTCCCCTGTGCTTTTAAGTTGCCAGCCTCTTTCCAGAAGGCTTCGTCGAAGTCACTGCGCTCGACCAAACCGAGCGTTCTGATGTCCTCTATGGCTTGAGCAGCAACTTTCTCGCCAGCGTTTCGATGAAAGATATAGTAGACTTCACACAGATTGACAGAGTGAGCGATACATTGTCCGCCCGCTTCGAGCAGGGCTTGCTTAACTATCTTGGCTCCCGCTTCTTTCCGCAGCGCGGCGATTATTGCGCAGGCATCTAAAACGTAAATCAAGAGCCTCTCCTGCGGTCCTCAAGCGCGATCTCCTCTGCTTTAAGCGCGGCAAAATCATCACTGCTCATCATGATGAGATGAGCGTATTTACCTATGATGCTCTCTACAAGTTCGGCCTTCGTTTCTGGACCAGCCGAATCCGGGAGATGACGATTCAGCGCATCAACCAAACGGCGACGCTCATCCGGCAGGAGGTCAATGGCCTTCTTGATAACGATTGATGTCGCGCTCACGGCGAGCGGTTCGCCGAGCGTCTTGAGCACATCGCGCACACGCTCTCTTTCTTCCGGCGACAACGCTTTCACTTCTTCCAACACTTCTTCCAATTTAGCGTCTGACATGGAATTCACTTCTTTCTTTGATTCTGCATCAAGACGGATGATGCGTGCGGCCTGTTGAAAATATACGGACGGGCCAGCAATGCTGTCAAACCTGGCGAAGAGGTGGGGCGTTAGTAGCTGAGTTGCGTGGCGGCGTCCTGGTCAATGAGCCAGGTCAGGTTGCCGCCGTGGGCCGGGCGGACCATGCGCGCGGGCCAGGCGTGTGGGTCGGCGTCGCCTTCTAGGACGGCGTGGAGGGCGGCGGCTTTGGCCTCGCCGGAGACTAGAAAAATAGTATGCGCGGCGTCGTTGATGACGCGGAAGGTGAGCGTCAGGCGATGAACACGTAGCTTTTCGACGAAGGGCGCGACGACCAGATGCTCCATATCATCGAGCGCGGATGAATGAGGAAAGAGCGAGGCCGTGTGGCCGTCATCGCCCAGGCCGAGCAGCATCAAGTTGAAGCGACCCGCACGCGAGGTCAGGTGTTGTCCGAGTTGTGAAGTGTAGAGTGCGGCTGCGCTGGCGGGCTCGTCCTCGCCGCGCATGCGATGTATTTGTTGCGGCGGCAATGGAACGTGGTCCAGTAATGTCTCGCGCGCCATACGATAGTTGCTCTGCTCATCCGTCGGCGGCACGCATCTCTCGTCGCTCCAGAAGACGTGCGTGCGCGCCCACGCCGCATACTCTTCGTGCGCCTCGCTCGCCAGCCGCGCATACAAAGCTCTGGGCGTCGAGCCGCCGGAGAGGGCGACCGTGAAATCGCCGTTGCCCGTGATGCTTTCGTAGGCCGTTGAGATGAATAGCTCTGCGGCGCGCGCGCTCAGGTCATCCAGGTCGTGCCAGACCTCCACGCGCGCTCCCTGTTTCTGAAAAGTAATCATCAAAGCCTCGCCAGGAGGGCGGCCATCTTTAAGGCCTCTTCGTAGATCTCTTCGTGATGGATGATTTCAAGTTCGCGGCCCAAGAGCGCCGCCGCGCTCCTGTTCCTCACCTTGAGCACGCGCGCGCCGCGCACCTCTTCGCCTCTAGTCACCTGCGTCTCCAGGTATAACCCGTCTTCGCTGCGCGAGACGACGAACGTGGCAGCCGGTTCGGATTCAGTTTTCAACTCGACGCGCGCCAGCCGTCCGGGCTTCATCTCTGGCCGCGAAACGAGCCGTAACTCCAGACTGATACGCTGCCGTCCCGCATCCTTCTCCAAAGAGACTACACGCGCGCGACCGTTCGATTCCTGGTCCAATTCATCGCGCGCCGCATCCTTCGACGGATGCCAGCCGAGACGGCTCGCCAGCCATCCCGCCATCATCAACGCCTGCGGCGCGGGCGGCACGCTCGCCGCAGTCTTCACGTTCGCGCTCTGCTCCGGCGCGGGCGCGACGTATTCGATAATCACACGATTGATACTTTCGAGCGCGGGCCTGTAATCCTGCACATCATAAAAGCTCGCCAGCAGCGCGCGCCAGGAAGTGAGCCGCGCCCAGTTGAGATCGCTGAGCGCGACATCGAATGAACGCTTGCGCGACAACAGCCCGACCAGCGCGGCCATCTCCGCGAGAGGAGTTTGAAACTCCGTCGAATCAACTATGACGCGGTCGGCGGCGCGGCTCAGGCTCTGGAAAACTTCGTCGTCCGTGCCGAGC
>JAXDFO010000134.1:0-6144 GCA_034665545.1 Blastocatellia bacterium
AGTAGACGATGGATTGATAGGCGGCGGATTGGTCATCGAGCGCGGAGGGCGCGCGGGCAATCGAGGCCGTCTGCTCGAAGGTCAGCGCGCGTTCGAGTTCATCGCGTTGGGCGGCGTCGAGCGGGCCGCCCGTCAGTGTCGTCTCGCGCAGGGCGAACGCGCTCCACTCCGCGAGCCCTTGCGAAATCCAGGCATCATCGAAGGAGCGCAGGCCCACTGTCTGGCCCCACCATTGATACGCGACCTCTCGCTGGAGACGTTCTTCGGGCGCGGCGTGCGCGGCGTCGAAGAGTTTGGTGGAGAGAAAAATCATGCCGGGCGCGGAGTAGGCGTCGAGGGTTTCGTCGTCGGTCTGCGCGACCGTGAAGCGCGTGCCGAAGGATGGCGAGCCGTACTGCTGCGTGTAAAACTCCAGAGCCTTGCCGACCATCTCCGCGTAGCGGTCAATGCGATTCTCGCTGCCGGGCAGAGCGTAAAACTGTATCTCGTATTTGCCGTACTTGAGGTTCTTGATGATGTAAGGACCGGCGGCGATATTGCCTATCAAAGCGGGGTTGGTGTGGACGAAGCGATAACGCGCGTTGCCGTCCTTGCCCGTCGGTTGCTTCGTCACCGGGCCATCGCCGGAGCCTGCGACCTGCATGTTCTGCGGGACGAGGATGGTGATGTCTGCGGTCGCGCGGTCAGCCGCATAATCGTGAAAGGGAAACCAGCGCGCGGCATACATCAGATACGAACCTTCTGGACCAATATAAGCCAGCCGCTTCGTGGCGAGCGGGCCGCCTTCCGGCGAGACCAGCGCGCCGCTCCAGCGAAACCTGAGCGTCACGGGTTGATTCGCGGGCACGACTTCGCCGAGGTCCACGCGCACGTTCGGCCCCAATGCCGCGACGCCGACCGGGTCTTGAACGATGCCGGTCAGTTGCTTGCCGTTGCGCTCGACGGTCTCGACCTTGAGCGAGCCGTTGAGTTCAAAGACGACCGAGCGGGTCGCGTCGTAGGGGATGAAGGTCACGTCCGCCCCGGCGCGCAATTCGTGCTGGTCCGGTATCAACTGGGCCTCGATACGATAGTTGGTGACATCGAAGCGCGCGCCGGACTGCGATGGCTGCTGCGCGGTGGCATTGATAAAGAGAGTCAGAAATAGGCCCAGAGCGGGCGCGATTCTGTTGAGAGAGAAAAATCTGATTTTCGTCATAAGGCTCTTTCGTCAGGGAGCAAAAAAGTTTTCGATACAGGTTTTATTACAAGGGCCGCCCGCGCGCAAGCCTTGAGTAATGCAAGGAATACTCTCGAAGCTTAAATTGGTGCGGCCTCTGTTTTTGATGGCCGTTTGGGCGTATTGGTTCGCCGCGCCGTCGGCAGGGAAGTACTTTTTAGACTTGGAATTAGTCTTAAAACTCAAGTGTTCACCACCGAGACACAGAGGACACAAAGGATGCACAGAGTTGTTGCATCTGCTCTGTGCCCGCTCTGCGTTCTCTGTGTCTCGGTGGTGAATTTCCTTTCCTAACACTATGGTCAACGGAAACAATTTGCTAAGCTTGACCGTATTAGACGCGTAACTTCATCCTTTCTGGTTTCGTCCGAAACTTCGGAAAACAGGCATGGATGAAAACGCGCCCTTCGGCCCTGACTATTTCAAACTCAAAAGAGGAATTGCTTCTATGATCAGGAGAGATAAATTCATCATCGCACTGCTGATGTGCTTGCTCACGGCGGCGGCCAGCGTGGCCCAGGCCCAGACGCCGCGCAAGGTCAGCGTCAATTTTAAAGAGACGACCCTCAAGAACGGCCTCCGCGTGATTACGGTCGAGGACCACAGCGCGCCGGTCGTCTCCATCAACATCGCTTATAACGTCGGCTCGCGCAACGAGCGGCAGGGCCGCACGGGCTTCGCGCATCTCTTCGAGCACATGATGTTCAAAGGCTCCGAGAACGTCGGTTCCGGCGAACACTTTCTGCTCGTCTTCAACAACGGCGGGACCATGAACGGCACGACCAACGAAGACCGCACCGTCTACTTCGAGGCTCTGCCCGCCAACCAGTTGGACCTCGCCCTCTTTCTCGAAGCGGATCGCATGAAGAGCCTCGCCATCACCAAAGACAACCTGGACAACCAGCGCAACGCCGTGCAGGAGGAACGCCGTCTGGGCGTGGATAACCAACCCTACGGCAAGAGCGGCGAAGTTCAGCAGGAACTGCTCTACGACAACTTCGCTTATAAGCACACGACCATCGGCTCGATGGAGGATTTGAACGCGGCGACGGTCGAAGACGTGGCGCAGTTCTTCAAGACCTACTACGCGCCCAACAACGCCGTGCTCACGCTCGTCGGTGATTTCAAGACCGATGACGCGCTGGCCCGCATCAAGAAGAGTTTTGAAGCCATCCCGCGCCAGCCCGCCCCGCCCGCCGTTGACATGACGGAGCCGGAGCAAAAAGCTGAGCGTCGCGCCACGGTCGAAGACCAACTCGCGCGCCTTCCGCAGGTGGATTTGGCCTACAAGGCAGTGCCCGGCAACACGAAGGATTTCTACGCGCTGCAAGTCCTCTCCGCCGCGCTCCAATCGGGCCGCAGTTCGCGTCTCTACCAGCGTCTCGTCAAGGACAAGGAGATGGTCACGAACGTCGGCGGCTTTATGGACGAGAAACGCGGACCCGGCGCGCTCTATATCAGCGCGAACCCGCGCCCAGGCGTCAAGACGGAAGATGTCGAGGCCGCTATCTATGATGAGATAGAGCGTATCAAACGCGACGGCATCGCCGATTGGGAATTGCAGAAGGCGAAGAATACGACCCGTCGTAATTTCTATAGCGGCATCCAGAGTTCGCTCAACCGCGCCATCACCATCGGCCAGTACACCGTCTACTATAACGAGCCCGGATTGATTAACACGCGCACGGATAAGGTGGACGCCGTCACGCGCGAGGATGTCCGGCGCGTCGCCGATAAATATTTGCAGCAGGCCAACCGCACGGTCGTCATCACCATGCCGAAGCAAAAGAGCGCGGGCGCAACCAGCCGCGCCGCCGGGCAGTAGAGAAGGAGACAGAAGAAGAACATGAAGATATTCAAAGCACACTACACCAAGCTACTCACGGCATCGCTGATGCTCGCGCTCGTCGCTGCAAACGCGTTGGCCCAGGGCGGCGGGCAGACAGGTCCGGGCACGCCGACGACCAAAGGCGCTGTCATCAAGGGCCGCGCCCCCGTCAACAAAGAAGTCCTCAAAGTGAAACTCCCGCGCGCAGAGGAAACGACCCTGCCCAACGGCCTGCGCGTGGTGGTCCTGCAAGACCACAAGGTTCCCACCTTCACGATGCAGATGGTGGTCCTGAGTGGCGGGCTTTCAGACCCCTCCAACAATCGCGGACTGGCAGCGACCACCGCCGCGCTTCTCAGAGAGGGAACGCAGAAGCGCACGAGCAAAGAGATTGCCGAGCAGACGGAAGCCCTCGGCGCGACGCTCAACACCGGCGCGGGCCTCTCGTCTCTGACCTCCACGGTCTCTGCCAACGGCCTCGTGCAGAACCTGGACCAGACGCTGGACATCTTCGCGGACATCGTGCGCAATCCGAAGTTCGCGGCGGACGAAGTCGAGAAGTATAAGACGCGCACGTTGGCCCAGTTGCAATTCCAGCGTTCAAGCCCGCAGTTCCTGGCCCAGGAAAGATTCTTCCGCGCCATCTACGGCGAGCATCCGGCGGCCTTCGTCGCCCCGCCCGCCGAAGCCCTCAAGGGCACGACCGTCGCGGACCTCGCGCGTTTTCACCAGACCTATTACAGGCCCAATAATTCGATACTCGCCATCGTCGGCGACGTGAGTTTGAAAGAGTTGCTGCCGAAGATTCAGGGCGCGTTCGGCGACTGGCAGAAGTCTGATGTCCCGCAGACCAGCATTCCCACTGCGCCCGCGCAGGGCGCAGCGCACATCTTCCTGATTGACCGTCCGGGCTCCGTGCAAACGGTCCTGCAACTCGGCACGCTCGGCATTGAGCGCAACGACCCTGACTACTTCTCGCTGCTCGTCGCCGACAAGATTTTCGGCGGCGGCCCGGCGGCCCGTCTCTTCCTGAATTTGCGCGAAGACAAGGGCTACACCTACGGCGCGTACAGCAACATGAGCACGTCGAAGTATCGCGGGGTGATGATGGCGAGTTCTGAAGTGAGGACGGATGTTACGGCGGGCGCGATGAAAGAGTTCATGTACGAACTGAAGCGACTGCGCGATGAGCCCGTCACGGCGACCGAACTTGACAACGCCAAGCGCGCCATCATCGGCGGCTTCGCGCTCTCGCTGGAACAGCCGCAAGCCCTTCTGCAAAACATCATCACGCAGAAGATTTACGACTTGCCCGCAGACTACTGGGACACCTACCCGCAAAGAGTCGCGGCCATCACAGCCGAAGACGTGCAACGTGTCGCGCAGAAATACGTTGACCTCAGCCACCTGCAAATCGTCGCCGTCGGCGATGCCTCCAAAGCACGCGATGTCCTCTCCAAGTACGGCAGCGTCGAAGTCTACGACGCGGAAGGCAAGCCGGTACAATAGCAAGTAGAAAGTCTGAAGTCAGAAAAGCAGAAGGATGAGAGGAGAGCTATTGAACGGTTGAATAGCTCTCCTCTCATCCTTCATTCTTTCTAATTCCTGCTCGCTGTTGCTGGTCCGATTTTCTCGTCGAGGCCGTCGAGGGAACCGTTGAGTTTGCGGTAGAGAGCTTCGATAACGGCGCGGCGGCCTGGGTCCGGCCCTCCGCTCTTGTAGCTCTTGTAGTAATAAGTGAGAGCCTCTTGCTGGTTGCCGTTTGATGCGAGCGCGGTCCCCAGATGCCACAGCGCGACCTGCGAAGACGGCGTGCCTTCGGGCAGCACGCTGACGGCGCGACGCAGCCTGACGATAGCATCGCTCACTTTGTCCTGATTAAAGAGTGCCATCCCGGCCAAATCTTCCAGACGCCCGCGCAGGATATTCGAGAGGACGTAGCGCGGGGCTTCAGCGACCGCAGGAGTCCCGCCACTGGCGATGGCCTGCGCGCGAATCGAGCGCAGTTCGTCAGCCTGCACGGCGATGGTCGAAGTCGTCACGGTGAGCGCGGCTTCGATGCCTGCGGTCGCGGCGTCGGTCAATTCCAGGACCAGTGGCAGGGCGACGTTGCGCGAGACGAGACGGCTCGCCGCGTAGAGTTGGCGATAGGCGCGCATGGAATCATCGCCCGCCGTAAAATCTTTGACGGCGGCGGCGACCTGCGCCTCTTTGACATCATCGCGTTTAAGCGCGAGGCTGAGCGCGAGCAAGCCCTTGAGCATTCGCGCGTTGCCGCTTGAGTCCGCCGCGACGGGTTGAAAAATACTGGCGCGGCGTTCCGGCGCGAGCAGTTCTACGAAGTCGCTGGCGTGCGCTTGATTACGCCCGGCGAGTTGCGTCTCAATCTCTCCGCCTTCGTTCAAAGCGAAGGAGCGCGTCAGTTCCTCCGACGCCTCTTCATAAAGGCCGGTCGCGGCGAGCACGCTGGCGAGTTCGTAATCGAGCGTCGGAAAGCGACCGTACTGGCGCGCGAAACGCAGCGAGCGTTCCGCGTCGAGAGGCCGATTGAGCGCGACCAGCGAACGCGCCAGCGCGACATGGGCCCATGTGTAGCGCGGCTCCACCTCCGCCGCCTGTTGGGCCAACTGTAGACCGCGCGCGGCCTCATCATGCGCCGCGTACCAGTAGGCCGCGCCGACCAACAGAGGCAGGTTGCGCGGGTCGTCCTTCAGTTCCGTTTCAAGCAACGCCTCCGCCTCCGCGCGCTTGCCTAAATCAAAAAGAGAGAGGACGGCTCCGGCGCGCGCGCCCTTGTCTGCGGCATCCGTCTTGAGTTGCTCGCGGTAGAGCGCGAGAGCCTCTTCGGGTTTGCCGGTCGCGCGGCGCAAGTCGGCTAGACTACGACGCGCGCTCGCGCCCGCCGTCTGCGGTTCCAGTTCGAGCGCGCGCGCGTACTCGGTCGCGGCATCATCCAGGCGCAACGCGATGCGTCTCGCCGCGCCCAGGGCCAGATGCGCCGCGCTCATCTCCGGCGCGAGTTTGACCGCCGCTTCCGCAACGCGCGCGGCATCATCCGCAGACTCTATGCCCAGATAAAAATCTGCGAGCGCGAGCA
>JAXDFO010000135.1:0-7865 GCA_034665545.1 Blastocatellia bacterium
TAACGAGGTTGCTATTAAAGACATGCAGGCGGGTCTTGACCATCTCAAAACCATCAAGGGCGTGAAGCATCGCTTCGCTTCTATCGGCTTCTGCATGGGCGGCGGCTTCTACTATCAAATCGCCACGCACACGAAAGACCTGGCGGGCGCGGTCATCTTCTACGGGCGCACGCCGCTCGAACTCGTCACGCAAGTCTCCTGCCCGCTCCTCTGTAGTTTCGGAGAATTGGACCAGGGCATCCCGGCTGATAAGGTCAAAGAGTTCGAGAACGCTTTGCGTATAGCGGGCAAGACCGCCGACATCAAAATCTATCCCGGCGCGAAGCACGGCTTCTTCAATGACACGCGACCCGAAGCCTACAACGCGGAGGCCGCCGCAGATGCCTGGCAACGCGTCACCAAATTTTTCCGCGAACACTTGATGAATGGATGACATGATGGCGATTGATGGATGCGCGAGCCCGGAAGGCACTGGACGTTACCGTGAGCGGTTTGAGGGAGTGGCCGCCGGGAACCATTTTCGGTTGGAGCAGAATCTGTGGCTCTCTTCAATCGGCATCGGGACGTATCTGGGCAAGCCGGACGAGGCGACGGATGAGAGATACGCGGCGGCGGTCGTGCGTGCCGTCGAACTCGGCGCGAACGTGATAGACACGGCGGCGAACTATCGCTTTCAAAGAAGCGAGCGTTCCATCGGCGACGCGCTCCGTCGCTTGACGAGCGAGGGCGGTTTCGCGCGCGACGAACTGGTAATCTGCACGAAGGGCGGCTATCTGCCCTTCGACGGCGCGCCCCCTGCGGACGTGCGCAAGTATGTAGAAGAGACTTTCGTGCAAACGGGCATCGCCAGTTTCAAAGATATCGTCGGCGGCAGCCATTGCATGACGCCCGCTTACTTACAGAGCCAGTTGGACCAATCTCTCTCCAACATGGGCCTCAGTTGCATAGACGTTTACTACATACACAATCCCGAATCGCAACTCAGCGCGGTCTCACACGAAGAGTTTGAGACGCGCCTGCGCGCGGCCTTCAAGATGCTGGAAGAGAACATCAAGGCGGGCAAGATTAAGATGTACGGCGTGGCGACGTGGAACGGTTTCCGCGTTGCCGAAGGCGAGCGCGGCTTTCACGCGCTGGAACGGATGGTCCAACTGGCACGCGAGGTCGGCGGCGAGCATCACGGTTTTCGTTTCATCCAACTGCCCTTCAACTTAGGGATGCCCGAAGCGATGAACGCGCGTCATCAACCGCTCAATAGCGAATCTGTCAGCCTGCTCGAAGCGGCGGGCGCGCTCGGCGTGACGGTCGTGGCGAGCGCGTCTATCTTTCAAGGGCGCGTCGCCAAAGGCTTGCCCGAAAGAATCCGCGAGCCGCTCGGCGCGCTGGCGACGGACGCGCAGACGGCCATTCAATTCGTCCGCTCGACGCCCGGCATCGCCACCGCCCTCGTAGGCATGAGCCGCCGCGCCCACGTCGAAGAGAACCTGCAACTCTTGCGACTCGCCCCCGCCGCGCAAGAAGATTACGGGCGACTCTTCAGCGAAGAAAAGTAGTCAAAGGAGAGAGGCATGTCCAGCCGAGAGATTGAATCATTCGAGGAGTTCTGGCCCTTCTACCTGGCGGAGCATAGCAAGCCCGCGACGCGCGCCCTGCATGCGGCGGGAACCACCGTCGCCACCGCTTGCGCCGTCGCCCTCGTCCTCACGGGCAGATGGCGGCTGCTCCCGCTCGCGCTCGTCCCAGGCTACGCCGCCGCCTGGGCCAGCCATTTCTTCATAGAACATAACAGGCCCGCGACCTTCAAGTATCCGCTCTGGTCCTTCCTCGCAGACTACAAGATGTTCGCCATGATGCTCACCGGAAAGATTGAAGAACAAGTAAAGCAAGTCGGAAGTCGGCAGCGTGAAGGATGAGAGATGAGCTATTCAACAATTGACGATTCAGCATTGACGATTCAACGTTGGATAGCTTATCTCTCATCCTTCCGACTTCATCATTCCCACTTGCTTTTCAGTCTGGTCCAGAATTAATCGCCAGATTTGTTCCAGATGCTGTTCGGTCGTGAGGATATTGCCGACGGCGAGGCGCATCGCGGTGCGTCCGCGCAAGCGAGTGTGCGTGAGATAGGCTTTGCCGGTCGCGTTGATGGCCTCTACGAGTTGGCGGTTGAATTGGTCCAGGACGGTTGATGAGTCCTCGCCCTCATGGGCCAACTCCGGCGGCGTCACGCGAAAGCAGACGACGGCCATCTTGACCGGCGCGAGCAGTTCAAAACCCGCTTGATGTTCTATCCAGTCGGCGCAGAGGCGTGCCAGTCTCACTTGCTCGCGTATGCGCGCGGCGAGTCCCTCGCGTCCGAAGGCACGCCAGACCATCCAGGCTTTGAGCGCGCGAAAACGTCTTCCGAGTTGAATGCCGTAATCCATATAATTCGTCTCGGCATGGCTTGCATCGCCGCGCAAATATTCCGGGACCAGCGAAAAGACCGCGCGCAAAATTTCCGGATGACGCGTATAGAGCGCGCTGAAATCCAACGGCACGAAGAGCCACTTGTGCGGGTTGACGACGACGGAATCGGCCCCGTCAACTCCGCGCATGGCCCAACGGCCTTCCGGCAATAACGCCATCGCGCCTCCATAAGCCGCGTCAACGTGCAGCCACAAATTATTTTGACGACAGACTTCCGCTATCTCTTCGACCGGGTCAACGCTCGTAGAAGAGGTCGTGCCCACGGTCGCCACGACGGCCATCGGACGCCTGCCAGCACGCCTGTCATCATCTATCGCCGCGCGCAAGGCCGACACGTCCATGCGAAATTCTTCATCGCTCGCCACGCGCACGACGTTCGACTCTCCGAGGCCCAGCATGATAGCGGCCTTCTCGATGGAGCTATGCGCCTGGTCGGAGGCGTAGATGCGCAAGGCGGGAATCAACTCGCGTCCGGCCAGGCCGTTCTCGCGTATCGCCAGCCCCGTCGCCTCGCGCGCCGCCGCCAGCGCGTGGACGATGGCGACGGATGCCGTGTCGTAGACTACACCCTTGAACGAGCCTGGCAGCGAGAGCATCTGCCGCAGCCATTCCAGGACCACTGTTTCGAGTTCGGTCGCGGCGGGCGAAGTGCGCCAGGTCATCGCGCTGACGTTGAGCGCAGCCGCAATCATCTCTCCTAGAATGCCCGGCGCGCTGGTCGTGCTGCCGAAGTAGCCCATGAATGAAGGATGGCCCCAGTGGACCAGTCCGGGC
Organism: Blastocatellia bacterium; assembly: GCA_034665545.1. Lineage (GTDB taxonomy): Bacteria > Acidobacteriota > Blastocatellia > Pyrinomonadales > Pyrinomonadaceae > DASYML01. Next base: position 3,244 of record JAXDFO010000135.1, read on the forward strand.
ATGATTAATCCGTCCAGGTCTTCGAGGATGACGCGGAGTTGTTCCGGTTGTTCAGGCAGAGATGAAGGAAGCGCAGCGATAATCTGTCCGGGCTCGCTGGCTGGCGAGACTCGTCTCTCCTCTATGCGAGCGCGATAGTCCGCAATCCAGTCCGCCACCTGATGAAGATAGGCGCGGAACTCTTCCGCCGAAAGGTCGCCGAGTTGATTCGGTTGCGGATTAATGGCCCGCTTTGCGGAAGCTTCAACATGTGAATCCTGGTCCATTTATCAAATCCACAATCCTTTTATTCGCTCTGCTCGCTGGCGTTGACGCCGCGCCCATCGGTGCGCAGTGGGACGCGGCCTCCGGCCACCCAGGCGCGCCCGGTCCCCTTCGAGAGTATGTGTTCGCCGAAGGGATAGCCGCCGTGGGCAATGCGCCAGTAAATGGCCCAGTAAACGCTGAGCGAGCGTTCGAGTATCCAGAGCGGCGCGTAGAGGCAGAGCCACGCGGGGAAAAATTCGCGGCCTCCCGCGCGTCTTCCGCGCAGGGCGAGCAGGCTCGCAGCGCATGAGATGAACGCCGCGTAAGCAAGCGCGGCCAACGGCCCGGCCCACAGGACCAGTATTAACCCCAACGGCAAGAGCGAGAGGAAGAAGGCGGTCTTGGCCCACATGACGAAATCTTCGTAAGCCTGGCGCGGGCGTTGCTCCCACCATTTGTTCAGGGTGGAGGGACGCTTGAGAATGAAGAAGTCGAGGGCGTTGCAAATCTTCGCGCCGCGCAGGGCGAAGTGGCGCACTATCTCTTCGTTATCGAAAAGCACGTCGCCATCGTAGTGGCCGACGCGCCGCATCGTGCTGCGCAGAAAAGCGCATGTGCCCGGATAATCTCCCGTCGGCAGCAGCGCGCGGTTGAGCAGCATGCGCGCCGCCTCCATCCTGGCCCACCACGGCAGGGGCCGCAGATAGTTTTGCGGGCGGACCATCTCATGCTGGTCCAGTAATTGACAGGCGCGCAGGATGTTCTCTGCGGTGTAGCGTATGTCGTCATCCGCGATGATTATCTTCTCGCAGCTTGCGAGGTCAACTCCGGTGTGAATGCCGTTGACCTTGCCGTTGAGATAACGATATTGCGGGTCAACCCGGACGTGCCTGCAAGACAAGCTCCAGGCGCGTTCGTGTTCCTCAAAGACCGCTTCGGGCGAGCCGTCCACGACCAGCACTTCGCATCCGGCAGCCGCGAGCAGGCGAAAGTAGGCGGCGAAATCTTTCATCTCCGTTTGAGAAGCGCGCACGCGGCGAATCGGCAGGATGTAAGTGCAGCGCGCGGATGATGAAACTGCGTCGCTCATGAATTGACCGCCTTGAAGGAACGCATGGCTGGCGGCGATTGAGGCTGCGACTGTCGTTCGGCTTCACGCGCGGCGCGTGCGATGGCGCGTCCGGCGCGCGCGCTCATCAATCGCTGCTGGTCGTAACCGAGGACCAGTTCCCATGCGTCTCGCTCATAGCGAGCGGCGAGCGGCAGCGCGACATCTTGCAGCATCCAGCGACCGTGCCGTTCATCCTCTTTGATATGCAAATCCCAGTAGCCCATCGCTTCGCTCGTGAGGCCGAGACGCGACGCGGCGCGATGATAATGATGAAAGGCGGCGGGCACGGAAATCTCCGTGTAGAGCAGACCGCCGATGTAGCGTAGAAAGTAACGCTTGCGCTCCGACAGCAGGAAGCTGTGATTGATGGTGGCGAGCACTTCCCAGGGCACGACCGCCAAGTAGGCTTCCGGCTCCGTTCGCATGTCGAGCGAGAGCAGCATCGCCGTGAAGTATGACGAATGCTTGCGCGCGAGACGACCGCCGCCGTATTCCTCCACGAGCAGGCGCGTGAGCATCGAATGAATCTCGTTGCCGACGCCGCCAAGCGTGCGCGATAGCTGGCTCGCCTCCACCAGCCCGTCGAGCGAGGCTATCTCAAGCAGGCGACGATAGCCGCGCAAACTGACTTTCTCGCTAAAGAATTTCTGGTCCATTGACGGGGCGGGATTGAGATCGGCAGCCGCGCGTTCTTTAAGCGCGACGACGACATCCAAGGCGCGCAGCTTATCCCGGTCCAGTTGGCCCAGTTCCCAATTCTGCCAGGCAGCCTCTATGCGGTCGCGCACGACGCGCAAATAATTGGACCTCTCGTTGGTGTAATGGTTGAGGTCGTCGTACCAGAAAAGCTTGAGACGGTTGATGTGATAAAGCGCGCGTTGAAGGAAGAGATGCGCGTCGTCCGTTCCCTCAAGCTCTTCGGCGTAGGCCGCGACGAGCGCGCCTTCCAACGCTCTCTCGAATTCGTTGACGAGCGCGCGATGTGTTTCCAGATTTTGGTCCAGGTCAGGGACCGCGAGCAGCGTTAGCAGATGGCCTTCGGCTTCAGAGTAAGGAATGTCTGTGAGTAGTTCATCAACGGACGCGTCTCCGAGGTTCGCGCCCGTACGCGGAAATGCAACTAGTTCACCCTGCATGTAATTCCCCCTTGTGCTCGTCAGTAATAGTTTCAGCCGTCAATAATCTCCGGCCAATTATCCTTCTCGGTCTTGAGCGTCGCCGCCGCGAGATGTTCCTCCGCGATTGTCAACTGATAGCTCGTTGTTTCCAACTCGCGCTCGGTCTCTCTCAGCCTGCGCTCAAACTCTTCCATCCGCCGCTTGTCATGATGGCTGACGGTCTGCAAGAACATGATATAGAAAAGCTGCAAGCCCGCCACGCAGGCCAGGGCGAGAGCCAGCACGAGAACTACGTAATTCATCATCTCAAACACTCTATGCGCGGAATGTGTCTATTATATTAGCCGTCAATCACAAACCAGTCAAAACTTTCGCACTAGCTTTTGTAGTTATGGTGCGGCCAGGTTGGCGGGGGCGGCGGCGGGATGCGCGCGGCCTCCGTGGGCGTGCGGGCGTGGCGGCGCGCGAGTTCCAGTTTGAGACTCTCTTCGCCGCGAGACATGGCCCAACGATGGTTGGCCGCGAAGATGGGCTTGAAGAGAAACGAGAGCGCGCTGAGCAATGGCTTGGTCGCGCGAATCTTCCAGTCGTAAGTGATGTTGGCGAACGGGCCGTCCTGCTCGAAGGTCCAGATACCGCGCCCGACGAAATCGCCGAGCGCCTGTATGGTGGAGCCTTGAGGGTAACGCGAGTCCGTCACGCGGAAACGCCAGCGCAACGTGTAGGGCAGCCAGCCCTTCGTATAAAGACTGACCAGCTTGCCTATGCCGCGCTCGTCGCCTGGCTCTAAGACTTCCACCTCCAGATAGACGGAAGGCCACCAGCGCGGCAGGTCCGCGACGTTATCCAGAACATCCGAGACCTCTTCGATTGTGCCCTCAACTCGCCAGCGCGTGATGAAATGATAATCGTTTACAGGCATCGTCTCTCCTGGTCCAAAATTAACGCGAACTGCGCTCTGGATGCTTGCCTCTTATCGCTAGTCAGTCGTGAGAGCTTTTGAGATGAGCGCGAGCGAGCGGTCGTAGCGGTAGGTGACGTTGAAGTGCCCGTCGTCGTACTCCTCATGTATAAAATCAATGTTCATTTCGCGGAGGCGTGCGGCGAGGATGCGCGCGCCGAGGTCGAGCGCGAATTCGTCGCGCGTGCCCGCGTCCAGGTAGAGGAGTTTGAGACGGCGCAGGTTGTCTGCGTAGACGGGGGCCATGCGAACGGGGTCTTGCTCAAGCCAGCGCGCCCAGACCGCCGGATGAATCTTGCCCGTCGTCGTGTCGAAGGGCAGGCGAAAGCCGAGCGTCGTTTCCGGGTCCGGCGAATAACACGCGCTCATCGCCAGGATGTTGAGCGCGGGCACGTCCAACTTGCCCTTCTTCTCTTCACGCCAGAACTTTTCGATGAAGCCGACGGGGTCGCCCTTGATGGCGCGCCAAGTTTTGGGAAAGTCCGGCAGGTAGCAGTACTCGAAAAAGCAGTCGCCGCTATGCGAGGCCGCCGCGCCGAAGAGATCCGCATGGCGCATCGCGTGGACCAGTGCGCCGTAGCCGCCCGAAGATTTGCCCATCACGGCGCGCGCCCCGCTCTCTGCGCGCGTGCGAAAGCGGCTGTCAACAAAGGGCACTATCTCCGAGACCAGATAATCTTCGTAAAGCCCTGTCGCCGTCGAATTGATGTACTGCGAGCCGCCGAGCCTCGTGAAGCAATCCGGCATCACGCAGATCATCTCCCCGATAGCATCCCTGTTGATGAGAAGGTCCATGCGCTCGGCTAAATTCGGAGAGAAGGCTTGCGTGTTGAGCAGCATCTGCCCGCGCCCCGTAAAGCCCGTCAGGACGTAGACCACCGGAAAGCGTCTGGACGGCTCGCGGTCGTAAGAGGGCGGCAGGTAGACGAAGAGTTCGCGCGTCGCCGGATCGCCCAGAGAATTTCCGCGCAAGGCTTCGCTCTCGATGATTTCAACGGCGATGCGACCTGTTAAGTTCATACATCAAGCAAGCGTGCGAGTTTAAAGTTCAAGGTCCAAAGTCAAGAGATGAAGAGTTCTCTTCTTGACTTTGGACCTTGAGTTATCAAGCAAGGCAATTTAGCGTGAACGCTTCTTGCCGCCGCCTCCGGTCAAGGCTCCGAGGGCGTCTGAGATGACGGATGCG
>JAXDFO010000136.1:0-23017 GCA_034665545.1 Blastocatellia bacterium
CATGATGGCGATGGCGGCAATGGCAAGTGCGAGAGATTTAGCCAGCATCGTCAAGTTGGTTTTCATAATTCCCTCCGTGAATTCTTCGATTTACCGTGCAAAAGGGAGGCTCTGGCAGCAGAATCAAGCGGGGCAAGTGCAAGCTCCTCTCGCATGAGCCGAATAAACAGTTGTACCTGGGCTAGTTCAAATTGACTGCACAGGGGACCGAATTTCAGATTTTCCGCACGTTACAACAATTAAAGAGAGCTAAATCCACGGAGTTTCCAGAAAATATTGTCGCCCGCAGGTCTTTATAAATTACTTATAAAAGTTTTATGCCTTCCTTATGCCCGCCGGGGTAGTATTCGGGGCAGAGGATAATGGCTACATCAATCAAACGCCTGCTCGTTGGCAACCCGCTCAAGACCGAACAGGCCGCTCACGAGCGGCTTTCCAAGAAGACCGCGCTGGCCGTCTTCTCTTCCGACGCACTTTCCTCCACGGCCTACGCGACCGAAGAGATTCTGCTCGTGCTGGCGGCAGCCGTCGCCTTCGGCCAGGCCAACGCCTTCCACTACGTCATCCCCGTCTCTGTAGGCATCGCCGTGCTGCTCATCATCGTGGCGACCAGCTATCGTCAGACCATCCACGCTTACCCTTCCGGCGGCGGCGCGTACATCGTGGCGAAGGAGAACCTGGGAACGAACGCGGGGCTGGTCGCGGGCGCGTCGCTTTTGGTTGACTACGTGCTAACGGTCTCGGTTTCGATAGCGGCGGGCGTGGCGGCGATAACTTCTATGGTGCAGGGGACGCGCTTTGAGGGTCTGGACGAACACAAGGTCTTGCTCTGTCTCATCTGCATAGCCTTCATAGCCGTCGCCAACCTGCGAGGCGTGCGCGAATCTGGCGCGCTCTTTGCGGCCCCGACCTACGCCTTCGTCGTCTGCTTTCTGTTCATGATTGTTTACGGCCTCTTTCATTATTTCACGGTCGGGGGAGTCGCGCCCGTTCCCGGCGCGGACGAACTGAAGATTGCCGAAGGATACAAGTTTCAACCCGTGACGCTCTTTCTGATACTCGGCGCGTTCTCGAACGGGTGCGCCGCGCTGACCGGCATCGAAGCCATCTCGAACGGCGTGCCCGCTTTCAAACAGCCGGAAGCGCGCAACGCTTCGACGACGCTCGTCGTGATGGCGACGCTTCTGACGACGATGTTTCTGGGCACGAGCGTGATGGCCTATCTCTACGGCGTCCACCCGCACGCGAACGAGACCGTCATCTCGCAGTTCGGGCGCATCATCTTCACGGGCGCGTTCGGGTGGTTCTATTACGTGGTGCAGGTCACGACCGCGTTGATACTGGTCCTGGCCGCTAACACTTCGTTCGCGGACTTCCCGCGCCTCGCGTCATTGCTCGCGCGCGACCGGTTCCTGCCGCGCCAGTTCGCCAACCGTGGCGATAAGCTGGTCTTCTCCAACGGCATCATCATTCTCGCGCTCTTCTCCAGCGTGCTCGTCATAGCCTTCGGCGGCGACACGAGCCGCCTCATCCCGCTCTACGCCGTCGGCGTCTTTCTCTCCTTCACGCTCTCGCAATCGGGGATGGTCCGGCACTGGCTGACCGAGCGTGCGAAGACTCGCGCGGGCGCGGGAGGTGAAGACGCGCAGAAGGATAAGAAGAAGGAGGGCAACGGTCGAACGCCTTTGCCGGATGCTCTGCTCTCAACAAGCGACATACACATTTCCAAGTTCGTGGAGGATGAGGTTACGAGTCGTGCTAACTGGAAAAGGTCGCTCTTCATCAACGCGCTCGGTGCGGTGGCGACGTTCATCGTGCTCATCGTCTTCATCATCACCAAGTTCATACACGGCGCGTGGATCGTCGTAGTTATCATTCCTCTGCTGGTGTTGATGTTCCGCTCGATTCACGGGCACTACCTGGGCGTGGCGAGGCAGCTTTCGACGGAAGGCTTGGACCAGCTTCATGAGATTAAAAATACGGTCATCGTGCCCATCTCCGGCATTCATCGAGGGGTCATCAACGCGCTGCAATATGCTAAAGCCATCTCGCCCGACGGGGTGAAGGCCGTCTATGTGGAGTTTGATGAAGAGGCGACGCACAAGCTGCGAAGGAAATGGGAGCAGTGGGGTTCGGGCGTCGAATTAGTGGTCCTGCAATCGCCCTATCGTTCATTGACGCGCCCGCTCTTGCGCTATGTGGACCGCTTGCGGCGAAGGGATGAAGAGGAGTTCGTGACCGTCGTGCTGCCGGAGTTTGTCCCCGCGCGCTGGTGGCAACAGCTTCTACACAATCAGAGCTCTTTGATGTTGAAAGGCTCTTTGCTCTTCAGGCAAAGGGTCGTCGTCGTGAGCGTGCCTTATCACCTCAAGCACTAGGAGCGTCGGAGACGCTTCGCGCGCGAATGGCTCACGTCATACAATAGCCGGGACGTGTGGACGAAGATGTACGGAAAGAGGCGGACAGGCTACTTCGTGGCGGTGATAGGGATTGCCGCCGTGACGGGCGTGCTCAAGCTCTTCGGCGAACACATCAACTCGACCACGGTCGCCCTCGCCTTGATTCTCGTCGTGCTCTTCGTCGCCACCGGATGGGGTTCGCGTCCCGCCGTCGTCTCGTCGCTGCTCGGCGTCGCGTGCTTCAACTTCTTCTACCTGCCGCCGGTCGGCAGGCTCGCCATTGACGCTCCTGATAACTGGATAGCTCTGTTCTCATTCCTGCTCACAGCCGTGACCGCCGGACAGCTTTCGGCTCATGCTCAGCGCAGGGCAGAAGAGGCCGACGCCGGGCGGCGTGAGATAGAACGTTTATACACGGAGCTTCAGGACGCGTTCGAGCGCGCCAGCCAGGCGAAGGCTCTTGAGCAGAGCGAGCGTTTGAAGTCCGCGCTGCTCGATGCCGTGACGCATGACTTGCGCACGCCGCTCACTTCCATCAAGGCATCGGTCACGACGCTGCTTGATGATTTGCGGTCGAAGGCGAACGAGGGCGATGCGATGCCGCTCGATGCGGAAGGGCGGCGCGAGATGATGGAAGTGATAGACGAAGAGACTGACCGCCTCAACCATTTCATAGAAGGCTTAGTCGAACTGGCCCGCATAGAAGCGGGAGAGATGCACCTTCGCAGACGCTGGGGTTCAATCGAAGAGATTATCACGACGGCCCTTGAACGCGCCGCGCCGCTCACGCGCGCGCACAAGGTTGAGGTCTCGCTCGATGAAGAGTTGCCGACCGCGTGCGTGGATGCGCGGGCCGTCGCGGAGGTCGTCTACACTTTGGTTGACAACGCCGCGAAATATTCAAAGCCGGGCACGAAGATAAAGGTCCGCGCGCGGCGCGAGCGTCAACAGACCATCCAACTGAGCGTTGAGGACCAGGGGCGCGGCATCCCTCTTGAATTGCGCGAGCGAGTCTTCGATAAATTCTTTCGCGCGATGAGGGATGGCGATTCGAGCACGCACCAACCATCTGGAACGGGGATGGGCCTGGCAATCGCCAGAGGCATCGTCGAAGCTCACGGCGGAAGCATCTGGATTGAAGATGCGAGCAATGCTATGCAAAGCGATGCTCCTGGCAATGATGCTCTTGATACGGGCAGCCGCGTCGTGCTGACGCTCCCGATGGGTGAGGATGACGAAGGCCCAACACGGCTCAATCTGGAATCGGGTAAGGCACAAGATGAAGGACCAGCAGCGCATTCTGATCGTTGATGACGAGCCGCAGATTACGCGCGTGCTGCGTCGCAGCCTGACCACTCATGGCTACGACGTGCATGTTGCTTACGACGGCGAGTCCGCGCTTCAAACCTTCGGCGACTGGTCGCCGGACCTTGTTGTGACGGACCTCTCCATGCCGAACATGGACGGCCTCGAACTCTGTCGGAACCTGCGCGCCATCTCTCAACTCCCTATCATAGTGCTTTCCGTGAGAGGCGAGGAGAGAACGAAAGTCCAGGCGCTGGACGCGGGCGCGGATGATTATGTGACGAAGCCCTTCGGGATGGATGAACTGCTGGCGCGCATACGCGCCGCGCTCAGGCGTGCCCCCGCGACGAAGCCGGGCGAGGCCGTCTCGCCCGTCCTCGAAGTCGGAGACTTTCGCATTGACCTGGAGGACCGCAGCGTCTCCGTGCGCGAACGCGAAGTTCACCTCACGCCGAAGGAATACGACCTGATGGTTTACCTCGTCAGCCATCCCGGCAAAGTCCTCACGCACCGCACCCTGCTGATGGCCGTCTGGGGCGGCGAGAGCGTGGAACAGACGGAGTACCTGCGCGTCTTCGTGGGCCAACTCCGCAAGAAGATTGAGCCAGAGCCAGCCGCGCCGCAATACATCCTCACGGAACCCTGGATCGGCTACCGCTTCGACCCCGGCGCTTAGAAAAATCTGCAAAGCCCCCGCCGCGCCGCCCGCCTGGATTTCCCGACATCGTTTCTTAACTTATTTGACGAAAATATGCGGTTGGGTTTTACTTGACTTAAGAGAGAGTGATTATTCCAGCATGCTCTCGGCGAGTAAGGGCGTTTTAACACTTAGATATCCGCATAGGACAACAGATGAAGAAAAAGAATTCCCCGCAGAATTCTCAAGAGGCAGAGAAGAGCGAGAGCCGGATGGCTACCGGCAATGAGGGCCTGGATACTGTCTTGCATGGTGGCTTCCCGGCAGACCGTCTCTATCTGGTGGAGGGCGATCCGGGCACAGGGAAAACGACGCTCGCTTTGAAGTTCCTGCTCGAAGGCGCGGCGCAGGGCGAGGCCGTTCTCTATGTCACGCTCTCGGAAACGAAGGAAGAACTGACCGCCGTGGCCGAGTCGCACGGGTGGTCTCTGGACGGCGTCAATATCTACGAGTTGATTCCCGCCGAAGAGAGTTTGAAGGCGGACACGCAGTACACCATCTTTCACCCGTCGGAGGTGGAACTGGGCGACACGACGCGGGCGATTATAGAAGAGGTGGAGCGCATCAAGCCGCGCCGCGTGGTCTTCGACTCGCTCTCGGAGATGCGGCTGCTGGCGCGCGACCCGCTTCGCTACCGGCGGCAGATTCTGGCATTGAAACAGTTCTTCGCCGGGCGGCAATGTACGGTCCTGCTGCTCGACGACAGGACTTCCACGCATGCCGACCTGCAAGTGCAATCAATCGCTCACGGCGTTCTGATGCTCGAACAGCTTGCGCCTGAGTACGGGGCCGAGCGGCGTCGCCTGCGCATTATCAAACTGCGCGGCAGCCGCTATCGTGGCGGCTATCACGATTTTGTTATCAAGACCGGCGGCCTTGACGTGTACCCGCGACTGGTCGCGGCGGAGCATCGTCAAGACTTCGAGCACGAGTCCGTCTCCTGCGACGTTGCGGCCCTGGACGCCTTGCTCGGCGGCGGTCTTGATAGAGGAACGAGCACGCTCATCATGGGTCCGGCGGGTTCCGGCAAATCTTCCATCGCGGCGCAGTTCGCCTCTGCCGCCGCGAGGCGCGGGGAGTTGGCCGCCGCCTTCATCTTCGACGAGGGCATCAACATACATCTGGCGCGCTCGGCAGGGCTGGGCAACGACTTGCGCGGCGAAGTGGATGCCGGGCGCATCAAGGTCCAGCAGGTGGACCCGGCGGAGTTGTCGCCCGGCGAGTTCGCCTACTACGTGCGCCGCTCTGTCGAACGCGATGGCGCGCGCCTTGTTATCATTGATAGTCTCAACGGCTATCTGCAAGCGATGCCGGATGAGCGTCACCTGACGATACAGATGCACGAACTGTTGACCTATCTCAACCAGCAGGGAGTGGTGACGCTGGTCGTGATGGCCCAGCATGGTCTGGTGGGAAACGGGATGGCGTCGCCCGTGGACGTGAGCTATCTGGCCGACACTGTGATAATGCTGCGCTACTTTGAAGCGGCGGGCGCGGTGCGTCGCGCCATCTCCGTCGTCAAGAAGCGGTCGGGTTATCACGAGGACACGATACGCGAACTGCGGCTCTCATCCAGGGGCATAGAAGTCGGCGAACCGTTAAGCGATTTTCACGGCGTCCTGACGGGCGTTCCGACCTACACGGGCAAGAGAAGTCTTGCCTCAAGGGAGGACGATGAAAGAGGCTGACCAACTCAACCCGGATGAACGCGTGCTGCTGCTCGCGCCGACGGGCCGCGACGCCTCCATGACGAGCAGGTATCTGGCCGAAGGTGGAATGCTCGCGGAGACGTGCGACGGGATGAGCGAGCTTTGCGGGAAACTCTCTGTGGGTGCGGGCGCGGCCCTCATTTCCGAAGAGGCTCTGACGCCCGAAGCCATGCGATGCCTGGTCCAGGCTCTCGCAGAGCAGCCGCAGTGGTCAGACTTTCCACTCTTAATCTTGACGGGTGGCGGCGTCACGCCTTCCAATCTGGGAACGCTCCAGGCTCTCAGCGAGGTCAGCAACATGACGCTCATAGAGCGGCCCACGCGCGTCATCACTCTGGTCAGCGCGACCCGCTCCGCCCTGTGCGCGCGCAGGCGGCAGTATCAGGTAAGGGAACACCTGGCCGAAGAGCAACGCGCGCGCGAAGAGCGTTCGCAACTGCTCGAAGAGGCCGTCGCCGCGCAGCGACAGGCGGAGGCTTCGCGGGCGCAGGCCGAAGCGGCCAACCGCGCGAAGGATGTTTTCCTCGCCACGCTTTCGCACGAGTTGCGCACGCCTCTAACGGCTGTCCTCGGCTGGGCCAGAATGCTGCGCCGCCTGAAGATGGATGAGGAGACGGTGCAACACGGAATCCACATCATAGAGCGCAACGCAGAGGCCCAGAACCAACTCATTCAAGACCTGCTGGACGTTTCGCGCATCATCACAGGCAAGCTCCATCTGGAAGTCAGGCCGGTGAAATTGATTCCGCTCATCGAGGCGGCGGTCGAGTCAGTGCAGCAGGCTGCTGAGGCCAAGTCCATCGAACTCTCCGTCGAATTCGAGACCGCAACGGACCTCGTTCGGGGCGACCCTGACCGCTTGCAGCAGGTCATCTGGAATCTTCTCTCCAACGCCATCAAATTCACGCCGAAGGGCGGCAGCGTCCGCGTCAAACTAGGGCGCGACGGCTCGGACGCGCGCCTCATGGTGAGCGATACCGGGCAGGGCATCTCGCGGGATTTTCTGCCGCACGTCTTCGAGCGGTTTCGACAGGCCGACGGCTCGACCACCAGAACTCACGGCGGCCTCGGTCTCGGACTGGCTATCGTCCGTCATCTCGTCGAGCAACACGGCGGAACCGTCTCCGTCAAGAGCGATGGAGAGCAGAAGGGTTCTACCTTCTACGTGAATCTGCCTGTCACAGCCGTGAGCGAGCGCGCCCTTGAGCATGGCGTCAACGAGCAACCTGCGAGCGAGACGCAGCCTCTCGCCGCGTCTCCTCTGGATGGCTTGCGCGTCCTCGTCGTTGATGACCATGAGGATGCGCGCGAACTGGTCTCGATGGTGCTGAGGGAAGCCGGAGCAAAGGCCGTGACCGCCGCTTCGGCGAGTGATGCGATGGAATCGCTCAAGGAGGCGAAGCCGGACGTGCTCATCTCCGACATAGGGATGCCGGGCGAGGACGGGTTCATGCTCATCAATCGCGTGAGGTCGCTCGCGCCGGAAGAGGGCGGCACAGTTCCGGCCATCGCTTTGACCGCCTATGCGACGGAAGACGACCGCCAGCGCGCGCTCGCGGCGGGCTATGATAATCACGTCTCGAAGCCGGTCGAGCCTGGCGAACTGATTGACGCCATCGCGCAGGCCGCCGCCAGCTTAAATGAGAATACTACTCGTAGAGGATGATGCGCGCATCGCCCGTTTCGTTTCGCAGGGCTTGCGCGAGCAGACATATGCGGTGGACGTGACAGCCGACGGCGAAGACGCGCTTTACAAGGCGTTCATCAACGACTACGACGCGGTCATTCTCGATGTCATGATTCATGGGCGCGACGGGTTTGAAGTCTGCCGCGAGATACGCGCGCGCGGCTCTCACGTGCCCGTGATTATGTTGACGGCGCGCGATGCCTTGCAGGACCGCATCAAGGGGCTGGATACGGGCGCGGACGATTATCTCACCAAGCCTTTTGAAGTGGCCGAACTGCTGGCCCGCCTGCGCGCCCTCTTGCGGCGCGGCCACGTCGTCCTCCCCGCGACCATCAACATCGCAGACCTCATCATTGACATGCGCGCGCACAGGGTCACGCGCGCGGGCCGCCGGATAGAACTGACGGCCAAAGAGTATGCGCTGCTCGAATACTTCGCGCGCGAGCGCGGGCGCGTCCTCAGCCGCGCGGAAATCGCCGAGCATGTCTGGGATGAAAACTTCGACCCGCTCTCGAATCTCATTGATGTCAACATCAACCGGCTACGGCGCAAGATAGACGACGGTTTTTCCACGCCGCTCATACATACCAGGCGCGGCGAAGGCTACCTGCTGGCCGCGCCCGAAGAGACGCAGGGCGACGATGTTTGATTCTATGCGCGCCCAACTGACCCTCTGGTACACGGGCGTGCTCGCGCTCGTGCTGCTCATCTTCGCCTTCGCCACTTACACCTACCTGGCCCGCGCCGCGCGCGCGCGCACGGACCAGTCGCTCGCAGACACAGCCAACTCACTCATCTCCAACTTCGGCGCGGAATCAAACGATGAAGACCTCTCAAGCGAGAATGCCGCGAAGGAGGTCACACGCGACTTTCAATTCAAAGACAGGCAAGCCATCGTCAGCGACGATAGCGGAACTGTCATCGCCGTCTCGGACCCGCCCGCCCACGCGCGCGGGCCAAAGGGGCGTTGGCCCAACCCCGAATCGTTGTCGCGTCATCTGTCCGGGCTCATAAAATCAGCGATGCAGGCCGGAGGCGCAAACGCGATTTACGATGATTCGTTCAAGGGGGTGCGCGCCTACGCCGCGCCGGTCAAGAGCAAGGATAAGAGCTATACTGTCATCATCGCTCAATCGCTCGAAGAGCAGGAGGAATCTCTTGAGGGGGCGCGTCGCGCCTTCTACGTCGCGGTCCCTCTGGCGCTTCTGGTCGCCAGCCTCGGCGGTTATTTTCTGGCGCGCAAGAGCCTCGCGCCCGTCATAGAGATGGGCGACAGGGCCGCTCGCATCGGCGCGTCCAACCTGAACGAGCGGCTCCCCGTCTCTCACTCGCGCAACGAACTCGGTCGCCTGGCGCGCATCTTCAACGACCTTCTCGCGCGCCTGGATTTATCATTCGAGCAGCAGCGTCGTTTTGTGGCCGACGCCTCGCACGAGTTGCGCACGCCCGTCGCCATCGTCTGCGGCGAATCGGAGGTCGCGCTCTCGAAGCAGGAGAGAACCGAAGAGGAGTACCGCGAATCGCTCGCCATCGTGCATGACGAGGGAAGACGTTTGACGCGTATCGTCGAAGACCTTTTCATGTTGACGCGCGCGGATGCGGGGCAGTACGAAATCGCTTCCGTCAACTTCTATCTTGATGAAACGATAGGCGAGTGCGTGCGCGCCGTTCGCTCACTGGCCTCGCAACGCGGGCTTGAGCTTTACTACCGGCAGAACGGCGGCGAGCTTCTCTTTCGCGGTGACGAAGGCTTAATCCGGCGAATGGTCCTTAACCTGCTGGACAACGCCATCAAGTACACACCGGCGGGCGGCCAGATTCGCGTAGAGCTTGAGAGGAATGCTGGCGATTATGCCTTGAGCATCAGCGACACGGGCCAGGGCATCTCCACGGAAGCGCAGCCACACATCTTCGAGCGTTTTTACCGAGCCGACACCGCGCGCTCTCGCAACATCGAGACGGGCGGAAGCGGCGGCGCGGGCCTCGGCCTCTCCATCGCTTCCTGGATAGCCGAAACCCACGGCGGGCGTATCCGCCTAGACCGCTCCGACCAGCACGGCAGCATCTTTATCATCACCCTCCCGGCCCCAACGCAATCTTCTGAATAATCCATGATGAATTTGACATCAGCGGCCCGTAATCTTCCTGTCATCTTCTTTAATGTAAAGTGTCTACACGCCACATAAATGAGCCGTAGCGAGTTCCTGACTAATGACGGCTGGCGATATGTTAGATTTCGGATGAAGAAGAAGGAGAAGATAATGAAACGATACATGACATTGTTGGTAATGACGATGGCGGTCTTGACGGCGGGGGCATCGCTGGCAACAGCCGCGCCGAAGAGCTTGCAGGAGAATAAGGAGACGCAGGAGCAGGAGCGGCTCAAGCGTGAGGCGAAGATAAATATGGACCAGGCGCGGGAGATTGCGCTCAAGCGCGCGCCGGGCACGGTCGAGAGCGGCGAGTTAGAACGCGAGCACGGAAAGCTCGTCTACTCGTTCGATATACGCAACTCGAAGGGCACGATTGATGAAGTTCAGGTCAGCGCCATCACGGGCAAGGTCGTGCGCGTCGAGCACGAGAATAAGAAGCAGGAGGCCGCAGAGAAGCGTAAGGAGAGCAAGGAGAAGCACAAACCGTAATCGCTCAGGACCGGACATGCCCATCCACACCCGTTTAGCTTGGACCATCTTAACAGTCGCGCTATCGCTCACTCAGGCGAGCGGCGTCTGCGGCCAGCAGCCGTCTTCCACACAACAGACGCCCGCTAAACCCGCGCCATCCGCTAGACCTGCGCCGCAGACGCCGCAGCCTACTCCCACGCCGCGCCCGACTCCACAAGCGAGTCCGTTGCCCCCGCTCCCTCAATCAACAACATCGCCCGCGCCGTCTCCCTCTTCGACGCCGACGACCACTTCAACGCCTTCGTCTTCGCCGTCATCCGCCGCGCCGTCATCCGCCGCGCCTTCATCTTCCGTTCCTTTAGCGGCGGCAACGCAGTCTAACGCTCCGGCGGCCAACATTCTCTCGCTTGATGAAGCGTTGCGTTTGGCTTCCGGGCAGGCATCTGCTTTTCAGCAGGCGGGTTTGAATGAGCGCATCGCCGCCGAAGATGTGAAGCAGGCGCAGGCAGCATTCTTGCCGCGCATCACGGCTCCGCTCGATTACATCTACACTTCGCCCGCGCTTGGGACGCCGAGCGGTCAGCCGCGCGTGCAGAGTTTTATAGCCAACAACGCCATCGGCGAATACCAGGCTCTCTTGAGCATCACGGGCGAGATAGACATCGCCGGAAAATTGCGCGCGACGCTGCAACGCAATCGCGCGCTGCTCGAAGCGGCGCGGGCCGGAACGATGGTCGCGCGTCGCGCGCTCGCGCAGGCGACCGTCGAAGCTTATTACGGTCTCGCCCTGGCAGCAGCGCGCAGGCGTTCCGCCGAACTGAATCTGGCGGCGGCTGAAGAGTTCGAGAGAAACACAGGCTTGCTCTTGAGCGCGGGCGAGGTCGCGCCGGTTGACCTGACAAGGGCGCAGTTGCAGACGACGCAGCGACGCAACGAACTGGAAAGCGCGCGCGCGGACGAGGCGTTGACGGCGGACGCCCTGCGCGTGCTGGTCGGCTACGACTTCGGGACGCCGATTGCGACCACGGACCTCTCGACGGGCATTCCAGTTGATAACGATGTTGAGAGGATTGCTACCGACACCATCTCGCAAAGGCCGGAGTTCGCGCAGTTCGAGGCCGAGCGTCGCGCCGCCGAGCAGGAGATACGGCTCGCGCGCATCGAGAGACTTCCGCAAGTCTCCTACACCATCAACGGCGGCTTCGACACGGATTCTCTGAGGCCCGCGCGTCTCAAAGAGCACACGGGAGTTTCGGCGGCTGTCAACGTCAGCGTTCCCATCTTCGACTTCGGCGCGAGCAAGAGCCGCGAGCGACAGGCGCGTTTGAGAGCGCAGGTCGCGGAGTCGCAGCGCACGCAAGCCTTGCGCGGCTTTTACCAGCAGTTCTACGCGGCGCGCACTGCGGCCCTCTCAGCCGCCGCGCGCATCAGGCTCGCGGGCACAGGCATCGCCCAGGCCGAGAGTAACCTGAGCGCATCCATCGCGCGTTATCGCGCGGGCGAGGCTTCGATTATCGAAGTGACCGACGCGCAAACCACTCTCGCCGCGCAACGCTTCGCGCTCTATCAAGCCATCTTCGATTACCAGACGGCGCGCGCCCGTCTCTTACAGGCGGCAGGACGATGAAAGAGCGAGACGAGAGAGACCCTTTACCAAACGAGCCGGAGCATGTAGACCCGCAGCTTATAGATGAAGAGGGCGTCTATACGAAAGAGACTGTCTACACGGATGAGCATGGCGTCCATCAGGATGAGCGAGTCGTGCGGCGGACTCGCTCAAGCCCGTCGTTCATGAGAGACAGGCGTTCTCTCATCATCCTCACCGTTGTAGTCTTGGTCCTGCTCATCATCGCGGCACTCCTGTGGCGACGTTCGCGGCAGGCATCTGCGGCGGCGAGCGATACGGAGCCGACGCCCGTCGTGAGCGTGCGCGTGGCGAAGGCCGAGCGGCAGCCGATAGCCGCTCAGGTCAACGCGCTCGGCACTGTCTTCCCGCGCGAACAGGCCACCGTCGGCGCAAAGATTAGCGCGCAGATTAAGCAGATGCCGCTTCTCAAGAATCGCGTCGTGCGCGCGGGCGAGGTTATCGCCGTGCTCGAATCGCGCGACCTTCAGGCACAACGCAACGAAGCCGTCGCCGCTCTCAACGAAGCGCAGGCCAATGCCAGGAGCGTGACGACAGGGACGATTCCGCAAACCAACGCGCAGGATGAAAAGGCTCTAAGAGACGCGCGGGCCAACGTCGCCAACGCGCGCAATACTTTCGTGCGCCGACAGACCCTCTTCAACCAGGGCGGCATTTCACAGAAAGAACTCGAAGCCTCGCAGCTTGCGCTGACCACCGCCGAAGACGATTTGCGACTCGCCGAACAGACCGTCGCTTTGCGCGCCCGCGCGCTCAACCCGAACGACCGCGCGCTGGCCGCCGCGCGCGTCGAACAGGCGCAGCAGCACGTCGCCACGCTCGACGCCCAACTCAGTTATGCGACGATTCGCGCGCCCATCACGGGCGTCGTCACGGACCAGTTTCAGTTCGAGGGCGAGTTCGCTTCGAGCGGCGGCAAGCTGGTCAACATCGCTGACATCAGCGAAGTCACCGTCAAGGCTCCGTTCTCGGACACCGTTGCCGCCAGGCTCAAGGTCGGGCAGACGGCGAAGGTGATTCCGACCGACATCGAGGGCGAGCAGATGGCCGGGCAGATATCTTTAATCAGCCGCGCGAGCGACCCTACGAATCGCACGGTCGAGGTCTGGGTCACGCTCGGAAACGGGGCGGGCCGATTGCGCGCCAACGGCGCGGCGCAGGTCATCATCAATACTGAAGAGACAAGTGATGCCATCGTCGTGCCCGCTTCAGCCGTCACGCTGGACGCGACCAATGCGGACGAGGGCACTGTGATGATTGTTGACGCGGCCTCTGTCGCGCACGAGATGAAGGTCACGGTCGGCATTCGCACGAGCGACCGCATGGAGATTACGGAAGGCTTGCAGGGCGGCGAGACCATCGTTATCGAAGGCAACTACGCGCTGGAAGACGGGACGAAGGTCGAAGCGACCGAAGCCGGTCAAGGTGCGGAGGGCGCGTCCGGCGACTCGTCGAAGAAGGGAGACGAGCCTTGAGAATCGCGCGCCTCGTCTCGCAGCAATCGCGCGCGGTGATTGTTATCGTCGCGCTGCTCTGCGCCGCAGGGCTGTACGCCGCCTGGCATCTGCCCATCGCCATCTTTCCGCAGACCAATTTTCCGCGCATCGTCATCATCGTTGACAACGGGGTTGTGCCCGCCGCGCAAACTCTCGTCTCCGTCACGCGGCCCATAGAGGAAGCCATGAACGGCATCCCCGGCGTGACGCGCATTCGCTCGAACACGGCGCGCGGCGCGACCGAGGTCAATCTTTTCTTCGACTGGAACGTGGACATACTCCAGTCTCTGCAACTGGTCCAGGCTCGCCTTTCTCAACTCTCTTCGACGCTGCCGCCGACCGCCGCGATTCGTCGCGTGGACCGTCTGACCTTCGCGGTCTTTCCCGTCGCGGGTTACAGCCTCACGTCGGACGGGCGCGATCCCGCATCCCTGCGCGACCTCGCCAACAACACTATCAGGCCGAGGCTCGCGCGCCTTCCGGGCGTGGCCGGGGTGGCAGTCGCAGGCGGACAGACGCGCGAGTATCATGTGCAGATTGACCCTGAGAGGTTGACGGCGCACAACGTCTCCGTGCAGCAAGTCACGGATGCCGTGCGCAATACGAACATCATCGCCTCGCCCGGTCTGGTAGAAGAGAATCATCAACTCGAACTCACGCTCGTGAGCGGGCAGGCGGTGAGCGTCGAGCAGTTGAACAATATCATCGTTGCTACTGTCAACGATGCGCCCGTCACGCTCTCCGACGTGGCGACGGTCGGCGCGGGCGTCGAGCCGCAGTACACCATCGTGACGGCGGACGGTCATCCGGCGGTGCTCTTGAACGTCACGCGCCAGCCGGATGCCAACACCGTGACGGTCGTTGACGAAGTTAAAGCTGAACTCGCCGCGATGCGCGCGCAGCTTCCGAAGGATGTCAGCGTCGCGCCCTTCTATGACCAGTCGCTGCTGGTGCGCGAGTCCATGAATTCGGTGCGCGATTCTATTCTCATAGGGCTGCTGCTATCCGTCATCATCCTCTATGCGTTCCTGCGCAACTGGGGCACGACGGTCGTCGCTATCATGGTCATTCCGGTGACGGTGCTGGTCACGTTCCTGGCGATGTGGCTCGTCGGCCTGAGCTTCGACCTGATGACGCTGGGAGGCGTCGCGGCGGCGATAGGGCTGGTGATAGACGATGCGATTGTCGTCGTCGAGAATATCTACACGCACCTGGCACGCGGGCAGTCCAGGCGCGAGGCCGTGCAACTGGCGGTCTCGGAAATCACAGTGCCCATCATCGGCTCGACCATCACGCCGGTCGTAGTCTTTCTCCCGCTCACCTTATTGACGGGCGTGACGGGCGTCTTCTTTCGCTCGCTCGCTTTGACGATGGCCGTGGCGCTGCTGACCTCGCTCGTGCTCGCGCTCTCGTTCACGCCCGTGCTCGCGGAAAAATTCGTCAAGGTGAAGCGGCGCGCGGGCGCGGGAGAAGATGAGGTTGATGATGAGAGGAATGCTAACGAACCGCTCTCCGAAGCCGACGCCGTAGAGCATGAGGAGGAGTTGGAGCAGGGGGCTGTGATGCGGGCGATTATCGGGCGTTACGAGTGGTTGCTCGGCGTGGCCCTGGATAATCGCTGGCTGATTGTAGTGGTCGCGTTGCTGGTCCTCGTCGGCTCTTATGTTATCTATCGCCAGCTAGGTTCCGAGTTTTTGCCGGAGTTTGATGAGGGCGCATTCGTTCTTGATTACACCGCGCCTGCGGGTGCGTCTCTGGCCGAGACGGATCGTATGCTGAAGCATGTCGAAGCGTTGCTCAAGGAGACGCCGGAGGTCGAGAGCTATTCGAGGCGCACGGGGTTGCAACTCGGACTTTCAATCACGGAACCGAACACGGGCGATTTTCTGGTCAAGCTGAAGGATGTCCGTTCGCGCTCGACCGTCGAAGTAACGGACGAACTGCGCACGAAAATTTTGACGGCGGAGCCGATGCTGCGCCCTGAGTTCGTGGGCATCCTCTCGGACCTCATAGGCGATTTGATAAGCTCGCCTGAGCCGATTGAAATCAAGCTCTTTAGCGAGGACACGGCGGCGCTGCATGCGAAGGCGAGCGAAATCGAAACGGCCATACAGAAGGTTCCGGGCGTCGTTGATACCTTCAACGGTGTGGTCGTGAGCGGCCCCGCCATCACCTTCAACGTGGACCCGCAACGCGCCGCGCGTTTCGGCGTCACGGCGACCGATATCGCCAACACCGTGACCACGGCCATGTCGGGCGACGTGGCCTCTTCTATCTTGCAGGGCGGGCGGCTCATCAACGTGCGCGTCATCTTTCCGCAGTCGGCGCGCGCCTCTCTGGATACCCTGCGCGCCCTGCAAGTGCGCTCATCTTCGGGCACGCTCTTTCGCCTGGACCAGGTCGCGGACGTGAGTTATGACAAGGGGCAGACGGAGGTCGTGCGCGACGGGTTGAGGCAGTCGGTCGCGGTCACGGCGCGGCTTTCGGGGAGCGATCTGGGTACGGCCATCAACGCTATCAAGGCGGATTTGGCGAAGACGGTCAAGCTGCCGCCGGGCATGACGATTGAGTACGGCGGGCTGTATAGCGAGCAGCAGGCAAGCTTTCGTGAACTGGCCCTCTCGCTCTGTCTCGCGGTCGTGCTCGTCTTCATCACTTTGTTGATAGAGTTTCGTTCGTTCGCGCATCCGGTCTCGATTGTCGCGGGGGCCGTGCTCGCGCTCGGCGGCGTGCTGCTCGGACTCTTCATCACGGGAACGACGCTTAACGTAGTCTCCTTCATGGGGATGATTATGGTCGTCGGCATCGTCGCCAAGAACGGTATCCTGATGCTCGACGCCGTTGAAGAACACCTGGCGGCGGGAGACACTCTGCGCGAGGCGTTGCTGCGTTCGGGACGCAGGCGCTTTCGTCCGGTCCTGATGACCAGCCTGGCGGCGATCCTGGGAATGCTGCCGCTCGCGCTCGCGTTAGGGTCGGGCGCGGAACTCTTGCAGCCGCTCGCCATCGCCGTCACGGGCGGCTTAACTTTTGCGCTCCTTCTCTCGCTCGTCGTCACGCCAACGGTCTACGCGATGTTGAGCAGCGAACGGGCAAAGTAGAACACTTGTCTCTTACGGAGGTCACTCATGCGATTATTAAGTTGGTTCGGTTTCACAGTCTGCTTGCTTCTCATTTTTAATAGCACGCCTCTCATGGTCCAGGCTCAACACGGGCCGGGCTATCATGTGGTCAAGCAATACAAGCTCGGCGGCGATGGCGGGTGGGACTATCTCACGATAGACGCGAAGGCGCGTCGCCTGTACATCTCTCGCTCGACTCATGTGATGGTGGTGGACGCGGATTCGGGCGCGCTGGTCGGAGATATTCCGGGCACGGCGGGCGTGCATGGTATCGCGGTAGTCCCTGAGTTGAACAAGGGCTTTACCAGCAACGGGCGCGATTCGACCGTCACCATCTTCGACCTCAAAACGCTCAAGGTCTTAAAGCAAGTGCCGGTCGGGAAGAACCCGGACGCCATCATGTACGATGCCGCGTCGAAGCGCGTCTTTACCTTCAACGGCGCGAGCAAGGACGCGACGGCCATTGACCCGCAGACGGAGACGGTCGCGGGGACGATTGCCCTCGGTGGCCGCCCGGAGTTCGCCGTCTCGGACGAGAGCGGGCACATCTTCGCCAACCTTGAGGATAAGAGCGAGGTCTTGGAGTTGGACCCGCGCAAGCTCTCGGTCGTCGCGCGCTGGCCGCTCGCGCCGGGCGAAGAACCGACCGGGCTGGCGTTGGACCGCAAGCATCGAAGGCTCTTCGTCGGCTGCGCCAACAAGTTGATGATCGTGATGAGCGCGGATAACGGGAAGGTCATCACGAGCCTGCCTATCGGAGACGGGGTGGACGCCACCGGCTTCGATGCGGAGACCGGCCTCGCCTTTAGCTCTAACGGTGAAGGGACGCTGACGGTCGTGCGCGAAGAGTCGCCTGAAAAGTTCAGCGTGATGGAGAACGTGCCCACGCAGAAGGGCGCGCGCACGATGACGCTTGACCCCAAGACCCACAGCGTCTTCGTCGTCTCGGCAGAGTTTGGGCCACCGCCCGCGCCCACGGCAGACCGTCCGCGCCCGCGCCCCAGCATCATCCCGGGCTCATTCACCCTGCTGGTGCTGAACAAGTAAACTGCGCCCGCTCAAAACTTCATCGGGCCTTTGAGTGAAGCTGTAAGCTTCACTCAAAGGCCCGATGAAGAGCTATCGTCACTGCTCGTCACTTGACATAGTAGACGACCGTCGCGCCTCCGACCGTCTCTTCCTTCTGGTTACGCTGCGCGACCTTAATCATGTACTCCTCTCCTGCGCCCGCGTTCGCGGGGATAGTCGTCTGCAAGGCGAGCGGGTAGATTTGCGTCGGCTGTTTCTCCATCGTGACGATGGCGATCTGCTCTCGTATCTCCGCGAATCGTTTGCCGTCACGAATGATGACCTCGCCGCCTTTGACGCTGACCTTGCCGATTTTGCTATCGGGCAGGCAATCAAAACGCGACCCCTTGACCAGCGTCAACACGCCCTGACAACAGCCGAACTTCGCCGCGACCCTGGCGCTTTCGAGAAAGACCATACCGCTATCACCGCAGGAGGGTTCGACAACGTCGGGCGGCGTCAGGTCAACGAGCGGAAACGCGAGCGTGTCATCATCCAGCGTGAGCAGGAGCGGCATCCCTTGTGGAAGGCGGCTGCGGTCTACGAGGATGTCCATCGAGCGTTCTTTGTTAAGAAGGTTTCCCGCGATGAATGGAAACCTGATAGTCGCGGAAGCCAGCACGTCAATCACGCTGAGATTGCGTTGGGCCAGGTTGTTGCGTCGCGGCGTGATGCTGCCGCCGGTCAGGTTGGCGGTGGCAAACGCGTAGTCGTTGTCTGAATTGACGGAAGCGAGCAGGCAGGGATGCCAGGGATGGCTGCTTATCCATCCCCACAGGTCGTTGGTCTGCGCGGCGGAGATTGTGAACTTGGCTATCACGGAGCCGCCGGATGGAATCGTGGCGAAGTTAGCCGTGACGGATGTTGGCCTGACGTGCGTGGCATCATTGGCCGTCCAGTCTGTTGGATAGACAAACTCTAAACCGACGTAAGGCGTGATGCGCGCGTTGACGATGACGTTACGCGCGGCGCGAGGGCCGTTGTTCGTCACGCGTATGTAAATGTAGTTGGTCTGCCCGCGCTCGACGTTGCTGGATTGAGCCGGATTGCTCGGAACAAAAACATTGTCGTCCGTGATACGCACTACAATATCGGAGAAGTCCCAGAAATCGCCGCCCGCCGGATTGGACGGTTCGAGGCCCGTATCGCCCGGCCAGTCTCTAATCATGACCTCGGAAAAATCCAGCGCGCGAAAGAGATTGATGCGGCCATAGCCCATCTGTTGATTGCGCGTGCCGTTAGGAAATCCTGCGGCCTCCGCGTAAGCCGTGACGCCAACCTTCTGCGCCGTCCGCTCTATGATGTTGCGGACCTGAACGTTGGTCAGCGCGGGGTAGAGACTGCGAATCACACCGGCCATTCCGGCGACGTGCGGCGTCGCCGACGAAGTCCCGTTAAAGGTCATGTCATAGTTGCCCGCGACGCCCGCCGCAGTGTTATAGCCGTCAACTCCCTGGCGGTCAGTCGTCGGAATCTGAACCCCCGGAGCGACGACCGCAACGCCCGTCGTTCGACCCGCATGATTGTCAACACCGAAATTTGAACCCCAGCCCTCGCCATCCGGGCTGGCCGGAGATTTGCGATTGTCTATCCGGTCAGATGCCCCGCACGCGATGACCAGAGGATGACGCGAGGGATAACGATTATGCGCGGCGAAGTTTTCATTGCCTGTGGCGGCGCAGAGCACGCATCCTCTATCGTTGACGGCGTGAACGATGGCCGGGTCTATGATGGTGAAGTCCCATCCGGTCGGACCGCTCCCGTCGCCCGGCGCATAGACGCCGAAGCTCATGCTGATGACTCGCGCGCCGTTGTTCGCGGCGAAGTTGATGCCAGCCGCGCACTCCACGTCCGTCCAGTTTTGAAAAGCCACCGGCATGACCTGGCAGTTACCGGCCACACCCGCA
This sequence comes from Blastocatellia bacterium, assembly GCA_034665545.1. GTDB lineage: Bacteria > Acidobacteriota > Blastocatellia > Pyrinomonadales > Pyrinomonadaceae > DASYML01. The sequence continues at coordinate 19,660 of JAXDFO010000136.1, forward strand.
GGGCCGAGCGCGTTGTTGAATCTGGCGGCGACAATCCCGGCGCAGGCCGTGCCGTGGTCTCCGGTGGGTCTTCCATCCGGCATCATCGTGCCGAGGTTAATGCCGGGGGTTGAGAATCGCAGGTCGGGGTGTGTCAAATCGCAGCCCGTATCAAGGACGCAGACCGTGACGCCAGCGACGCCCGTCGAAATATCCCAGCCGGTTATTCCCGGACCACCCGCTTGAATCTGCGTCATGTCCCATTGTTGCGCGAAGAGCGGGTCGTTTGGCGCGACCGTCGTCGGAACGAGGATAGGCATGTTTTCAAAACGCGCTTCCTGGACCAGTCTTCTCGCTTGCTCAAGCAGGAGGGCTTGCAGTTGATACGCGGTCTGCTGTTCCGGGTTGCTGATGCGATAGTAGCGATAGCCGCCCAGGTATCTGGATTTTTCGGAGTCTTCATGCAAGCCCCACTGGTCCAACTTATTCAACCACTGGCCTTCGGCGTCCGCATCGTGCTGGCTCAAGGGCTTGATAATCAGGACGTTGGGGAGCGGGCACAGAAGCCCGCCGAGGCCCGCCACGCCGGGCAATCTGTAGACAGGCCCGATCCAATTCACCCTCTCTCTCAATGCCCCTTCGATGGCGGCGAAAAACTCGTCGTCTATCGTGCGGCCCCCTTCCGTGCGGACCCAGAACCTGCGATCAGTATGATTGATGACCTGCATGGGACGAGATGAAGTGTTGAGCCGTTGCTTCTCATCACCGCTCTCTAAGCCGAGGCCGACGCCCTTCAAGAGCCTTTCGACCTCCGCACGCGGCTCCGCTTCTTTGAAGGACAGTAAAAGATGCGTGAGGTCAAGAATCATCGTGGCTCCCATGCCATGCCTTAGTTCACGCGGAAAATTTTTCATCGGAATCTCCTTGTTGCGGCATCATTGCGTGAGGGCGCACGGGCCCGGGTCTGGCGCAACGGCCTGTTATGAAAATAATCGCTTGGGCGTCCGGAGACTGAGGAGATTAAGGGCGGGACAAACCAAGTTTTCATGTTGTTCAGTCGCTCTTCCGATTATGGGTGTCAATTCGGGGCAAAGCATTTCAGCGCGCGCTTCACTAAAACTTGACACGCGGCTGAGGTAAACAGAATAATGCGGCGTGCCTGGAGCTTAAGCGCATTTCGCTTCGCCCGTGATGTCAAAAATCGTCAGCCTCATTTTGAGCGCACATCAGGTCCGCATTTAAAACTCTTCATTCATTGAACCAGGGAGGCCGCAAAATGTTCTCACACTGCACACGGATTTGTCTGGCTCTCATCTTTGCGTTAGGCGTCTTGCCGCTCGCCAACGCGCGCGCGTCCGCAGCCGAGGGCGGCGCGATAAGCGGGACCGTCACAGACCCGAAGGGTGCGGTCGTGGTCGGCGCGTCCGTCGTCTTAATGGATGCGACGGGCAACGGGGTGCGCATCACGACGACCGACCAGAAGGGGCGTTATAAGATAGAAGGTCTGGCCGCAGGCTCTTACACTTTGGTGGTGACGGCCAAAGGCTTCAGCGATGCGCGCGTGGAAGCGGTCAAGGTCGAGGAGGGAAAAACCGTCGCGGCGGACGTGCATCTGGAAGTCGCCCCGGTCGAAGCCGTCACGACCGTCAACGCCAACGAGAAGCCGGGCAACAACGACCCGGTCTACCAGCAACTGCGTCATAACGCCGATAGCCCGAACGCTTTCGGCGGCAGCTATGCGACCGTCACTGAGCTTGTCTTGCGCAGAGACGCCGCGACCTTCACGCTGCACAACGGCGAGCTCTATTTCAACGCGCCCGTCGAAGGACGCGTCACCGGCGCGGTCTTCATCGGCGACGGCGAAGTGACGCTCACGCCGCCGACGCTGGCCGAGCAAAAAAGTATAGCCATCTTCACGGAGAAGCCGTCGCTTGATGAAAAGTTCACGCAACTCGTCCTGCGCTTTACGGACGTGACTTTCGATGAAGTCAAGTCTGCAAAGAACGCGCGGATGAGCACAGCAGGAGCGCAGTCCGCGCACGCGCGCGACCTGTACCGCGATAACCAATCTTTGCTGCGCAAGCGTATACGTTACAACATGGACCTGCGCACCCTCGAAGACATCTACGCGCCGCAGCACGCGGGCTTCTTCACGGCCTTCATAGGTGGCCGCAAGTATGACAAGCTCATCTACCAGTTAGACCCGCAGGGCATCCCCGAAGTCTCACCGGAAGAAGTAATGCTCATGAGCTATGGCGAGTCGGACGGCGGCATCTGGACCGCCTTCCACATGGGCGGAGCCTTGAACCAGCGCACGGGCGCATCGGACCACAAGCTCTACGACATCACGCATCACGACATTGACGGGACGATTCGCGGCACGCAGATAGCCGCCACAGACCGCGTCACGCTTCGCGCCATCGTGCCGAACACGCGCGTCCTGCCCTTCAATCTTTATCGCAGCCTGCGCGTCAGCCAGGTACAGGATGAAGAGGGGCACGACTTGAATTTTATACAGGAGGGCAAGGATGAGGACGCCGACTTCGGCGTGATACTGCCGCAGGCTTTGGAGGCGGGCAAGGCTTATAAGCTGACCGTGCAATACAAGGGCGGCGACGCCCTGCGCGATTCCGGCGGCGGCAACTTCATACTCCTCCCGCGCGAGACCTGGTATCCGAACAATGCCGCGACGCAGTTCGGCGACCGCGCCATCTTCAAGATGACGTTTCACTATCCGAAGAACAAAATCTTCGTCGGGACGGGCGCGCCCTTAGAGCCTGACACGCTCGATGGAGATATGAAAGTCTCCAAGTGGTCCAGTGGTCAGACGGAACTGGCGGTGGCGGGCTTTAATTACGGCGACTTCAAAAAGAAAGAGGTGCTGGATAAGGAGACCGGATACAACGTCGAGTTTTATGCTAACAACGAAGTGCCGGACGAGTTGAAGGCGGTCCAGATGGCCGTCGAGCGGGCCGAGAGCGCGGGCATTCACACGGGCACGACGCTCGGCTCTATCTCTACAGCGAAGATGGCGGAGAGCGCGCTCGCCGATGCGCAGAACGCGACGCGCGTTTATAACGTCTTCTTCGGCAAACTCCCTTACACGCGCCTCGCCATGACGCAGCAGCCCGCAGGCTTCTTCGGCCAGGCCTGGCCCACGCTCATCTTCATGCCCTACACGGCTTTCATAGACACGACGCAGCGCGTCCAACTCTTAGGCATGCGCGGCGGGACCGACACCTTCTGGCGTTACGTGGGCCCACATGAGATTGCGCATCAATGGTGGGGGCACATCATAGGCTGGACCGGCTACCGCGACCAGTGGATGAGCGAGGGCTTCGCTGAATTCTCGGCCTCGCTCTATGTGCAGTACATACGC
>JAXDFO010000137.1:0-4880 GCA_034665545.1 Blastocatellia bacterium
GATGAGGAGCGGAAAGGGATAGTCCTGGCGTTTGAGCGCGGCCAGCACGGTCAGGCGTGCCTGGCCCAGAAATTCTCTAAAGCTCGGATTGCCCTTGAGGTCCGCGCGCATCACTAAGGGGTTCACAAAGTAGCCCACGATGCTCTTGAACTCCGCGCGGCTGCGACCGCTCGCCAGCGAGCCGACGAGTATCTCCTCCTGCTCCGTATAGCGATAAAGCAGGACTTGAAACGCCGCCAGCAAAATCATGTAGAGTGTCGCCCGCTCGGCCTTCGCCGTCGCCTGTAGACGCTCTGTCAATTCCTGGTCCAGCCTGAACGTATAAGACGCGCCGCGATAGGTCTGAACGGGAGGCCGCGCGCGGTCAGTTGGCAATTTGAGCAAGCGCAAGTCCCCGCCGAGCCGCTCGCGCCAGTAGGACCACAAACGCTCGCCCTGCGGCCCGTTCAGCATCTCATCCTGCCAGCGCACGTACTCCGTATACTTCAACCCGTCCGCCGTCGGCAGCCCCAACGTCGCGCCTTCATCCGTCGCGGGACGCATCAATCGCAACTCGTTCATCAACAACACCAGCGACCAGAGATCAATAGCGATGTGATGCGCGGTCAGGAGCAGCACGTGCTGCTGCGGCTCTCTCGTCAACAGCGTCACGCGAAATAGTGGACCAGTTTCCAGATTGAAGGGCCTCTGCGCCTCTTCCAAGAGCCGCCCGTCCAGGGCTTCACGGCTCCAGCCGGAGGCGTCCATCACCTCGAAGCACACCTCCTTAAATTCATGGACCAATTGAACGGGCCTTCCGTCCCGCGTGAGATAGGTGGTCCGCAAAGCCGGATGCCGATTAATGAGAGTTTGAAAGGCGCGGCGCAGTGCGTCCACATCCAAATCCGACAGCACGCGCATGGCAAAAAAGACATTATAGGCCGCGCTCCCCGGCGCGAGCCGGTGCAGAAACCAGAGCGCGCGCTGGCCGTAAGATAGAGGATGTTCGGAAATTTCTCTCATCACTTATTGACATCCGGGGGCGGTCTCGTCTTCGGCGAGACGCAAGAGAGTGAAGATGCTTGAACGCTTCTTTATACTATAACGACTCTTCTCGCCGTGCCAGTCAAAGAGGCCATATTGGACCAGAAATATCGGTCCATTGGACCAGGAATATGCTTCCCGCCTGATTGGACCGGAAAACCGCGCGCTCAATCTTAAATTGGACCAGGACGCCTTCCCTCAAGAAGCTTTGATAACTCACCGCGCAGAAAACCATTGACGAGATGTTGCGCCCCCAACTAGCATAGCGGCTGTTCTGCAACGCCCTGAAAAACCGTCGCCCGTCCTCCTGACGGCCAATCGAGAATTTAAATGGACCAAAAATCATCAGCCGCCCCCTCGCGCGCGGGTGTTCTCTCTCCGCTCCTGCTCTTCGTGTGCCTTGCGCTCGCCGTCCTTCTGGCTCTCTCGCAGCAGAGTCCGCCGAAGGCCGTGCCCGCCAGCGCGCCCGCGACAGAATTCTCTTCGGGGCGCGCACTCAAGCATCTGGAAGCCATCGCGCGCGCGCCTCACCCGCCCGGCTCACAGAAGCATGCGGTCGCGCGTGATTACCTGATGGGCCAACTGACGGAGATGGGATTAAGCCCTGAGGTGCAGGAAACAATCGGCGTCAATTCAAGCTGGGGCATCCCCTACAGGGCCGGGGTGGTCCAGAATATAATGGCCCGGCTCAAGGGCACTGGCGGCGGGAAAGCTTTGCTGCTCGCGGCGCATTACGACTCTGTCCCGACCGGCCCCGGTGCGAGCGACGATGCGGCGGGAGTCGTCACCCTGTTGGAAACCTTGAGGGCTTTGAAGACGGGCGTGCCCTTGAAGAACGATATTATTTTTCTCTTCACGGACGGCGAGGAAGCGGGCCTGCTCGGCGCGAACGCTTTCAACAGCGAGCATGCCTGGTCCAGAAATGTCGGGCTGGTCCTGAACTTTGAGGCGCGCGGCAATCATGGCCCATCCATCATGTTTGAGACGAGCGATGGCAACGGCTGGTTGATTCAACAGTTCGCGCAAGCCGCGCCCGCGCCCGTCGCCACTTCCCTCGCTTATGAAATCTACAGTCGCTTGCCTAAGGATACGGATTTATCCGTCTTCAAATCGGCGGGCGTTCCGGGCTTCAACTTCGCCTACATCAACGGCCTCACGCACTATCACACGATGCTCGACAACGCCGGAAACATAGACGAGCGCAGCCTACAGCATCACGGTACATACGCGCTCGCGCTGGCACGCCATTTCGGTAATCTGGATCTGGAAAACAGGCAGGCGCGCAACGCCGTCTACTTCGACCTCTTCGGCTCGACCCTCATTCATTACTCGCAAGCGTGGGTCATACCCTGCGCCATTCTCGTCACCATCCTTTTCCTAGCCCTCATCATGACAGGCATCAAGCGAGGCCGTCTCTCTCTCAAGGGGATAACGCTGGCCTTCTTCGCCTTCCTGCTCAGCATGCTGGCGGCGGCCCTGTTGGTGACGATTCTCTGGTGGCTCATAGGCAGGCTGCATAGCGGTTACAAGCAGATGCTTCATGGCATGACTTACAACGGCGGCCTCTACACGTTCGGCTTCATCTTCCTCACGCTCGCGCTGGCCCTCGCGCTCTTCAACCTCTTTCGCAAAAGAATCAGCGTCGAGAATCTATCCGCCGGAGCGTTGCTCTGCTGGCTGCTGGCGATGATTGCGACGGGCCTCTTAATGCCAGGGGCCAGCTACCTGTTCACCTGGCCCTTGCTCTTTAGTCTCCTGGGACTCGGCTATAGCTTCTTCTACGGAGAGCGACCATCCGGCGCAAAGTGGTTGCCAGTGGTGCTCGCCCTGACGGCGATTCCCGCCATCGTTCTGGTCGTCCCTGCTATCTATCACATCTCCGCCGCGCTCTCTTTATCACTCGCAGGCGCGATCATGTTATTGACGATGATGCTCATCGGATTGTTGATTCCGCATCTCTTCATCATCATGATGATGAAGGGAAAACGTTGGCTACTTCCAAGCGCGTCGTTGCTGGCCGCGCTGTTGCTCCTACTCGCGGGCACGCTCACTGCCAACTTCGACAAGCAGCATCCAGGGCCGGACAATGTTTTTTATGGACTCGATGCTGACAAGGGGAAAGCCACCTGGGCCAGCCTCGATGCGAAGCCCGACCAGTGGACCTCTCAATTTTTTTCTGGACCAGTGGAGAGAGGCCCGGTCACAGAATTCCTACCGCTCTTTACGATAGATTTCATGAAGAGCCAGGCTCCCTTGATGCCGCTCCCTGCGCCCGAAGCGACGCTGCTCGATGAGAATAAGCAGGGCGACAAGAGAGCTCTGCGCCTGCGTATCACTTCGCAAAGGCAAGCGCCGCTCATCTCATTCTATTTAGACCCGAACGTGACCGTCACTGGAGCCAGGATTGACGGCAAGCCCATCGGTGATTACAGCGCGCCGCTCGATGCTGGCGATAGCTGGGGCGTGCTCTACTTCGCGCCGCCGCCGTCAGGCATCGAATTGACTGTGGAGGTAAAGTCCGAGCAGCCCTTCAAAATGCGCGTGATAGATTTTTCCTACGGGCTACCGCAAGGTCAGGCCATCTCTCTACAGGCGAGGCCGGACAATACCACCAAATCGTTTCTGCCCTTCAGCGAGTCCACGCTCGTGAGCAAGTCATTTACGTTCTAACTCAATCTTCTCAAGGCGGCTGGTCCAATTTTGGCCTTTGACGAAACATGAAAATCGCTATCATCGGCGGCGGCATCGGCGGTCTGAGCGCGGCGTTGGCCTTGAGGCGCGCGGGCTTCGAGCCGGAAGTCTTCGAGCAAGCGCCGCAACTGCTCGAAGTCGGCGCGGCCATCGCCGTGTGGCCCAACGCCATGCGTATCCTGCAAACCTTAGGCGTCAGCGAGGCGGTCTCGCAAAGGGCCGGTCTCATCAAGGAAGCGCGCTGGCTCAACTGGGACGGGAGACTTTTGCGCAATTTCAAACTCCCTCAAACGGACGCGCCCGCCATCGCCCTCCACCGCGCTGACTTGCAGAACGCTTTACTACATGCTCTTCCCCAACAACTCGTCCACCTGGGCAAAGCCTTCCAGAGCTATCAACGAGAGCGAGACCTTATTCGCGCGAACTTTACGGACGGGACTTCCATCACTTGCGACGTGTTGATTGGCGCGGACGGCATTCATTCGCGCACGCGCGCGCAGGAATTGGAAGACGGCCAGCCCGTCTATCGCGGCTATACTGTGTGGCGCGGCATCACCCACTCGACTCCAACATCGCTGACGCCCTCTACGGCGATAGAGCTTTACGGACGCGGGCAGCGTTTCGGCATCGGTCCTGTTGGTCTGGGCCGGACAGGGTGGTGGGCCACTGCGAACGAGACGGAAGTCGCGGATGAGATTCCATCGAACCGTCAACAGAAATTACTGGCCCTCTTTGAAGGCTGGCACGCGCCCGTTATCGAACTCATCAAGTCCACGCCGACGACGAGCATTCGTAGAAGCTCGACTTATGACCGCGCGCCCGTCGGCAACTGGGGCAGGGATAGCATGACGCTTCTCGGCGACGCGGCTCATCCGACGACGCCTAACCTCGGCCAGGGCGGGTGCATGGCGATTGAAGACGCCATCGTGCTCGCCAATTCTCTTCTCAAATACGGAAATCCCCAGGACGCCCTGCGCGTGTATGAGAAGATGAGAAGAGCGCGGACCAGGGCCGTCACCAGATACTCGCTGCTCTATGGAATCGTGGGCCAGTGGGAGAGCCTGCCCGCAACGTGGATGAGAGGCAAGCTATTTTCCATGATGCCTGAAGCGTTGGGCCAGAGATTGCTGCGGCTGCTCTTTGAGTATGACGCGAACGCGTTGAGC
>JAXDFO010000138.1:0-10306 GCA_034665545.1 Blastocatellia bacterium
ATTACTGAACAGGTCCAGAATAGCCGCCTCGACATGGCCGCGCAGATATTCGGGCTTGACGCAAACGCTCAGCCCTATGTCCAGAGAAACATAACGCGCGGGCAACACTTCCAGGTCGTGACCGATACGGCGATAAGGATATAGATAGTCCGTTATATCCTTGAGCAGAGCATCGTCGGCTTCCTCCGTGTTGAGCGGGTCAACGGCTATCTGCGCCTCGTACCAACTGCCGTTCCAACGCAGGGAAGGCGCGGCGGCGCGCTGGATTTTGGAACGCGCGCTGCGCTCGGCCAACGCCACGTAATCATCATTCGTCACGGCGCGCTGCATGTCTTGTCGAAACGCCACGGGAGCCAGCAGTTTCGCCGCGCTCATCGCCTCCTGCTCAACACCGCCCACGCTCGGCAGAGGGTTGCGCACGCTGAGATGAATCGCGCCGGGCTTCGGGCCGCGAAAGACAATGTGTGAGATGCCCCCCGCGCCGACGTTGCCCTTGATGCCGTTGCCCAGACGATAGGCCGCTATGAGAATCGTGTCGGGCACGGGCGCGCGCCCGCTATCGTCATTACCGAAGCGCAGGTGCGCCCGCCCTTCGTTGTCAATCTCGACGACGAAGTGACGATCCGACGAGTTGCTATCGAGCAAGTCGGATTGCGCTATCCATTCGGAGATGGTGAAGCTCGGAGAGGTTTGCGATGAAGCCTCCTGGTCCAACATTTCGATTGGGGCCAACTCAAGCAAGCTCATGTCGGGCAGCGCGTCGCGCGGGTCTTGCTGTAGAGCGAGGCTGGCCGGGCCCAGTAACTGTGTGTTATCCGCGCTGAGATTGACGGCCAACGTCGGGCCGAACATCTGCGCGATCTCCTCTTCTTCGAGTTCTCCCAGCACATAGCCAGCACGCGCGCGCGCGATGAGGACTCTCACGCGCCGTTCCTTCTTCGCCAGTAATTCGTCCGTCTGGTCCAGTAATCTTTCGAGCGCGGCGACGCGCAGATTATCGCCCTGCGGGAGACTGATGTGATGAGCCTTGGCTTCAAGACCGGCCTCCTGTAGAGCCTCCGCGCCGAAGATGATGCGCAGTTCCGTCAACTCATCCTCCGAGAGCAACGCGCCGCCGCTCACAGCCACCCAGATTTCATTGATGCGATTTCGCACTGCCGCCGACAAGCCTGAGAGCAGAAGGGCTTGCTGCTCGGCGAGCGTGGCGGGGATGGGAAAGGGCGCGCGGTATGTCAGTGGAATGGATGGCAGCACGATCTGATTCTGCGGCTGCGCGTCGAGCGACGCTGCGGGGACGGGCACGCGATAAATCATCTTCGTGAATGTGCGCTGCGTCTTGCCCGTGGGCGGGTTGGTCTCGAATGGTTCCTCTGCGGCATCGCATCCGGGGTTCAACTCTTCTTCGGCGGAGACGGACCAGGCGAGGGGCGGCAAGACCTGTTGCCCGTGGTCCACCAGGATAATATTGCCGCGAGCGATGCTGACATCTTCGAGGTAATGGCAACCGGGGGCACGACCAATCGCGCTGACGCAGAGCGTGAAGGGCAGCGCGTCTTCATTGGCCCACTCTATTTCGAGAATCGGCTGGTCGTATAATTGGTCCACTCCAGGCTCGGCCTTCGTCAGACGCACGGCATGGCGATGCGTCGGGTCCGCATCGGCCTTCTCGCCCGTGATGGGCCCAATCACTTCCTCGAACACCAGGACATCCCCCGCCTTCAAATTCAATAGACGCGTGCCAGCAGGAGGCGCGTCCGGGTTGGACGGAGAGGGTTTGTCATCAGACGGCGAATCGCCCGCATCATAGCGTCGCGCGTCAACATTTTCCGGCCCCGCCTTGCCAGGCAGCAGAGACCCTTCATGGCCCGGCGACGTGGACATATCGGGCGGCCTATCCGTAGTCTCGCCCGGCTTCTCATCCGGCTTCGGATTCTGCTTATCACCGGGCTGTAGCGGAGGCTGCGGCGGAGCCTTCGCTTGAGTGGCCCAGCCGTCTTTCAGTGTCGCGCTGGTCGCGCCGCGCGGGAGACAGCATTGACGATTGCCCCAGGTATAAAACGAGATGCTGTTGTGCGCCTGGTAGACCTCTATTGTCTCGACGTTTGGTTGGACCAATGGCAAGAAAACTTCGTAGGTCTCGGACGGAACATTGCGCAGGTCTTCGAGGGTGAGCATGTGGCGGGCAAGCGACAGCTCATCTTCGAGGCCGGTGATGAAGAAAAGGTCAGCGACTTTGGTCTTGAAATAGCTGGTGTCAGTTTCTATGAAAAGCCAGGCGCGGGCGTTGCAGCCTTCGTGCAGGCGATAGTCAACGAGGCGCGTGTGCCTGCGCACGGAAATCCTCTGGCGCGCGGTGTTCAGATAAGCCTCTGTTGCCACCGCGTCCTGATAGTAGCTGAGATAGTCTCCGGTGTAGGCCATCAACTCAGCGAGCATGATGCCGAGGTCCGGAACGTGTCGTTCCTGCCAGTCGGGCATGAGCAGCGAGAGACGATCAAGGATAAGCTGGCGAAAGCTCGCGTAGTCCTTCGCCAGATAATTAATCTCCGTTTCATCCGGCGGGGCGGGCGGGCAGATGTCCTGCGTCGCGCAATCAAGGTCGCTGGGGCATCCGGCCTTGAAGGTGAAATCGAGTTGAGCATAGAAGGGGTCGAGGCCGTCCAGAGGTTCATCCGTCGGTCGCCCGTTCGCGTCCGTCTTGACCAGTCGCAGCGTGTAGGTCGAATAGTCGCCGCGCCGGTCTACAGTCACCTGCATGCAATCGTCAACACGCGGGTCGGACATGCGACAGAAGTTTATCCCGTTGGGGATGACCTTGATGTTGCGTATGCGGACGCCGCCGTCAATGCGCACGTTGTGCTCCGTCAGATTGCGCGGCGCTTTGTCCAGAAAGTAGACAGTGAGGATGGTCTGGGTCGGGTCAACCTCAAGATAGTCGAGTCCGTTCAGGTCGGGCACACCATCCGTGATATGCGTCCGTAAGTCGCGGCGTCTCTGCGCCGTATCTCGGCAGTCTGCGGAAGTCTTCATGTGTTTACACCGGGAGCGTGAATTGCGCGGTCTGCGGCGCGTTGCTCACGCGAATCACGTACTGGATGAGAATGCGCAAGGTGGAATCCTCGTTGGTCACTTCGAGTCCCTGCAATTCGATGACATCGCCAAGCCAGCGTTGGAGCGAGGCTTGAATCGTGAATTGGAGGGCCGCCGCCAGTTCCGGGCTGTTCGGCGCGAAGACCAGTTGCAGGAGTCCGCTGCCGAAGTCAGGGCGATTGACGCGCTCGCCCGGATTGGTGAAGAGCAGTTGCTCGATCATGTCGCGGACGTGGTTCTCGTCATCGGTGATGGCTGTCCGACCGCGCCCGTCGAAGCGAAAGGGAAAGTCTATGTTCATGATGGCCTCACATGCCCTTCACGCGAACCTGCGTCGTCATGATGACGAGCGGCGTGCCGGTCGGCGCGCAGATGGCCTGGCTGTCCTGCAAGAGCACGGGCAAGCCGTTGGAAGTGACCCGCAGCGCGCTCGTCACCCATTGCGCAGTCACGCACGGGCCGTTGCCGTTCGGCGGCGTCGGAAAGGGACAGCCCGCCACGGTGTATGGCGCGGCGTTCATCACGATGGGCTGGCCGCTGACGGTGACGCGCGGGTTAGTGACGGTCGGCTGGGCCTGTCCGCCATGCGCGCATTGGACCAGCGCGCCCAGATGAAGTAAGAAGCCTGGCATCTTTGAATCTCCTCTCAAACGTTTCAGGTAATCATCAACGCGCCCTTGTTCATCAGGATGGTGACGCCGTTAATCTCTACTTTCGGCGCGGTGATAGTCACGCCGTCCGGCCCCACTGCAACCGTCGAAGCCCCGCTTTGCAAGACGATGCCTCCGGCGGGCAACAGGTAAGGCGCGGGCACAGGCACATCGCTGATGACGATGTTGCTCTGCGTGAGATTGCCTATCACGATGGGCGGCGTAACGGGCGCGACAGCCTTCACCGCTAAGGGGACTTCCGCCGCAGAACCCCAGAAACATCCGACCCATATCGGATAGTCCGGGTCGCCCTGCTCGAACTCGACCCACACGGACGAGCCGATGGCGGGCACGGCGTACATGCCCATCTGGATTCCGGCGATGGGCGTGCAGGGCATCGCCCAACTCGTCGGGATGAGTGACGAGACATCCGGCACGATGACCTGCATCCGACCGATTTGCAGAGGGTCTATATTCTGCAAGACTATGCCGCGATACTTTCCGTAGTACTTGTTTAAATCGCTCATGCTGGCACCTTCGGGACCGTGGAAATCAGACCGTTGCGGGTTAAGGTAAAGCTCTGCTTGTACTCTCCGGGCTTGATATTGTGCGTCACGCTCTTAACGTAATAGAGGCCGTCGAAGGCCAAGCCTACGCCGCGCACGCCGACCAGTTGCCGCGACTTCAAGATGCGCCCGTAACGCAACACATCCAGAGTGCCATTGCCCGTCACGGCATCGGACGAGCGCGCCGCCTTCGTGAGACCGATGAGGACGGCTTGAATCGGCGTGAGCTTGGCCGTCTCGGACATGTACTCGATTTTTTTCGGTATCGGCGGAATCAATCCGAGCGGCGGATTGAGCGGAGTGATGTCGGGAATCGGAATCGGGATGGGCACATGCGTCTGCTGGTTGACGATGAAGATGACGGGCAGCGTTTTATGCTCTGTATCGAAGCTGAAGCTCAGGCTCTCGACGTTCGTGTGAGCATCCATGTTGATGTTGAGCGCGGGTTGCGGGACGCCGACCTTTATCTCCGGCCCCCAGTAAGCGACGTTCGCGCCAGGCGCAGGGCCAGGACTGATGTAGAAAATATAACCGACCTCGTCGGCCAGCTTATTAACGTACTGTAGGTCCGTGCCCTTGTGCTTCGGAATTCTATCAGTGGGAATCGGCACGTCTATCATGATGCTCGGAATGACGAGCGGGATGATGCCGAACATCGCGTACTTCGCCAGAATCAACAGGACGCGCGCCTCTGCTGGCATCGCCGGATAAGGAATGCCGCTAAAGTCTATGAGGTTCATGAGGGCGGTCAGGTCAACGCCCGTCACGGTCAATGTCGAATGGCCCGGGTCGTTGCCCGGCGAAACATCCTGCTTGGTGACGACACCATCCATCAAGACATCAGGGACGCCGTTGACCGTGGCGATGAGAATGACGCGCACGATGGGCAGTTGGCTGCCAGCCGAGAGCAGGAAGAGCGTGTGAAGCGGCGATTGGGTGCTCAGCGAAAAGGTCAACTGAAAACCGCTCGGCGTGCCGGGCTCCGCCGAACTGGTAATCTGCACGCCGGTCAGCGCATCCAGCACCGATTGCGGCACGGGAACCGGAACCACCGGCCCGATTAATAATGTGAGATAAAATCCCTTAAGCATTTGTTGGTCCAGGAATGCCCTGCGGCAAGGTGATGCGCAGGTCTCGTCCGAGTTCTTCCGTCAACTCATCCGGTCGCATGGCCCCGTTGGCGTCGCACACGCGCCAGAACTGTTCCGGGTCGCCCAGGTAATGAGCGGTGATGTTATCGAGCCGCTCGCCCTGCTCGACCTTGTGCAGTTGCAGGAGCGCGAAATTATCCGGCGACGGAACGAAGCGTCGTTCGAGATAGACGATGGTTGCGCCGTTCGCCCTTTCGAGTTGAACTGTTTCCAGACCGTAATAACGGCTGGTGGATGAAAAGTTGTTGCTGATGCTCATCAAATACTCCCGATGCCTAAGGTGCTGAGCGCGCCCGCCTGGCTTCTCCTGGCAAGCTGCTCTTTCTGTTGCAGGTAAATCATAAACATGCTGCCGCCCTTGTGGGTGAAGCCCACGTCGTCAATGCTCAAGACGCGCATGCCGAGGCTGACCTTCGCGCGAATCGGATTGAGCGACGGGTCGAAAGCCTCTTCGGTAATGCTGAAGTCGGTCACGCGCACGGGCAGCACGCGGCTCTTGCTCCAGACGAAGAGAGTGAGAGGAGCTTCCATCGGCGCAATCTCCAGAGTGCCCGACTGGGCCAGGCTGTTGTTGGAGAGAAGCTGGCCGCTGGTCGGGTAGACGATGGTTTCCAGCGCGGCCAGTTGCGCGAGCAACCCGACCTGCACCGCCGTGTCATTCTTGTCGGGGAATTCCAACTGGTCCGTTGCGTCAATCTCCGCGTCCAGTTTGATGGTCTCCACGGCTGGCCCCTTGAGCCGCAGGGCTTCGGAGCGGTCGCCGCCCTGTTGTGGGCCAACTCCCTGGACCTGCAAAGTGCGCGTCAGCGTGTCCGGGTTATACTGCAAAGGAATGACGCGCAGGATCAGCGAAGTGTCAGGGTCTATCAGGACGAGGCCGCCTTTGATGAGGCGCGGCGAACCGGGAAACGTGCTCATAAGTTTTGTTCTTTCATCTCAGTTCTCAAACTCGTTTTAAGACGACGGCGAAGCTTCTTCTTCGACATCCGCTCATGGACCGGAAGGCGTCTGGCTTCCTCCCATGACGGACCCGGCATCTTGCGGAACCTCGTTGTGCGGCGCGCCCTCTCTGTTCCAGACCTTCTGCATGTAGGGCAAAAGAATCGCCACGCGATTCATGTCATCAAGGGTCGCCTCTGGACTCTTGCTGGCCTCTAAGGCGACGTTGTAAGCGGAGATGGCTTCCGCCTGTTGCTCCGCGCTCCACTTCTCCCACGGCAGGCCAGCCTTGTGCGCCGACTCCCAATCGAGCGGGTCCGTGCCCTTCACGCCCTGCTTGATGTATGACCAGATGCTATCCGGGATGTAAGCCAGCCCGCCGTTCTGGTACTGCCAGACATGGCCCATCTCGTGAATGAGAACTTTGCGGCCACTGTACGAGCTAGGTGTATCAGTCAGTTCCATCGAATCCTTTTCAAACAAAGAGGTAGCCAGGTGAATCGTGTTGCCGATGGTCCTGCCGAGCGCGCCCGCAACGAACATGCTGCCGCGTGTGATGGTGATTTCAGAGTAATCAAGGCTCTCTTTAAAAATGTCCTTCGCGTTAGCCAGTTCGGCGGCGTTGAGCGAACGCTCGTCGCGGCTCACCTGGTCGCCGATGATTGCGCCGAGGGCGAATCCGGCGATGCCTCCGATGATGGCCCCGATGGGCCCAAGCGAGGCTCCGAGCGCGATGCCCGCGCCCGCGCCGAGCAAGCCACCAACGATGCCTCCCAAGATTGAGCGATGGACCACAGGAGCAATTGGACCGGCATTGCCGCCGGTGGCCTTGACCGGCTCATCTCGCATCAAGGCGTCGGCGGTCGCCTGCGCCTCCAACTCCGCGCGGCTCTCCGGGTGGTCCAATTCGAGACTGGACCTATTAATCGTGTTCTCGCCCTGTTGCCGGACGTGGGCCAACTCATGTCCGAGCAGATGACGGCCCGCGCTCGTCTCCGGCTCATACTGTCCCGGCGCGAAGACGATATCGCTCCCGACGGTGTAAGCCTGCGCGTTGACGGCGAGGGCCGATTGAGCCGCACGCGCATCCGTATGCACACGCACGCGGCTGAAGTCGCGCCCGAAACGCGGCTCCATGAAGGCGCGCGTCGAAGCGTCCAGAGACTGTCCGGCAGAGCGCAACGCATCATCCACAATCGGCGGCGCGTAACTAAGGTCATCGTGCGAGACGGCAGAGCGTTGCAACTTTTCCTTCTGCTTATCCTGGCACGAATCGCACGCGCCGCCCGCGACCGTGTGCTGGCCGCAGGCGCACTTGCGTTGCAACTGCCCACTCGCCTGAGCGTGCGCGGGCTGGTCCGAATTTGCCTTAGAGCCTATGTCGCTGTGCGCTTTCGCGTTCATCATCAAGCCTGCTTTGCTTCAAACTCCAAACAAGAATTCCTGGTCCTGCTATTGGCGCTCTCACACCGGACTTCATTTCGTTTTCGCGGTCTTGCGCCTTTCCATGACGAGGCGGGCGACGCTCTGAACCATCCGTTGCAGAGTGCTGATGAGCCTGTCTCTGATGCCCATCCCTTTCTTGAGCGCGTCGGTGCGCTCTGTGGCTTTGGCCGGAGTGCTGGTGTCTTGCGGGATGAGATTTCCCTTCTCCGTATGAGTATGAAACGAGGTCGGGTTCTTATCGCTCTTGGTTTCAGCGATGAGGCGCAACGCGCGATAGGAGACCTCGTTGGAAAGAAAATTTCCGCCCGGCCCGCTCAAGACGAGCGCGTGAAAACTCTTGCCGTTGGCTGTGAAAGTAATTCCTGGACCAGACGCATCGCGCGTCATGGTCTGGGTAATTTTCTGTAACGCCGCGTGGTCGCTGATGCTGACTTGCGCGCTGCCCTGCGCCGCGAGACCCAGAGCTTTGAGCGCACTGTCGGCCTGCGTCTTATCGTCAAACTCGAAGGTGATGTCATTGCCAAGGGTCGGCGCTGGTATTTCAGGGGATTTGCCTTTGGCCGGTTGCGCGGTTTCGGCGGAAATTTTTTCGAGGGGCGCATCAGTCTCTATGATGGCCGCGCCCGCGCTGCCGCCACCGGGCGCGGCGGGGACGGGTTCCAGGGTCCCGTTATTGAGAAGGTGCGAGCCGACGGCGTAGCGTTCGAGTCGCACCGCTCCGCCTTCCGCAATTCCAGGGTCCACGCTCACAGTGAGCACCGCGTCAACATCCTTGATGTGCGGCTTCAACATCTTCTCGACCATCCCGCCCTTGAACTCGTCAAAGTTGACGGGCAGGACCACTCCCTCAAGCGCGGCCTTCACTCCCTTATCAACATCCACGGTTTTTCCGTCGAGCGCGAGCACCGCAGCCCCTGAAGGATTCCACTCGCCGGGCCTAGGGGCTAAAGATGAGTCCTTCGTATTGAAAGGATCGAAGCCCGTGAGCAGCGTCTTGACAAGGTTCTCGGCCTTGACGCCGGGCGCGCTGAAAGTAATATCCGCAGAGCCGCGCGCCGCCAGGTTGAAGGCATCGTCAATAATCCCGAAGAGTCGTACCAGCTGCATGCGCGGGCTTGTTGCATCAACAGGTTTATTAAGAGAGACGGGCTGGTTGCTGCTTCCGCGTATCGCGCTCAGCACGGCCCGCATCGCGTTGATGATTTTGAAGTGCGATTCTTCGCCGAGGTCGTTGGCCTTCTTGGCGAGCCGCCAGACCATCTGTCCTGCGGCTTCTCCGAGCGAGCGCGCATCATCATCTGAGACCGTCTGGCCTCCTTCTATCATCCCTCTGGCCTCTGCGGTCGCGGCCTCGAAGACGCCGAACATGGTATCGGTCGTCGCCTTCTGGAAAGACGGAACCCAGTCCGTGAGACGACGCACTTGCTTCTCGCCTTTGGCCGCAGCCTGCATCGGCGGACGCGCCGCAGCCTTCGGCGGACCCGCGACCACCAGGAGAGTGTCGCCGCCCCACTGCCAGACCTCAACGGCCTTGCCGTCCTTCCCTTTGGCCGGGAATACATGCGTTCCAAAATCAGCTTCGGTGAGCGTGTCTGTTTCTATACGGCGGCCCGGAAGATGGCCCAACTGCGTGCGCCTCTCTTCGGTGTCGGCAGACTTCATCTCTCTAATAATTTTCGTCTTGTCGTCGCCCGCCTCAGGCTCTTGAGATTTAGGGATAGGCTTAGCGGACCCGAAGATAGGCTCGTTCCCCTGCAAGACTCCGAGGCTGGTGATTTTCCCTGAGTCGGGGTCACGATTGACGGACGCGATAGTGTGCGTATGTCCTCCGGTCCTTTTGGTGAAGGTCTTATCCAGGTGTTCCCAGACCAGGATGTCTCCCACATGAAGCACCGGCGCGAGGTCGTTGAAGGAGCGCAACGGTTCGCCGTTCTTATTCGTGTAAGGATTGACGAGCGCGGAGACGTTGCCCGTGTAAACCTCATTGATAACTTTCCCGACCGTCTTGGCTTCGTCCTTCCCGGCCTTACTGCCGATGGTCCATGTGCCGAACGTTTCCGTCCGATGATGCGCAGAGAGCCAGACGTGCCGCAGGATAACGGCGATGTCCGCGCAATCCGAAGGCAGTTGATAAGCCGTCGCGCGCAAATTGTCAGGCAGGCATGTCTTGACCCACTCATCCGTCGGGTGGTCTATAAACTTCTCCGCCTTGTCTGGAACATTAGACGGAGGCGCGGCCCCCTTATCCGTAGCCGTTTTCGGTTCGCGGGCCGCCGCTTCACCGCCGATGACGTGGAATGTGCTCGGCTCATTCGCGCCAGGATGTGGGGTCGCCGCCGCATCGAAACTCTTCAAGCGCGTGAAGGTGCTTATCCATTGTTCATAGGTCGTGCAGTTTTCAGGCTCCTTGTAGGTGCAATCGCCGGGCGCGGCGGGCGTCGGGTTGGCCGTCGTTTCACAGACC
>JAXDFO010000139.1:0-27582 GCA_034665545.1 Blastocatellia bacterium
CTTTAATCTTCGCGTACTGAATCTTGAGGCTCTGTTCCGGCTTAAACTCTCTGGTCTCCTCCGGCTCAAGGATGGCTTCCGAAGACTTGCCGCTATCGGGGAAAGTCCGCACCCAGACGCGGTCGCCGATGGCTTTAATCTGCACGGTCAAGCCTACGGCGGCAGCCCCCGTAGCGTTGGTCGCGGCGGCGTTGGCTGGTTGTTGCGGCGCAACGCCCGGAGCATTCGCGGCGTTCGGATTAGCGGGCTGAGCGACGGGCGCGGCTGCCTTTGAAGCGGGCGCGGCTGAAGAAGCACCAGCCTGTGCCGCCGCGCGGCGTTGATACCAGTGCAGGGCCGCGTAGACGCCGAGAGATAGAATCGCCAGAATGAGGACCGTCAACAGAAGGGTGACGAGAGGCGAGCGAGTGGAACTGCCGTCCGTGTAGACGCGAGGTTGATAAGGAGTGCTGACGACTTCATCGGGCGCGCCCTGCTCGCGTGCCGTGCGCGCGTAAGCTTCGAGAGCCTCCTTTTCATCATAGCCGACGTGTCGCGCGTAAGCCTTGATGAAGCTCTTGTTGAAGATGCCGCCGGGCAAGCGCTTGTAGTCGTTCGCCTCTATGGCCTCAAGATAATGTGTGGGGATGCGCGTTTGTTCGGAAATCTCGCGCAAAGGGATGCCGCGCGCCTCGCGTGCGAGCCGCAGCTGTTCTCCAAAAGATGTTGCCATTACCAATTCCCGCGCCCGCCTTAATCGGCAGTGTCTTTGCGCGAAATATAACGTGGGCTAATAAACGTTGTCAAACCTTTGACGGCGCAAAAGGTTGTGCGCGTCTTGATTCTTAGGGCGCGTGGGGCTACGATGTGTTGTTCGCTAAATCAAACAATCTGCTTTTAACTTTTACAGCGAGAAAAGTGAGGAAAGAAACTCATGCCTCTTGAAGCACTCGGAATGGTCGAGACCAAAGGCTTTGTCGGCGCGGTCGAGGCCGCAGACGCGATGGTCAAGGCCGCCAATGTTCAGCTTTTAGGAAAAGAGTATATCGGCGCGGGTTATGTGACCATCTTCGTGCGCGGCGATGTCGGCGCGGTCAAGGCCGCGACGGACGCCGGAGCCGCCGCCGCCCGCCGCGTCGGTGAACTCATCAGCGTCCACGTCATCCCGCGTCCCCATTCGGAAGTCGAACGCGTCCTGCCGCACAACGGCGTGACCGGCTACAGCCCGGATGAGAAAGCCCTACAGGGCGGTGGCCGCGCCCAACTCGGTGAAGGCGACCAGGGCCGCTCCCTCCCGGCTGGCGCACGCGAGAACAATAAGGAACGGGCGAAATGATAAAAGCCAGGAGCCAGGAGTCAGGAGCCAGGAGCCAGTAGAAGAAGGTTAGACGCCTTTCCTTCTGGCTCCTGGATTCTGGCTCCTGGCTCCTGCTTTTCGGAGGTGTTGCGATGTCGGTTGATAAAGACCTGGTGTCTGTGCAGCAGGCGCGCGATCTGGTGGAGGCGGCGCATCGCGCGCAAGTAGAGTTGGCGCGTTTCGACCAGGCGCGGATTGATCGTATCTGCGAAGCGATGGCGAAGGCCGCGTTAAGGGAGGCCGCGCGCCTGGGGGCGATGGCGACGGAGGAAACCGGATACGGTATCCCTGCGGATAAGGAGATCAAGAATCGCTTCGCTTCCGAGAACGTCTGGAACTACTTCAAGAACTTGCGCACGGTCGGCGTCGTCAACGAATCGAAAGACGTGGTTGAGATAGCCAGCCCGCGCGGCGTCGTCTGCGGCATCATTCCTTCGACCAACCCGACATCAACAGCCATCTTCAAATGTCTCATCGCCATCAAGTCGCGCAACGCCATCGTCCTCTCGCCGCACCCCAGCGCAGCGCGTTGTATCAACGAGACGGTCAAGGTCGTGCGCGACGCGGCGATTAAGGAAGGCTTGCCCGCCGACGCCATCGGCTGCATGACCTCCGCGACCATAGAGGGCACGGAAGCTCTCATGAAGCACAAGCAGACGGCGGTGATTTTGGCGACCGGCGGCATCGGCCTCGTTCGCGCGGCCTACTCTTCCGGCAAGCCAGCCTTCGGTGTTGGACCAGGAAACGTGCCCGCCTTCATAGAGCGCACGGCGGACGTGCCGAAGGCCGTGCAGGACATCCTGACCGGCAAGTGCTTCGACAACGGAACCATCTGCGCCTCAGAGCAAGCCGTCATCTGCGACGCTCCAGTTGAAAGAGAGGTGCGCGAGCAGTTCAAGGCGCAGGGCGGCCATTTCCTGAGCGCGGCGGAAGCGGACCAGTTGGCGAAAGTCGTCGCCACCGCGCAGCGTTCTTTGAATCCTGCCATCGTCGGCAGGAGCGTCGAAGTGATTGCGAAGATGGCTGGCCTCAACGTCCCGCAGGGCACGCGCTGCTTGATGGCGAATGTCGGCGGCGTCGGCAGAGACTTTCCGCTCTCTATGGAAAAGCTCTCGCCGATTCTCGCCTTCTATGTGGAAGACGGAATAGAAAGCGGGGCCGCGCGCTGTTTTGAAGTTTTGAGTTACGGCGGCATGGGCCACACGGCTGGCGTGCATACGCGCTCGCGCGAGGCTGCCATACATTACGGCAGAGAGATGCCAGCGTCGCGCGTCACCGTCAACACGCCGACGACGCACGGCGCGATAGGTTTCTCCACCGCGTTGCCTCCTTCCATGACTCTGGGCTGCGGCTCCTGGGGCGGCAACGTCACTTCCGACAACGTCTCGCCCCTCCACCTGATGGACATCAAGCGCGTAGCCTTCGAGACCAGGCCCGTCAAGAGCGCGCGTCCTGCTCTCGCGTCGCAAACATCAACCGCTTCGCAACAACCAGCCGCTCCCGCGCAGACTGCCGACGCTCCGCGCGCCATCGGTCGAGAAGAGATAGCATCCATCGTTGACCGCTTTCTAGCCAATCGCGGCGCGGGCCAATCAACTACCCCACCGCAATCCTCTCAACATGAACACGCGACGTTGCATGCTTCATCGTCGCCCGCGCAGTATCAACCCGTGGTGGACATAGAAGCGGGCAGCCGTTACGACAGGAGCGAGGCCGCCCCGCAGGCAGCAGCCGCGCCGACCGCCGTAGACACCAACGGCGGCGGTAACGGCAACGATGCTTCGCCCGCGCAGTCGAAGTCGCCCGCGCCGCCTCCGACCGCGATGCCACCCACGGCGCAACAGACCCCGACCGCGACTGTCTTGACCGCTTCGCCAACAACGAACGGCAACTCCCGCAAGGCCGTTGATTTCGTCAGCGAGGATGATGTGCGACGCGCTATTCAGAAGGGCGAAAAAATTTACGTCAACGCGCGCACCATCATCACCCCCTCCGCGCGCGACATGGGCGACCCCGTGGAAGTATTCGCGAAAGGATAAACGCGGGATGCAGGCGTCAGAAGAAAGATAGTTAACTGCTTATCCTTCTGGCTTCTGACTCCTGGCTCCTGAATTCTGATTTTATGTTCTTAGGCAAAGTCGTCGGCACTGTCTGGTCCACAAAGAAGACGCCCGATCTGGAGGGCGTCCGTTTTTTGATTGTGCATCCATACGACCTGGACAAGGAGCCGACGAAAAATATCGTCGTCGTCGCGGACCGTCTCGGCGCGGGCATCGGTGAAATCGTGATGTGCGCTTACGGCAAAGCCGCGCGCACCGCCATCGGCAATCAAGAGATGTCCATAGAGGCGGCGGTCGTCGGCATCGTGGACCGCATGGACTTGCATGATGAACGCTCCGAAGAACTGCGCGACGCCGCGCGCGAATTAAGGCCCGGCGACAACGGAAGAAGATGACATGTCATGGTTGACGGGTTAGAACAAGAGTTTGACTTGTCACCTGTCATCAGTCATGTTCCACTTTCTTTATGGCAAACGAAGAGTTGATTTACAGCATTACGCGCGCCGTCTACGGGCGTTTGGGCGCGGACGCGGACGAGCGCATGGTCGAGCAATTGGTCCTAGACGTGTACAAGGCCATAGAGCCTGTCATCGAAACGAACGCCAACAACTCTCAGCGCGGCCAGATGAGCGCGAGTGTGGGGACCAATCCCAGGGAGCGTGAAGCGCAGGCCGCAGGCTCTCAACAGCGATTAATCGTCTCGGTCTTCGGCAGGGACCATCCGGGCATCGTCGCCGCCGTCTCGCAGATTCTGGCCGACGTTGAATGCAGCATCATTGATATTAACCAGACAGTGGTCCAGGGAAAGTTTGCGATGGTCATCGTCGCGGACACATCGCGTGCGCGCTCGTCAGCCTCCGAACTCAAAGAACGCTTTCGCCATGAGGGAGAGAAACTGGGCGTGCATATCTACGCTCAACGCGAAGACCTCTTCAACGCCATGCACAGAATCTGAAAAGCCGTGAACGATAGTCAGCTTTTAACTGATAGTCGCTGACCACCGTTCACTGTCCACTACCGACTGTTCTTATGTTGCCAGAAATATCCAGACGATGTAGGGGATGCGGCGCGGCTGTTCGCGCCAACGCTACCTTCTGCCACCAATGCGGCATGCCTGCGAACAAGACAACCGACGAGAGCGATGGCGTTGATGGTGTTGATGGCGGCGGCGAGGCCGGGGGCGTGGTTGAGCGGATCGTCAACGATGGCGCGGGTCTTGAGCCGGAGGCGTCCATTCCTGGACCAATAAAGGAAAGTCCGCTAAAGGAAGGTCAGCATCAAGGCGTGGCTGTTGAAGAGCGCGCGCCCCTTGAGACTTCCGGTGAAGCCGTAGCCGGTGAGAGAGGACGGGCCAAACTTCAACGCGCGCGGGCCGTGGCGCGCGGCGCGATGGAGGAGAAGGTGGCCCCCCGCGTTGAGAAATTAAGACAGACTTCATCCGGCGTTCTGGATGAAGCAGCAGATGATCCGAGCCTGCGCTTCGTGCTCATCGCCGTCGTCATCTTCATTCTTTCCCTGGTCCTTTTTTTCATCAGCAAGCTGCTCGGATAAGCGCGCGAGGTTTATGGAGTATACACAGGCGGAAATTTTGCAGACCGTGCGGATGACGGAGATGGAGCATTTGGACATACGCACGGTCACGCTCGGATTGTCGCTGCGCGATTGCGCGAGCGAGACGATGGAGCGCACGGCCTCGCGCGTCCGCGAGAAGATTACACGCGTGGCCGCGCGGCTGGTCCAGACCGTCAACGAGATAGGCGATGAGCTTGGCCTGCCCATCGCCAACAAGAGAATCTCTTTGACGCCCGTCTCGATGGTCGTAGAAGGGACGCGTGGCGAAGGCAGCCTCATGCACCTGGCGCGCGCTATTGACGAGGCGGCGGGAGAGGTCGGCGTGGATTTCGTCGGTGGATATTCCGCGCTGGTCCATAAAGGTTGGACCGATTCCGAGAGCCGCTTTCTGGATTCGATTCCCGAAGCCCTCTCTGTGACAAAACGTCTCTGCTCGTCCATCAACGTGGCGACGACGCGCGCAGGCATCAACATGGATGCGGTTCGCCGCACCGGCCATCTCATCAAGGAGATGGCCGAGAGGACCAGTAATCAAGACGGGCTGGCTTGCGCCAAGTTCGTCTGCTTCGCCAACGCCGTCGAGGACAACCCGTTCATGGCGGGCGCGTTTCATGGCGTGGGCGAACCCGAAGCCGTCATCAACGTCGGCGTTTCAGGTCCGGGCGTCGTCAATCATGCGGTCCAACAAGCGCCGCGCGACATGCCTTTGCAGGACTTGGCCGAACTCATCAAGAAGCTCTCTTTCAAACTATCGCGCGCGGGCGAACTGGTCGGGCGTGAGGCGGCGCGGCGCATGGGCCTGCCCTTCGGCATTATTGATCTGAGCCTCGCACCGACGCCCCTGCCCGGCGATTCGGTCGCGGACATCATAGAGGCGATGGGGTTCGAGCGCGCGGGCGCGCATGGGACCACCGCCGCGCTCGCTCTGCTCACAGACGCGGTCAAGAAGGGAGGCGCGATGGCTTCCGGTTCGGTCGGCGGGATGAGCGGCGCGTTCATCCCCGTTTCGGAAGATGCGAGCATGATAGAGGCGGCGCGAGTCGGCGCGTTGACACTTGAGAAACTCGAAGCCTGGACCAGCGTCTGCTCCGTCGGGATTGATATGGTCGCCGTGCCGGGCGCGACTTCCGCCGAGACGCTTGCCGCCATCATCGCTGACGAGATGGCTATCGGGGTCATGAATAACAAGACGACAGCCGTGCGTATTATCCCCGTGCCCGGTCGCGTCGTCGGAGAGATGGTGGAGTTCGGCGGCCTGCTCGGCAGCGCGCCTATCATGCCCGTCAACGCTTTCGCCAGCACGGACTTCATACATCGCGGCGGTCGCATTCCGGCTCCGATTCACTCTCTGCGAAATTGAATCAAGATGAGTTTATGATATTCTTCTGCGTGCGGACGATAAGGGAGGCACAAAAAATGGAAGCGTTGGGCATGGTGGAATGCATGGGTCTGGTGGCGATGATCGAAGCGGCTGACGCGATGGTCAAATCTGCCAACGTTCAACTCGTCGGTTATGAAAAGATTGATGCCGGACTCGTGACGGCGATTGTGCGCGGGGATGTCGCGGCAGTGCGCAGTGCGGTTGACGCGGGCGCAGCCGCCGCCGCGCGAGTCGGGCAAGTCGTCGCCACGCACGTCATCCCGCGCCCGCACAGCGATGTGGACCAGGGCTTGCCGGTCCTGCGCACGGGTGAGACTACGCGGAAGAAGATTTCCGGTTCGGTGCGGGCCAAAGGGTAGACCGCGAGGCCGCCTTCCCGACATGTAGAACGTAAAGAAAAAAGTTATCGCGGACAGAAGGATCCGACCCGTGTTCCACATAGAGAGCGCGGGCCGGATTCTTTTTAGATGAAATGAAAGCTATCGTTTCAAGGCGACTTGCGAGAGCCTGTCGCGGGGTTGTTATTGGTGTTGTTGATGCGCGTGGGTTGCGGCGTGGACTTGGGCGCGGCTTTGCCTCCGCCCTGCTGCTGCTGTGCGATGCGGCCTGAGCGCGTGAGCGCGATGCGATGCTCGCGGCCAGAGGCATCCGCGACCGAGACCTTGATGCTGCGATAGGAGCCGTCCAGCGATTTGTTGGTCGGGTTATAGCTGATGACGTACTGCGTGCGCATGTCGCGCGAAATCTCCTGCGCTATCTTCGGCAGTTCCTCTATGGAGGTCGGATAGAAGGTCCGCCCGCCGGTCTCCTTAGCCATGCGGTCGAGGAGGGCGATGGCCTTGTCGCGCGGGCTTTTCTTTATCAGGCTGCCCTCTTTCTCCAACTCGCTGACGAAACCGATGACGAAAATCTGCACGTCCTCTTCGCGCAGTCGCGCGAATAATTGGTCCTGCTTGTAATAGCTGGCGCGGTCTTCGCCGTCCGTCACCACGATGAGCGCGCGCCGCCGCCTGTCGCTCAGGTCGTCGCCCTTTTTGTACTGCGCGACATGCTCTGCGGCGAGGTAGACGCCGTCAACGACAGCCGTCTGCCCGCCTTCGGAGAAGAGGTCGTCCAGCGCGTCTTCAAGCAGACTTCTATCGGATGTGAAGTCCTGCAAGATGTCAATCTTATCGCTATCAATAAAGCGTTCGAGGAACGTCTCGTCGCCCGGCCTGTTGCTGTTGACGATAATCTTTCCGGCTTCTATCACCTTCTCAATCTGCGAGCGCAGGGAGCGGGACGTGTCAATCGCCAGGCCGTAGCTGATGGGCACTTCCTCTTTCGAGAAGAACTCTATGGGTTGCAGCACGCCGTCTTCGTAGATGCGAAACTCGTCCTGCCGCACGTCGCCGATGGGCTTGTTGTTGCGGTCAATCACACGCACGTTGAGGTTGACGAGGTTAGTATTAATCCTGAGCGTCTCGTTGGGGTCAAACTCTTCTCCTGAGGGGTCCGGCGTCGGGCTCGGAGATGAATGCAGGACGGGCATCTGTGGCGGCTCGCCGAGCACGGGTTCCGCGCGTCTCGCGGGCGTCGGCGTCGGCGTGGGAGTCTGCTGTTGCTGCGTACGTCGCGGACGCCCATCCTGCGTCCCCTTTTGCTGCTGAGTCTGCCCCGCGCTGCTGATGCCCAGCAGCAGGAAGACCAGCCCGCAGGCGAAGATGGATGCGTAGGCGCGGCCCGTGCCGTCAATGACTTTCAAGAGAACTTTCCTCATAACGTGTCCTTGTAAAATGACTCACGAAAAACGCCCCGTACACCCGGCCATTTTAAGGAGAGGGAGTAGCGGAGCGCTTCGCGCTCTTTTGTGAGCAGCGCCGCTTGGAACGTGCGGCTTCGGCGCGGCTGGGGCAAAGAGACTTGCGACCGTTGAAAACAAGGGCCGCGTTCGCACACATTTACAAAGATGCCTTTGGACACGCTGCCGTTGCCGCGCGGCTCGCAGTGGCAGTCGAGAAAACGAGTCTAACGCGGGTTCGTGATGGCGAAGTAGCCTTCTTTACTGCGCACGAAGAGATGCGGCAGACCGCGCGGCGGCGTAATCTTCACCTTGAGCCGATGCCACTTGCCGTCGTTGGTGAAGTTGCTCGGCTTATAACCGATGGAATATTGATGGCGCAATTCGAGGGCGATGCTCTCGAAAATGTCGTCCATCTCGGCGGCGGTCCTGGGAAAGAAAGCCTTGCCGCCGGAGACCGAAGAGAGTTCGTCCAAGATGGCCTGGCCTTCCATGCCGAACTGGCTTCCGGCGTCGGCCCCGCCGAGAATGCCTATCGAATAGACGACCACGTCCGATTCCTTCAAGAGCTTGCGAAGCTCGCTGAAAGTATAGCGCGAATCGTTGTCCTGCCCGTCGCTGATAAGCAGGACCGCTCGCTTCGGGTGTGCGCCGCGCGTCACCTTTTCCACGCCCAGATAGCATGCATCATAGAGCGCAGTATTGGATTTCGGCTCGACGAAGGTGAGCTTATCGAGGACCGCCGACCCGTCGCGCGTCTTGTCCAGCAGGAGTTGGGCGCGCGAGTTGAAGCCTATCAGAAAATACTCGTCCGAGTTGTGGCTCGTCTGTATGAACTTCGAGAGGGCTTCGCGCGCGCGTCTAATCTTGTCTCCGTTCATAGAGCCGGACACGTCGAAGACGACGCCGACCGAGACGGGCGCATCATCGTCGCTGAAGAAGGTAATCTCCTGCGGCACTTTCTCGTCCAGGACCGTGAAGGCTTTCTTGCTTAGGCCGGAGACGAAACGCCCGTAGGTGTCCGTCACCGTCACGGTCATCGTGATGAGGTCCGTGTTGACTATCAGTTGATCGTCCACGCCGGGTGGCGAGGGACGTTGCGGCTTTGAAGTGGAAGCGGGCGGCGCGGTCTGCCCGGCTGAGGCGTTGTTCGGTTTCTCTTGAGCGTTGAGAGCTTGCGGCGCGGCGAGAAGCGCGAGCGCGGCGAGACAGGAGACGATGGCGACCTGTGTTGCAATGCGGCGCGGAAAATTCATATGACCCCTGTTCTCTCTGACTGCCGGGGTCGTCAACACCGGCAGCTAGAGAAAAATAGACCTCGCGCCTGACTCTCTCTCTGTGGTCAAAGCTGGGCGAGCCTCGGCGCTTAAATTTTGAGAAGCGAGTTGGACCGGCTCGCGGGGAGACGACCGCCAGTTGCTCCGGCCACCCGAACGGTGTTGACTGAATCGCATTGTAGCACACCGCCGCCCGCGCGCAAGGAACAGTTGAATTAATTTACAACCGCGTTGATGGAATTTATGTCACGAAGACAAACTCGCCATGTGCGCGCCCGCGCATGGGTCTCATTTTACACATCGGCTTGTTTGCAACTTTTCCCGTCTCGCAACGTGTAAGAAGAAGGCTTCGCCAGGCTCTACTTGTGCGAATGGTCATGGTTCTGTTTGATAGTCGCGTGAGGGCTTGAGCGCGTGATATAATTTCGACTCGGGTTGTCTGCCTGAATTGTTTGCGGCAGGCAGTTTTTATGTGACGGGTTAGAGAGTTAAAGATGGCCGAGTTTATCTGTCGTTTGGGGACGCCTGCGGGCGAGGTGGTGACGCGCACGGTGGAGGCGATGGGCGTGCAGGAGGCGCGCGCGCGTCTTGAGCGTGAGGGTTTTCGGGTCTTCGCCGTCACGCCGCCGAAGACCAGTGGCGTGACGGCTCTCACGAGAGGCGGGCACGCGGGGGCCAGGGCGCGCGTCAAGGCCAACGATTTTCTGCTCTTCAACCAGCAGCTAGCCGCGCTCATACGCGCGGGCATTCCTATCTTGCAAGCCATCACGATGCTGCGCAAACGCGCCGCTTCGTCGCGCCTGCGCGCGGTCCTCGGAAACGTGGAGGAAGCGATTCGCGGTGGCGATTCGCTCTCGACGGCCTTCGCGCAGCAGGGCGCAATCTTCCCCAGAATTTATACGGCGTCTATTTTAGCGGGCGAGCGTTCGGGCGCGCTCGATGAAGTCCTGGGCCGGTATGTGAGATACATGCGGCGCAACGTGGAACTGAGGCGCAAGATTCGCGGCGCGCTGGCCTATCCTTTGTTTCTCTTGTGCGCCTCGTTCGGGATGGTCGCCTTTCTCACCGTCTACGTCGTGCCGCGCATGTCGGAACTCTTCAGCGACTTTAACAAGAACGGCCTGCCCACTGTGACGGTCATCGTCGTCGGCATCTCCGGGTGGACCACGGCTAATCTCTACTGGTTCGGGCCGCTCGTCATCGGCGGCGCGCTGGCCTTCTACTTCTGGTCGCGCACGCTCTCTGGACGACTGACGATAGACGCGGCCCTGCTGAAAATTCCCCTCGTCGGAAAATTACTGGTCCAACTATCCGTCGCGCAGGCGACGCGCTCGCTGGCGACGCTGCTCGCGGGCGGCATCACCTTAGTTGAATCTTGGGAGATTGCGGCGGAATCCATCACGAACAGGGAACTGCGGCGCAGGAGTTCCGCCATCCTCCCGATGATACGCGAGGGGCGGACCTTTACGGAGAGTTTGGAAGCGGCCAACTGGGTTCCGGCGTTGGCGATTGACATGATAGGCGTGGGCGAACGCTCAGGCTCTTTGCGAGAGATGCTGGACGAAGTCTCCACATTTTACGATGCGGAGTCTGAAGTGCGCCTTGAGCAGTTGACTACGACGATGGAGCCTGCGATTCTAGTATTGATGGGCGGGATCGTGATTACCATCTTGCTGGCGATTTATTTGCCGATCATCCAGTCAATTTCGAGCGCGCCGACAATGCACTAGGCTGCGAGCAATCCTCAACCCCCCCTTGCGGCATCAAAGAAGTTTCGAGTGACTAACGTATGGAACAGCTAACCGCAGAACAGACGGAAGAAACTACTGGCTACTCTTCAGACGAGACCACGGCCATCGTGCGCCGCGTCCTGCCTGATGATGCGACGAGTCTCGTGTCGCAGGATGGAGAGCCGCCCGAAGTGCGCGAGGCGCGCGAACTGGCCCGCCGTTATCGTCTGCCTTACGTGGACCTGCTCCCGCCCGATGGCGAATCGCCGATTGATTACCAACTGCTCACAGAACTGCCCGTTGATTTGATGGTCCGTCACCAGTTCGTCCCGCTCAGGCGCGATGGTCGTCGTCTGCATGTGGCGATGGCCGACCCGACTGACCTTGAGCGACTCGATGAACTGGCGAACGCCCTGCGCGTGCGACTCGTGCCATACGTCGCCACCGCCGGAGCGATTGACGTTGTGCTGCGCAGAGGCGATGCCACGCAGCGCGTCCTGCAAGAGGCCGCGAGCGGCTTTCGCATCTCGCTCGTCAAGGAGACGGAGACCGGCGAAGAGGTTCTGGACCTGGACCGCCTGGCGACAGATTCGGACATGTCGCCCATTATCAAACTGGTTGACACGATCATCTATCAAGCGATGGAGTCGCGCGCCTCAGACATACACATAGAGACGCGCGATTCCGAGGTCCAGGTCAAGTATCGTATTGACGGCGCGCTCTACGCTAAAGTAGACCCGATTGACCTCGCCTATCATCAAACCCTCATCTCTCGCATCAAGGTCATGTCCGAACTGGACATCGCGGAACGACGCGTGCCGCAGGACGGGCGTTTCCGCGTTCGCTACAAGGGCCGCACCGTTGATTTTCGCGTCTCCATCATGCCGACCGTGCATGGCGAGGATGCGGTGATTCGTATTCTTGATAAAGAGCAGATTAACGAAGAGTTCAAAGACCTGCGTCTTGATGTGGTCGGGTTCGCGGAAGACGACATACGCAAGTTTCGCCGTTACATCGCGGAGCCTTACGGGATGGTCCTCGTGACTGGGCCCACCGGCTCCGGCAAGACGACCACGCTCTACGCCGCGCTCAACGAAATCAGAAACGAAGAAGACAAGATTATCACCATCGAAGACCCTGTCGAGTATCAGCTTCATGGCATCACGCAGATTCCCGTCAACGAGAAGAAGGGATTGACGTTCGCAAGGGGCTTGCGTTCCATCCTGCGCCACGACCCTGACAAGATCATGGTCGGTGAAATCCGCGACGAAGAGACGGCGCAGATTGCTATTCAGTCGGCCTTGACGGGCCACCTCGTTTTCACGACCGTCCACGCCAACAACGTGATTGATGTCATCGGTCGTTTTCTCAACATGGGCGTCGAGCCTTACAACTTCGTGTCGAGTCTCAATTGCGTGCTCGCGCAAAGGTTGATACGCATGCTCTGTCCCGTCTGCAAGCGGGCCTACAAGCCGACGGACGAAGAGATTCTGGAATCCGGCCTGCGGCCTGACGACCAGCGCGGGCGGCTTTTCTATCAAAACGTGGGCTGCGATTCCTGTAATCACACGGGCTATCGCGGTCGCACTGCGATTCACGAATTACTGGACCTCTCGGACAATATCCGCGAGATGATTATCGAGCGGCGACCGGGTTCGGAAGTGCGGCGCGCGGCGGAACTCGAAGGCTTGAAATCTTTGCGCGAGTCCGCGCTGCAAAAAGTTTTCGCAGGGGTTTCGACCCTGCATGAAATCAATCGCGTGACCTTCGTCGAAGAGGTAAGCGTGAGCAAGTAGGAAGGCGGCGGGATGAGAGAAATACTATTCAACGGTTGAATAGCTCATCTCTCATCCTGCCGCTTGATAGTTCCCGGTTGCTTTTGGAACTGCGCTTTTCAAGGGGCGTGTAAGCTGTTGTAGGATTTCGGCATCCGACCGAGGCGATGATGCCGGGTCTGTTGTTCGGGCCGCTTTAGAGTTTCGGCGCGGTCTTCTCAAACTTGATTGCTACTCAACTCAAAAAGAGAACTGAGATGAAGATGAAATCTTCCGTCCACTCGCGTGCCTTCGTTGCGCTGCTGCTGGTCTTCTGCTTGCTGGTCATGCCTTTGACGGCCCTCGCCTCTAAAAAAGGGGAGAAGAACTTCAAGCGCGGGATGCAGTATGAATCGGCCCAGCAATGGGACAAGGCCGCGCAGGAGTACACGCTCGCCGTCGCCGCCGACCCGGCCAATATGGATTATCAACTCCATTATCGCCGCGCCCTCTTCAACGCCTCGCAGATGTTCATGCAGCAGGGGCGCGCGCTCGCCGAGCAGAAGGATTACGTCGGCGCGTACAACGCTTTCCGGCAGGCTTACGGCTACGACCCAGTCAACCAACTGGCCCTCTCCGAGATGGAGCGCATGCTTCGTCTTCAAGAGGAGAAGACGGGCGTCGTCAGCAGCACTCGCGGCGCGTCCGGCCTTGAGACGGGCGCGCGCATCAACGCATCTTCATACGACCAGGATAACGGCAACGCCGCCACGCCCTCGAACGGCTCTATGGGACGTACCACAGCCGCGCAGCAACAAGACCCTATCCCAAGCGGAGGACGCAGCGAACAACTTCGCGTCATCAACTATAGCGGCGATCTTAAGAGCTTCATACGCAGCCTCTCGGACCAGTTGGGCCTCAACGTCATCTTCGACCGCCAGTCCTTCGCGCAGCCGCGCAACGTAGACATCAACCTCCGCGACGTGACCACGGCCCAGGCACTCGACTACATCTTTTTGCAAGAGAGCCTCTTCTTTCAAAAGCTGAGCCGCCGCACGATTCTCGTCGCCGACCAGGGCCGCCGCGCGCAGTACCAGCAACTCGTCATACGCACCTTCTATCTCTCCAACACGGACCCGACGGATGCGCGCAACGTCATTCAGGCGGCGATTCCGCCTTCGCAGGGACGCCCGCAAATCATCGTCATCCCGGACAAGTCAACCAACAGCCTGACGGTGCGCGACACGGCGGAGAACGTGCGCCTCATAGGCGAGATTCTACAGAGCATTGATAAGGACCGCGCGGAGGTCGTGATGGATGTCAACATCTACGAAGTCTCGCGCACGGACATCTTTCAACTCGGCAACCAGATAGGCGACGCCAACGGCGTGATTACCCTCGGCGGCTCAAGTCCGCTCTCGGCCAACCTCGGCAGTGGCCAGGTCGCCAACCAGCTTTTCAAAACAACGACCGCTCTCGGCGCGGCCATCATCATCCCGCCGACGACGCTCACCGCGTTTCAACGCAAGGACAACACGAAGCTCATCGCATCTACACAGGTCCACGCGTTCACGGGCGAAGAGTCCACCGCCCGCATAGGCCAGCGCGTGCCCGTGCAGACGGCGCAGACTTACCCGTTCGGTTTCCAGAGCAACGGAAGCACGACGCCCACGACCGGCGGTGGGACCAGCTTCCCTAGCGGCGGCTTTCCCGTCATCAACTACGAGCCGACCGGCTTGACCTTGAAGTTCACACCGCAGGTCTTCCCAAACCTCGATGTGCAGGTCAAGATGAGCATCGAATCGAAGGACGTGCAGAATCCCGGCAGCGTCACGCCGAGCTTCACCGAGCGGACCATCACGGGCACTGCGCGCATCCAGAACAATCGCACGATGATGTTGGCGAGCGTCGCGCAGGACAAGCAGTCCAACGGGCGCGGGGGCTTGCCTCTGCTCGGTCTCATCCCTGTGCTCGGTCGCCTCTTCAGCACGCCGCGCCGTGATAACCTGCAAACAGACATCGTCATCGCCGTCACGCCGCGCGTCCTGCGCGCGCCCGCCGTCACCCCGCGCGACGAGGAACAACGTCCCAGCGGCACGCTCTCTTCGCCGACCATCGGCACGCTCGAAGCGATGATTCAGGAGACGGACCGCGAAGACCAGTTGGCCGCCGCGCGTCGTATTCCCAAGAACGTACAGGTCCAATTACCCGACGCGACGACAGAGCAGGCCACCTACGTGCCCGCGCCGAAAGCCTTGATGACCAATCCGGCGACAGCAGCAGCAGAGCCTTCATCAAACACGGGCGCGAACACCGCCGCCACAAGCGTGAGTAACAACTCCGCTTCAGGCGCGAGCAACAACGCGACGGCCAACGTGAATGCTCAGCCCGCGTTGACCAATATCTCGACCGCCGTCGGCCCTGACCCTGCCAGGATTTTGAGCGAAGCCTTAAAGACGGCTGACCATATAAACGTCGCGCCGCAAACCTTCAATGCCGCCATCGCTCCAAAGGATGATGTGCCGCCGCCGATGATGGTCAAGACGACGGAGGCGAGCGCGTCGCAAACTGGTCCAACTAACGCCGTGGAGTTGCGTTTGATGCCGGAGCGCGCTGCGATGCTCGTCGGTGAGAAACAGCGCGTGGCCCTGGCCTTAGCGACGAATGAATCGCTCGGAACGGCCACCATCAAACTGCGCTTCGACCCGCGCGTGCTCGCCGTGCGCGGCGTCTCGCAGGGCAGCTTGCTGGCGGGCGCGCCCGCCAACACCGCGCCCACGCTCATGCAGTCCATTGACCCGTCCGGCGCATTGTTGATTTCGGTCCAGACGCCCGCAGGCACGCCGCTCAAGACGGGCATGAACATCATGCTATTTATAGAGGTCGAAGCCCTCGCGGGTGGCGAGAGCGAGATAAGCTTCGATACGGATGTCGTGCGACTGGCGAACGCGGACGGGCGCGCCGCGTCAACGCTCTTCGTGCCGGGCCGCATCGCCGTCAAGCAGCAGTAGTAGTAGCGGCCATCGCGGAGTTATTCGATTGAAGAGGAACGGATGAGAGCGGAAGAGATGTCAGAGCCTTTGGGAAAAGTAAAAGTCGGAGCGGTTGGCCCAGGCGAACGCGCCCGTCTCTTTTCCTGGACGGGTCAACGTCGGCACGTTGGCGCAGGCTCCGATGGCTTTACTCTCATAGAGCTTGTGATGACCGTGACGGTCCTCACGATTCTCACTCTAGGCGTCGTCCCGCTCATCAAGATTTCCGTCAAGAGGCAGAGGGAACAGCAACTCAGGGAGACCCTGCGAGAGATTCGCGGGGCGATAGACCAGTTTCATCGTGAGGCGTTGGCCGGAGAATGCAGCCAGGGCGCAATCGGCGGCGCTGGCGTTGCCCCGCCACAGGTGGACGCGAACGGACGGCCCATCGCTCAAACTGTGGACCCGCGCGTGAAGGTCAAGATTACGGATTGTAAAATCTTCACCACGGACAACCCGGATCGTTTCCCGCCGGACCTCGAAACGCTGACGACGGGCGTCAACGTGGCGGCGATTAACGCAGGACTTGGCGGGCGCGGCGACCAGAGCGTGAACGCGACGGAGGTCGGGAAAGCGGAGTTGGCGACGAAGAAGAAAGTCTACCTGCGCTCGTTGCCGATTGACCCGATGACGGGCGATAAGGACTGGCAGTTGCGCTCTTCGTATGACACGAAGGATTCCGGGTCATGGGGCGGTGAAAATGTTTTCGACGTGCGCTCGAAGTCGAACGGGACCGCGCTCAACGGGGAGAAGTACAGTGATTGGTAAGCATGCTATCGGGGCGCGCGGCTTTACGCTGCTGGAATTGATGATCGTGATTTCGATCATCATTATTCTCGCCGCGATTGCGCTGCCGCAGTACCAGAAGTCCGTGCTGCACGCGCGCGAAGCGACCCTGCGCGACGACCTCTTCCAGATGCGCAAGTTGATTGACCAGTATGCTGCCGACAAGGGGCAGTTGCCGCAATCGCCTGACGACCTGGTGACGGCTGGCTACATGCGCGAGATTCCCGTGGACCCTATGACGAGAGAGAAGGACTGGACCTTTGCATCGGGCGACGACCCCAACTCCTCCGAAGGCAAGCAGGGCATCACGGATGTTCACAGTTCTTCGCCAGACACTTCAACCGAAGGCACGCCCTATAGCGACTGGTAGTATGAATCCCATCAACAAACTCATCGCGCCGCGTTTTCCGGCGACCGCCATCGGACTCGGCAGCGGGAGCGCGACAGTGGTCCAATTAGAGCGTCGCCGGAGCGAAGGCTTCTCGCTCAAGAAGGCCGCGACCATCTCGCTTCCCGAAACGCTGGTCCAACCGGGCTTCGATGAACGGAATATCACGGACCCAGACGCACTGGCGGACGCGCTGGCGGAACTGGTGACGAGCGCGGGGCTGTTGAAGCAGCGTCGCTGGTCGGTCGCCCTGCCGGAAGCCTCCGCGCGGACAACTATCCTGACGATGGAGAGCGCGACGGGGTCGCGTAAGGAGCAGGAAGAGGTCGTGCGTTGGAAGACAGAGCGCGGCTTCGGCGTGCCGCTCGAAGAGTTGCGCACGGCGCGCGAGCGTTTGCCGCCGGACGCGCAAGGCCGCACGCGCTACATAGTGACCGCCGTGCGTCTCTCCGTGCTCGAAGAGTACGAGGCTATCTTTGCTTCCTTAGGCTGGCGCGCGGGGCTGATTCTTCCTAGACACCTGGGCGAGGCTCGCTGGTTGATGAGAGGCAAGCGAGGCGGAGATGCCTTGCTCATCAGTTCGCACGCCGAAGGCTTTACCGCCGTCCTCTTGCACGCGGGGCGGCCCATCATCGTGCGCTCTATCGTCTGCGAGCCTGAAGACAGGTCCAATGAACTCTATCGCCTCTTACTCTTTTACCGCGACCGCGTCGTGGCGGCCCCCGAACTGGCCGACACGCAGACCATAGAACAATTGATGGTCGTCGGCGACAACGGCTTTACGGCGGACCGCGTGGAGGATGTCATCAACGAGACGCTCGGAGTTGATGTCAACGCCCTCAGCGCGCAGGATGTCGGCCTCGTCCTCCCCGGAGGCGAGATTACCTTCAACGCCATCGCCGCCCCCGCCGGTCTCGCCACCCTCGCCTGGAATTAGGAGCCGTGAGCATTGTTCAATGGATAGTGATGAGAGAAAAGCTGGCCAGCTTTTCTCTCATCACTATTCACTGTCCATCGCCCGCCGCTCTTGAAACTTTTCCGTTTCCGGGGACGTAAAACCTGAGCATCATGAGTATGACTGCATCTCCCTTCTCTCTGAAAACTTTCGAGACCTTCGCTGACGGCGAATTGGTGACGCGCGCCATCAGTGGGCGCGAGGACGGTTTCGAGGAATTGGTGCGCCGTTACCAGCGACCGATTGCGGCCTATGTGTATCGCATGGTCGGGAATTACGAATCCGCGCTCGATTTGACGCAAGAGGTCTTCATCAAGATTTACGGATCGCTGGAACGTTATCGCCCCGAATATAAATTCTCGACCTGGATTTACAAGATCGCGCACAACGCTGCCGTTGACCACCTGCGTCGCCACGCCGTGCGCGAGCAGTCGCTCGTGCATGAGACCGAAGGCGGCGAGCAACGAGAACTGCCGCTTGCCAGCAGCAGGCTCACGCCCGAACAGGAGTACGCGGGCAAAGAGAGGCGCGGCGAGATTGAGCATGTCGTGCAACAACTTCCTCCGGCCTACAGGGAGTTGATAGTCCTGCGCCATTCGCACGACCTCAGTTATGACGAGATTGCGGAAGTCACAGGGCTGCCCCTCGGCACGGTCAAGAATCGTCTCTTTCGCGCGCGCGAGTTGATGCGACAGGAGTTCGTGCAAAGAGGCATCACGGGCATTTAAAAATTTCGGATGGCATAAAGAGAAGTTGATGGAAGAGACCGCCCACGCCAACGCTTGCCAGAGCGAAGAGATAGCCGCTTATTTAGACGGCGAACTGGACAGCGTCGTGCGCCATCTCTTTGAAGAACACTTGAAAGAGTGTTCCTCCTGCGCCCTGACCCTCGAAGAACAGAAGCGGCTGCTCTGCGCGCTGGACTTCGCGCTCGGCTGTGGCGGAGGCGAGAACGGAGTGCCGCCACTGCCGAAGGATTTCGCGCAGCGAGTCGCAGTCCGCGCCGAAAGCGATATGAGCGGCGTGCGTCGCGCTTCAGAGCACGGAGTCGCACTACGCGTCTGCGCCGTGCTCACGCTGATCTCCTTCGGCTTGCTCGGCGGCGCGGCCATCAGCGAGGCAGTGGTCCAACCCGTCTTCTCCATCTTCAGACATGTGGCGAGCATACTCGACTTCACAGGGCATGTGCTCTACGACGCGGGCGCGGGCCTGACCGTCATCTCGCGCGACCTCGGCGGCCACCTGCTTTTCGAGTCTCACCCTCTGGTCCTGCTGTTCGGTCTTCTACTGGCGGTCGCGCTGGTCCTGCTCCTGCGCCGCATAGGCAACTACCAACGCGCATGAGTCATCAGGTTGCGGACGGCGGCGCGTACTCTTCTTCTTCTTCCCGCGTGCTCGCTGACAGATTCTTTGTGAACCAACTGACGCTCCCATCATCTTTGGTCAAGACCTTTCCGCGCGCGGCCTGGAAGATGGCCCTCGCTTTCTTCGCGCTGCTCCTGGCGGTGATGGCCGCCCACGCGCAGCAGCAGCAAGGCGCGAACGCGGCGAACGTGACGGACGCGCCTCCCGCATCCTCAAGAGACGAGAAAGCGCCGCTCGTGATAGATAATGTGGAAGATGGAGATGTCTTCGGGTTGGGCCAATCGGTCATCGTGCGCGGCACTGTCAAGCATGGTGTGATGGCCTTCGGCGGCGATGTCGTAGTGGAGGGCACGGTCATAGGAGATGTCGCGGCGATTGGCGGCTCCGTCATACAGCGCGACGGTTCGCGCATCGGCGGCGATGTGATAGTTCTGGGCGGCGCGTATCATCACGGCAAGACCGCGCCCGAACGTGACGCTTCGAGCACGACCGTCATGTACGCTGGCTATGAGCAGGAGTTGCGCGACCTCTCGCGTAACCCCGCAGTCTTTCTCACGCCGCACTGGTCCGCCGTCTACCTGGGCCAACGCGTGCTCGCCGTGCTCTTCTGGTTCATAGCCTCTATGGCTCTGACGGCGGTCACGCCCGGCGCTGTGAGTCGCGCCTCCGCGCGTCTTCAGTTGAACAGCCTGCGCGTCGCCGCCATCGGGTTGATGTCTTCCATCATCATAGTCTTCGGCGTGCCCGCGTGTTTGAGCATGTTGCCGACGGCGGTCGGCGCGCTGCTTGGCGTGACGGCGTTGCTGCTGCTGGTGATGGCGTATCTCTTCGGGCGCGTGGTCATTCACGCGGCGACGGGTCGCTGGCTGCAAAGACAGTTTTTCAAGCCGGAAAAGCATTCGGAATCAATCGCGCTGCTGCTCGGCGCGGCCTTCTGGGCCGTCGTGCTCTCGCTGCCTTACGTCTGGCCCTTAGTGGTCGCAGGACTCCTCGTCGCCAGCCTCGGACTGTCCCTCACGGCTCGCCATCGTCTCAACTGGAAACGCGCTTCAGCCTGAACGAAAAAAAGCATTTCTCTCAAAAAAAATTCCGCCGAAATTGTTAACCGGACGGCCCTCTGGCGCGTCTAATAGCTGTCGGGCATAAATTCAGAACATTCAAGGTTGCCCGTTCGTAATAAATTCTCTGGTCATGCTTTCAGTTTCGACCGTAGACAGTCACCATCCAAAACATTTTTTGCCACGAACTGCGACGGGTTCTTCCAGTGAAAAGAAGCGAGGGGAAGTTAATGAAGAAAGTATTGAACGTCTTTGCGCTGGCGGCCTGCCTGCTGGCGACGGCCTTTTTGTGCGAGGCGCAGACGGCGCAAGCGACGGATGCCGGTATCACGCCCAACGGCGTGATAGGTGAAGTGACGGGCCTCAATGCCGCCGCCATGCAGATGACCTTGAAGACGGACGCTGGCTCTCTCGTCAACGTTACGGTCAACAGCAACACCTTATACAAACGTCTGGCTCCGGGCGAAAAGACGCTCACGAACGCGACCGCCATTACGCTCGCTGACATAGCCGTGGGCGACCGCGTCTTCGCGCGCGGTCGTGTGGCGGAAGATCATAAATCGGTTCCGGCGTTGACCCTCGTCGTGATGACCAAAGCCGACATCGCGCAGAAGCAGGAACGCGAGCGCGCGGAATGGCGCAAGCGCGGCCTGCTCGGCGTCGTCTCCGCGCTCAATCCGGCGACGCAGGAGATTACGATTCAGGCGCGCTCCGCGCAGGGCGTCTCGAACGTCATCATTCCGGCGGGCGAGAAGGTTGAGTTTCGTCGTTACGCGCCGGACTCCATCAAGTTCAGCGACGCCAAGCCGAGTTCGTTCGCGGAGTTGAAGGTCGGAGACCAGCTTCGCGCGCTCGGAGACAGGAGCGCGGACGGCACGCGCTTTACCCCGGAAGTCATCGTTACAGGTTCGTTCCGCATGGTCGGCGGGACGGTCACAGCCGTCAACCCCGCGACCGGCGAAATCAAGATTAACGACTTGCAGACCAAGCAGCCGCTCACCATCGTCACCCGACAGGATTCTCTGCTGCGCCGCTTCCCGCCCGAAATGGTCTCGATGGCCGCAGGCATGGCGGGCAGAGGACCGGGCGGCGGCGCGGGTGGACCAGCAACTGCTCCGAGCGGCGGCAGTCCTGACGGCACGCGCGGTGGCATAGGCATCACAAATGGAATTCGTAGCGGCGGCAGTGGTGGTGGCGCGGGCGCGTCTGGTAGCGGGCCATCATCCGCGAGCATCAAGCCGCCGCAGAATAGCCCGGAAGGTCAACCCGTCACCGGGCCTCCCAGTGGTCCCGGCGGCGGTGGGCCAAGACGCGGCTTTGATTTTCAGGAAGTCATGGACCGCTTGCCCGTGCTCACTGTGGCGGAACTCAAGCCGGGCGACATGATCATCGTTTCGAGCACCTCCGGCGCAGAACCCGGTCGCCTGACGGCCATCTCGCTCGTCTCAGGCGTAGAGCCTCTCTTGCAGGCGATAGCCGCGCGTCAACAACAACAGCCAGGTGCGGCGGGTCGTCCCGCTCCGAATCCTGCCAACGGCCTCGGCGGCAGTGGAATCAACTTCGGCATCGGACTGCCATAGCGATTTTAGATTATTGATAAGGTTCATCATGAATTCATTCCAAACTAAAAGCGGAAGAGTCTTCGGCCTCGCGCTCTTGATGCTGGCTCTCTGTCTCTCCTCAATCAATGCGCAACAGACGACCGGCTCTCTGCGCGGCACTGTGATGGATGAACTCGGCGGCATCATCGTCGGCGCGAACGTCACCGCCACGGATGCGAGCGGAGTTGCCAAGAACGCCGTCACCAACGGCGAAGGCGTCTACGTGATAAACGGTCTCGCGCCCGGCAAGTACACTGTGCGCGCCGAGTCATCCGGCTTCGCCGCTTACGAGAACGCGGAGGTCGAAGTCGCCGCCAATCGCCGCGAGCCGCTCAACATCCAACTCAAGGTGACGATTGCCGAAGAGAAGGTGACGGTCGCCAGCGAGACTCCCGTGAGCACCGAAGCGCAGGACAACGCGGATCAAGTCGTCCTGCGCGGCAAGGATTTGGATTCGTTGCCGGATGACCCGGACGAACT
Source organism: Blastocatellia bacterium (assembly GCA_034665545.1). GTDB lineage: Bacteria > Acidobacteriota > Blastocatellia > Pyrinomonadales > Pyrinomonadaceae > DASYML01. The sequence goes on from JAXDFO010000139.1 coordinate 22,556, forward strand.
GGCCGCCGCGTTGCAGGCTCTCGCCGGACCATCGGCAGGCCCGAACGGCGGGCAGATTTTCATTGACGGCTTCTCCGGCGGTCGCATCCCGCCCAAGCAATCCATACGCGAGATTCGCGTCAATCAAAATCCCTTCGCCGCAGAGAACGACCAGCCCGCAGGCGGTCGCATAGACATCTTCACCAAGCCCGGCACGGACAAGCTGCGCGGCAGCGCGTTCTTCAACTTCAACGATGAGAGCATGAATTCGCGCAACCCCTTCTCATCGAACCGCCCGCCCTTTCAGTTCCGGCAGTACGGCGGCAATCTCAGTGGTCCAATTATTCCGAAGAAGGCTTCCTACTTCATTGACTTCGAGCGGCGCGAGACGGATGACAACGAGGTTGTCAACGCGTTCGTGCTGGACCCTTCGCTCAACGTCGTGCAGTTCAATGAGGGCTTTCTGGTTCCGCGCCGCGTGCTCACCTTCAGCCCGCGTTTCGACTACCAGTTGAACGACAAGCACACGCTCGTCGCGCGTTATAGCTTTAATCATTCCAGCACGCTCAACGGCGGCATCGGCGGCTTCTCCCTGCCTGAGCGCGCCTTTGATTCTTCCAATACTCAGCACAACGTGCAGTTGACGGAGACGGCGATTCTCTCGCCGACGGTCATCAACGAAACCAGATTCCAGTACACGCATCAACGCTCTGACCAGAAGGGCAACAACACTGTCCCGACCCTCAACGTCCTTCAGTCATTCACGAGCGGCGGCTCGCAGGTCGGACTTGCTTTCAACAAGGACGACCGTTGGGAGTTGCAGAACTACACTTCCTGGACCACCGGGCATCATGCCTTGAAGGCAGGCGGTCGCTTGCGCGGCGTTCACATCACGGATGTCTCGCCGAACAACTTCGGCGGCACGTATGTCTTCGCGGGCGGCAACGCGCCTGTGCTGGATGCCAATAATAATCCGGCGCTGGTTCCAGACCCGAACAACGCGGGCCAATTCCTGGTCCAGCTTCAACCCATCACGAGCCTCGACCGTTTTCGTCGCACGCTTCTCTTGCAGAATTTGGGCTTCACGCAGACGCAGATTCTTGCGCGCGGCGGTGGGCCAACTCAGTTCAGCGTTAACCTCGGCAATCCTCAAGCGACGGTCAGCCAGTTTGACCTCGGCGGATTCGTGCAGGACGACTGGCGCGTGCGCCCGAACTTAACCTTCAGCTTCGGCCTGCGCTATGAAGCCCAGACCAACATCAGCAGCAAGTTCAACTTTGCGCCGCGCCTGGCCTTCGCCTGGTCGCCGAGGGGAGGCAACGCCGCGCGCCCGCCGAAGACTGTCATACGCGGCGGCGGCGGCATCTTCTACAATCGCTTCGGCGAGACCAACACGCTGCAATCGAATCGCTTCAACGGCATCAACCAGTTGTCATTCACGGCGACCGATGCGGCGACACTTGCGACCATTCCTTTCCCGACCTCTACGGACCCCGCGAGCCTCAACACGTCGCAGCTTCAGGTTGACCCCTCGAAGCAGATTACATGGCGCGTCGCAAACGACCTTCGGACTCCGACCTACTACATGGTCGGCGGTCAGGTTGAACATCAACTGCCCTTCAAGTTCACCATGTTCGCGGGCGTCTTCGGCCTGCGCATAGAGCACGCTATCCGCGCGCGCGACATCAACGCGCCGTTACCCGGAACCTTCGTCTCTTCGCCGGACCCGAACGTGGCTAGAGCAGGAGTCCGCCCGTTCGGAAACATAGGCGAGATTTACCAGTATGAATCGAGCGGCACGGTCAAGCAGAAGCAGTTGTTCATAGGCTTCAACAATCGTCTCAACCCTGCCTTCACCATGTTTTCCAGCTACGTCCTGAGCAAGACCGAGAGCGACACGGACGGGCAGGGCGGCGGCCTCTTCCCGGCCAACTCTTATGATTTGAGCACAGAGTTCGGACGCGCCGGAAACGACGTGCGCCATCGCTTCACGCTGGCGGGCACGCTCACGCTCCCCTGGTACAAGATAAGTCTCAACCCCTTTATCATCGCCACGTCGGGTCGTCCCTTCAATATCACTACGGGACGCGATACCAATGGCGATAAGCTTTTCCTAGAACGCCCTGCCTTCGCGGGCGCGAATGCCAACTGCGCTGACAGGACCAATTTTGCCTGTACTCCTTTCGGCAACTTCAAACTCAACCCCGTCGCGGGCGATCAGATTATCCCGCGCAACTTCGGAAATGGCCCGGGCTTCTTCTCCGTCAACATGCGCGTCAGCAAGACCTGGAACTTCGGCGACGTTCACACGGGCGCGAAGAATAGCGCCGCGCCTTCGACAACATCGCCGCAGGCAAGCGGCGGCGCAGGCGGGCGCGGTAGAGAAGGCGGTGGCGGTGGTAGAAGCGGCGCGGGTGGTGGACCGGGCGGTGGCGGCCCTGGCGGCATCCCAGGCTTTAATCCTGGAAGAGGCGGCGGTGGCGGCCAGGGCGGCTCGCTCGCTGGCGGCGGGCCGGAGAAGCGTTATAGCCTGACCTTCTCCGTCAACTTCCAGAATATCTTTAACCGCAACAACCCAGCGTCGCCCATCGGCAATCTCTCTTCGCCGCTCTTCGGTGAATCAACCGCGACTGCTGGCGGCTTCGGCGGCTTCGGCCCTGGCGGCAGCGCGTCTGCTGGCAACAGGCGCATACAGGCCCAGATTCGTTTCAACTTCTAAGACGAGTTAAGACCTCCCACATGAGTTATCAGGAAAGGACCGTGACGATGAAATTAAAACACAGACAGTCTCTCGCCCTACTCGCTTTGCCCCTGGCCGCCGCGCTCTGTGCCGCGAGCGCGTACGCGCAGACCCCCAAGACTGCGGAGACCACAAAGACCACGGCCGCCGCCTCGACCGCCGCCACGAAGGCCGCTCCGGCAACCGCCGCGACGACCGCCACTGGTCCAGTAATCACGGCGACGACTTCTCCCATTGACCTGGCCCGCGCCGCGCTCGCCGCGCAGGGCGGCGAAAAATATCGCAACGTCAAAAGCATCGTCCTCATCGGAACGGTGGATCTTTATGCCCCCAACTCGGCGCAATCCGTGAGCGGCAATTTTGCGATGGTCATGGCATCGGGCGACCGTTATCGCGTTGACGTGGTCTCGCCCGTCGTCAAGTTCCAACAGATCTTCAACGGGCAGCAGAGCTACAGTTCGATACCCACCATTCAAACACCGAATCCCAGCAAGTTCGGTCTCGGCATGCTCACAAAATTGGACCAGCCCGGCTACGTCGTTTCGGCTTTGCCCGACAAGAAGAAACAGCGCGCCTTCCGCATCACGGACCCGGAGGGCAACAACACGGACTTTTTCGTGGACCAGCAAACGGCCCGCGTCATGGTTTACACGATGCCCGTCAACGGCAACACCTTCGCTATGGAGATTAAGAACGTGAAGGAGGTTGACGGCGTCCTTGTGCCCGTCAATTTCACGCAGAGATTCGAGACGCCGCAGGGCGCATACTTCGCCGAGTACAAGGTCAAGACCCCCAAAGTCAACGAAGCCCTGGGCGACGACGTGTTCGCCATCCCGACGCAGTGAAGAAGTAAAAAGGTAAAAGTAAAAAGGCAAAGTTAAGGCGGAAGCCGCTTTTAATAGAAGCGGTTTCCGCCTTAACTTTTGCCCTTTATCTTTTTACCTTGTGCCTTGAGTTAGACGCTGAGGAGTTCGTGCTCTTTGGTCTTCGCCAGTTCGTCAATTTTGCTGATGTAAGTGTTGGTCAATTTCTGGACCTCTTCGAGTCCGTCGCGCTCGTTGTCTTCAGAGATGGTCTTATCCTTGAACATCTTCTTGAGACGCTCGTTGGCATCGCGGCGCAGGTTACGGACCGCCGTGCGATGGTCCTCCGCGATTTCGTGGACCTGCTTGGCGAGTTGCTTGCGACGCTCTTCCGTTAAAGGCGGGATGGGAATACGAATGAGCTTGCCGTCGTTGGAAGGATTCAATCCTAAGTCCGCCGCGCGGATGGCCTTCTCAATCGCGCCAAGCTGCGTCTGGTCCCAGGGCTGGACGGTCAACATCTGCGGCTCAGGCACATGGACCGAAGCCATCTGGCTGAGCGGCGTCGGCGTCCCGTAATACTCGACCACCACGGAGTCCAACAGATTGACGGCGGCCCTTCCGGTCCTCACCGTCGCCAGCTTGCGCCGCACATCCTCAATCACCGCATCCATGCGCGGGCGCGTATCCTTAATCACATCTTTCTCGCTCATAAACGTTTCTCCGAAACTTAAAACCTACGACTATCTTTCAACGCAGACGCGCGTGCCCACGTCCTCCTGGCCCAACACGACGCGCATGATGTTGCCCTGCGTGCGCATGTTGAAGACGACGATAGGCAAGTTGTTATCCATGCAGAGGGAGATGGCCGAAGCGTCCATGACCTTCAGTTGTTGTTCTAAAACTTCCTGGTACGTGATGCAGTCGTAGCGCGTGGCCGTGGCATCCAGCACGGGGTCCGCGTTGTAGATGCCTTCGACCTTAGTTGCCTTGAGAATCACGTCGGCCTTAATCTCAAGAGCGCGCAGGGCCGCCGCCGAATCGGTCGTGAAGTATGGATTGCCCGTGCCCGCCGCGAAGATGACGACGCGCCCTTTTTCGAGATGACGAATCGCGCGCCTGCGTATGAACGGCTCAGCCAGTTGCGGGATGTCCACGGCGGACATGACGCGCGTATAGACATCCGCCTTTTCCAGAGCATCCTGAAGGACGACGGCGTTCATGATGGTCGCCAGCATGCCTATGTAATCCGCGCTGGAACGATTCATGTTGCCCGCGCTCTTTGAGACGCCGCGAAAAATATTGCCGCCGCCGACGACGACAGCCGTCTGCACGCCGAGCGCGTGGACTTCCTTAATCTCTTCGGCCACGGCGCGCGCGATGTTGACATCAATTCCGTAATTCTGCGCGCCCATCAACGCCTCGCCGGAAATCTTCAACAGAATCCTGCGATAGGCTGCCGTAGTCTTGTCTGATGCGGCGGCTGTCTCTGGTGTCATCGTCAT
>JAXDFO010000140.1:0-8292 GCA_034665545.1 Blastocatellia bacterium
CATCAGGACTACGCCATGCATCACCCGGATGAGCCTTACATCAAGTTCAATGACCTCCCCAAGGTCATGAACCTGTCCAAGCAACTTCCAGAGCTATACGTGCCAAGATAGTTTGCCATCGGGCCCGAAGCTATCTCTCGTTAGTGACGCGCGCCCGGCACGCCGTCTGGTATCAGAAGTGGATGATGCACAGGCGACTGCGTCCCGTAGCATTCGCCGGACGCATCGAGCACAACCGCACGCCTCCGGGGCGCTTCGACGTGCCTTCTTCAATCAACAACTCGACGGCGCTCGCTGCCGTCAAGCAGCACAACGAGCAGTTTTGCTCACTTTACACGATAGCTGTATAAAACCAGTTAAGTGTTGGTCTTTTAGTAGAAGCGATGGAGCAACGGGTTTGAGATTGTGGGCATCGAAATTGGTCACGCATTGGTCCCGGCCCCCGACCTTACAAGGTATGTAGCAGAGCTTCAAGACTATTTCCAGGCAAGATTAAACTTAAGTTTGAGCGACACAGGCTCCTAAATTTTTACAATAGAGAGGTCTTACTATGTCTTCCTCGTATTCTATCTTTGCGAGCGCGCGGGTGTGGCGTTGGGCCATTGTGCTCGTGGGGCTGTCGCTCTTTGTAGGCGTGCCGTCTCAGGGGGCAGTCAAGGGAGCGGGCACGCCGCTGGCGCAAACCTACTCCATCTCAGGCTGTGTGGCTGATGGATTCAGCAACAGTATAGGCGGCGCGACCGTCACTTTGAGCGGGTCGCAGTTTGGTATAACGACGACCGATGATAACGGGAACTACTCGTTCAATAATCTGATAGCGGGCGGCAATTATAATCTCACGCCATCCAAAGCCGGGCAATATACTGGCTTCTCAGCCGTCGTTAATAATCTGAGCAGCGATCAGACTGTCAATCTGCGTTTGGATTCTTACGTGAGCGTGAGCGTGCATATCACGGACGCGGCGGGCAAAGGTGTGAGCGGTGTCGCGCTCAAGCTCAACGGTTCGACGCTTCCTTTCGTGCAGACGAACGCCAACGGCGACGCCAACCTGAGCCTCAGCATCGGCTCGACGGGCGGCATCAATATTCCCCTCACCCTGACGCCGCAAAAGCCCGGCTACGTGTTCGACCCGCCGAGCGTCACGTTCTACAGCCAGAACGGCAACCAGAGTTTCAATATCAAGGCGTCGGCTTCGAGCCAGCCTGTGCCATCCATTCAATTCAGCGCGCCCGCCTTCATCGTCGGCGAAGGCGACGGCAGCGCGACCATCACCGTCACGCGCACGGGCGACACGGCGAGCGCGGTCAGCGTCAACTATTTCACATCTGATGCGGGCGTCGCCACGCAGAAGTCCGACTACACGATGGCGACCGGGACGCTCAACTTCGCGCCCGGCGAGACGAGCAAGACTTTCCAGGTGCTCATCACGGACAATGCTTTCGTACAGGGCAATCATGGTCTCTTCCTGCAACTCGCCAATCCGACGGGCGGCGCGTTTCTAGGCACGCCGAACTTCGTGACGCTGGCGATTATTGACAACGACACGACGCCGCCCACAACCAACCCTCTTGATGATTCGCAGTTCTTCGTCCGCCAGCACTATTACGACTTTCTCAATCGCGCGCCTGAGCCTGACGGTCTCGGTTACTGGACCAGCCAGTTCACCAACTGCAACTCGGACGCGGCCTGCCTGCGCAGCACGCGCATAGGCGTCTCCGCAGCCTTCTTCGTCGAGCAGGAGTTTCAAGAGACTGGCTATGTTATCTACAGGTTGAATCGCGCCGCGCTCGGCTTGATACCCACTTACTCTCATTTCATGGTGGACCGCAGCAGCCTGATAGGCGGGCCGCAGCTTCAACAGAGCACCCGCGACTTCGCCAACAAATTTGTCGAAGGCGGCGCGTTCAAGCAGTCCTATCCTGACACGCTGGCGGCGGATGCGTTCGTCAACAAGTTGTTCGACACGGCTGACCTGAAGCCTTTCACAGCCGAACGCGCGCAGGAGATTCAGGACATGACGACGAACGGCAAGACGCGGGCGCAAGTCCTGCTTGATGTCATAGAGCTTCCGGCCTTCAAGGCTAGAGAATATAATCCAGCGTTCGTGCTCATGCAGTATTACGGTTATCTGCGGCGCGACCCGGAGCCGGGCGGGTATGCCTTCTGGCTCAATGTCCTGGATAATAAAGAGCCTGGCAATTATCGCGGCATGGTCTGTTCCTTCATCACCAGCGCAGAGTATCAACAGAGGTTCAGTTCGGTGGTAACGCACAGCAACAGCGAATGCAAGTAAGCTTCGCTCCGCTTATCCTTTAACCTTCGAGCAGCCAGTGAAAGAAGAAGGCCGACGCATATCTTGCATCGGCCTTCTTCCTTTTTCGCTTTAGCTGGACCAAAAATTAATCTACGTCTTCATCAAGCCTTCGCGTCCGACGCCATCTTGCGCGCCTTCGTTCGGATGAGGGCATAGGGCAATTGCGGCAGCGAATTGAACGAGGCGGCCTTCGCGGACCACTCCTTCGCTTTCGCGTTATCGCCCTGGCCTTGATAAGCCTGGCTCAGGCGATACATGTTTTGCGGATTCTGTTGCCCTGTCTGTTGTAGCTCTGCGATGGCTTTGGCGTAATCCTTTTCCGCGAGCGCGATCATGCCAGCGAGTTGATGAGACTGTCTGATTTGCGCGGGATTTTTGGAAGCCTCGGCCCCCTTGCGAAACTCTTCGGCCTCCGACTTCGCGCTAGCATAATCCTTCTTCCCCAACGCGACCGTCCCCAGATTGTAATGATGAAAGAGCTTCGCGTTGTCCTTAATCTCTTGCGAGAGGGAGGAGCTTTCGGTCATGGCGAGGGCGCGGTCAAACTGTTCTTTCGCCGCGTCATACTTGCCCGCCTCGATGAGAATGTTTCCCTTGAGTTGAAGGTCGCCCGTCATCGCGGCGACATCGTTCGTCTTCTCTCCCAAAGCGTACTGCTTGTCCACCTCTTCGAGAGCTTTGTCCAGCTTGCCGCTATCAACATCAACAATCGTCATGCCGAAGAGCGCGGTGCGGCGTTCACCGTCGCTGCGCGCCTTCTCCGTGATTTTCTGTAGCTCGGCTGCGGCTTCGTCGGGCTTGCCCATGTACATGAGGGCGGCGGAGATGGCGAAGTGCGAGTTGATGAAGTTGGGGTCAATAGAGAGAGCCTTGCGATACTGCGCGATAGCATCATCGTACTTGCCCATCTTGAGCAGCAATTCGCCGTAGGAGTCATAGGGGTTCGGGTCGTTCGGTATCAACTCTATGTACTTCTTGAAAGCCTGCTCTGCGTTGGCGTAATCGGCGTTCTGCCTGTAAGCGTAGCCTAGGATGTTATAAGCGGGCGAGTAGTTCGGGGCCAGTTCGGTCGCCTTCTTGTAATGCACGATGGCCTGCGTGTAATCCTGCTGGCCGAAGTAATAACCGCCGAGGTTGAAGTGCGCGCGCTCTTCGTTTGGATAGGCGGCCACGAGTTTGTCCAGATACTCCTTCTGCTTCGTGACATCGCCGTTGGCTCCCGCTTCTGTGGCGAGGATGAGCAGCCGCTCGCCGTCCGAGGCTTTATCCTTCAAGCCCACGGCCTTCTTCAGATGCTCGAAGAACTCCTTCGCGGTCGGGGAAACATTGGCCCGGCTCAATTCCGCGTAGGCGAAATTCGGGTCGAGCGAAACAGCCTTATCGAAATGCTGTATGGAATCCTGCGCGAGCAGTCTTTCGGCCAGGTCACGACCTTGCAGAAACTCCTTTTTCGCTTCCTCCGATGAAGTGGTGACGGGGAGCTTCGCGCTATTAGAGGACGCGGGCGACGGGGTGGCAGTGGTAGCGGCGGAAGCGTTGGACTTCACATCGCTATTCATCGTCGCACAACCGCTCGATGCGGCGGCGCTGAGCGCAACGATTACAATCAAGAGCAAGAGCAGGGAACTGTCACGGCGCATAGGACATCTCCTTTTGAATATCTTCGGGCTGCATACTTAAAATCTCCGGCTAAGTATCAAGCCTTGCGCTGAGATGAAAGACCTAAGTGACAATCCGGCCTATCCGAGGGATGAGGTGCGGGAAAAATGGTATGTAAAGTGAGCTCGATATAAGCGGCAAGGCCGCCGTTTAATTTTTATATCGAACTTACTTGAAGGAACATTTCTCGAACCGACATTATTGCCTCTGTCGCGCGAGGGCGGAGAGGACGCGTTGCTTTTCGCCATCGGAGCCAATGGTTTTCGCGGCGTCTGCGATAGCGGAGAGGGCAGCCCCGTCGCTCGCGTAGACCCTCACCGCGTTGACGAGCACGTTGGCCTTCTCGCCGTCTGATGCGATTCTCTCGGCTGACCGTATGAGGCGCATCAAGGTGTCTTTGCTCAACTCGCGTCGCTTGAGTAGAGAGGACAAGACCCTCGCATGCTCTCCGTCGGAACTGATGGAGTTGACGGTCTCGAAGAAAGCGGGGATAGCGGAAGGGTGATGCAGAAACACGTCCGAGTGCTGGACCAGCAAAGTCGCTTTCTCGCCGTCTGATGACATGGGACGCGCCGAGTTGGCCGCGCGGGTCACGTTCGCGTCGTTGAGATTCTTCTTCAAGACAACGGAGAGGACGAGCCTGCGTTCACCGTCCGAACTGATTGTGTTGATGGTCTCGAAGAAATCCGGCGCGACCCTCTCGTTGTCCAGGTACAGGTCCGCGCCCTCCTTGAGCAAGTTTGCTTTCTCGCCGTCGGAAGAGATTTCGCGCGCCATCTGTCTAGCGGCCCTGCGCAGGGTGTTCGTGTCGGGGGTGCCGTTGTTGAGCAACTCTCGAAAGTAGATGCGCTTGGCCCCGTCGCTCTTGATGAGCGAAATCTCATCGAGCACGCCGCCCGGCCCGCGTTGCCGCAGGATGCGCTTGACTCTGGCCTGCGCGCCGATGGCCGTATTGCGTATTACGTCGGGCAAGATTTCGGCCAGCCATGCGCGCCCCTCACGGTCCAGAGGATGCGGTTGGCCTTGGACGTAGAAGGTGCGTTGCGGTTGACCGTCCGCGCCGGGCACGACCTCGAACTTGCGAGACATGCTGCCGCGTCGTTCTTCTATCATGAGATAGCCGTTGCGCGAGATGTTCTTGAGGTCGGCGTCGTCATCGGAGAATTCCAGGCTCTCCCTGGCTTTAATCTCCACGCTATGCTTATCGTCCGAGTATCTGATTCTCGTCTCGGAATCATTAGCACGATTCTCATTAATCTCGGTGATAGTCTTCTTGCGTCCCTGTCCCTCCTGCGCGCGCGTGTGCAGCGCAAGCGTTAAGGTCAAGAGGCCGAGCGTGATTCCCAGGACGACCGTGAAGCGTCTTGCCGTTACGTTGCTTAACTTGCTCTTAGACATCATCTGTACTCCCGTCGGCTGTCAAATCTAAAAATTCATAGTTGGAGATTCTTCGCAACTCAGTGAGTGATAATCGTGCCCATTTGAACGACCTCGAAATCAGAACCCTTGATGCCCTTCAGGGTGTTCAGTTCGTCGTCGTTCCAGCGCGAATCGGGCGTGCCGCCGGCGGGCGGTTCGGGCTGGTATCGCTGCTGGCGAAATGGCGCGCGGGTGCGACGTAGGCCCTGCGCGTGAATTGGGCCGTGAAGCGCAGCGCGTGCTTTATCTCCTTCTGCTCAAAGACCTCATCATAACGCACGAGGCCTGGAAAGATGGGCAGCCCGGCGGCATCCGCAGAAGTCCAACCGGCGGGCCTGAGCGCGTTCGTGTTGAGGTCGAAGAGCGCGCCGCCGTCCGCGTTCCAACTCGCGCCAGCGTTGAGCGGAAAAGCGTAGTAGAGTTCGTATAGCTTCCAGTTGTCGCGGTCAATGACTATCACGTGGCGGTCGCCAGTGCCGTTCGGCCCTCCCTCAATCGGCGCACCGGGCGGGACGGGGTATGGGTCGGGGTAAGTACTTATACTTTAATCTTCTGTCTTGAGATGTCAAGCGAAAACATCTACGGATAGCGAGTCAATGTGCCTTGAGAGAAGATGAAAGGGGCATTCACCACAGAGACACAGAGAACGCAGGCTGTGACAGAAACACACAACGCCTCTGCCATGTCCAGAGTCCGATAACACCGGATGTTCTTCATAACATTCGAGTCAGCAAAACTCGTAGGGCTTATCGGACGCGCGCGGGTTCCTTTGACTTAGATGTTATAGTTTGCGAGCGGCGAAAGCTTGGATGTTAGGCGTTTCAATTTTTCCAGACATGATTAGCTTATGGTGTGGCATCAAAGAAAAACAGTAACAGTCATCCTGGCGGTCCTTCTCCTGGGCGCGTCTCCCATCTGCCGGGCGCAGACGAAATTCGTCACCACGCGCGGCAGAGAGTTTATCGCGCCGAACGGGCGACCTCTATTTTTGAAAGGCATCAATCTGGGCAACTGGCTCATGCCTGAAGGCTACATGTTCAAGTTCAAGGCGGCCAACTCTCCGCGATTGATCCAGGCGGTGGTCAATCAACTCGTCGGGGAGGATGAGGCGCGGCGGTTCTGGAAGACTTATCGTGATACTTACATCACCGATGAAGATATAAAATTCATCAAGGGGTCGGGCTTTAACTCTGTTCGCGTCCCTTTCAACTATCGCCTGTTCGTGGCTGAGGGCGAGCCGCAAAGGCTCGAAGGTGTTGGCTATGAGTTTTTGGACAGGGTCGTCGGGTGGTGCAAAAAAGAGGGGCTGTACGTCGTCCTGGACATGCACGCCGCGCCCGGCGGGCAGACCGGCGATAACATTGATGATAGCTGGGCCTATCCGTTTCTCTTTGAAAGCACGGAGAGCCAGGAGTTGACGGTCAACATCTGGCAGAAGATTGCCGCGCGTTACAAAAACGAGCCGACCGTGATCGGCTATGATTTGCTGAACGAGCCGATTCCACACTTCTTCGACACGGCCCACCTGAACCCGAAGCTTGAGCCGCTCTACCGTAAGATTGTGGCGGGAATCAGGAGCGTGGATAGAAACCACATCATCTTTCTGGGGGGCGCGCAGTGGGACACCAATTTCAAAGTTTTCGGCCCGCCGTTTGATAACAAACTGGCTTACACTTTTCATAAATACTGGATGGACGTAAAGCCGGAGGCCATTCAGGAGTATGTAGACTTCAGCCACAAGTACAGCGTGCCCGTCTGGATGGGCGAGTCCGGCGAAAACACTGACGAGTGGGTCGCCTCGTTCAGAACATTGCTCGAACAAAACGGGATAGGCTGGTGCTTCTGGCCTTACAAGAAACTTGATTCCACATCCTGCATCGCATCAATCAAGAAGCCTGCGGAGTGGGACGCGATAATTTCTTTTGCCAATCACCCCCGCACGACTTTTGAGGACGTGAGAAACAATCGCCCTCCGAAGGAGAAGATTGAGAAAGCCCTGGCCGCATATCTGGACCAGATAAAGCTCAGAAACTGTGAAGTCAATAGAGGCTATCTCAAGGCATTGGGGTTGAAGTGAAGCGGCTCGAAATAATTTCGGGCGCATCTCGAATCAGATTAATGGTTCAGCCCACTTTATAGATGAGAAAGGAACCTCACATGCGAAGAAATATTGCCGCGCTCTTCTTGTTAATCATCACGACTGTTATCGCTCAGGCTCAGACACCGCGCGCCTCCCAACCGATCATCCCTGAGAATGAGCTTACAGGCATGAACGGGCCGAGTGCGCGCGCCCTCAGGGCGGGCAACGAGGCCATGGTCGCAAGGCAGTATGATGAAGCCATTAAGCTCTACGATGAAGGCATCGCCCTCGCGCCAAAACAGGCGGCCTTCTGGGCCAACAAAGCCGCCGCGCACCTGGGGCGAGGGACCGCAGGATACAATGCCGCCCTCCTCATCCCTGAACAAATACTTAAAAGGAGCAGAATGGAGGATGCGCGCAAAGACTTTCGTGAGGCGACGAATGCTGTCAACAAAGCCAGCGCACTTATCAATGCTCTGACTGCGCCCTCCGAACCCGTTGCTCTCAGAAACTTTGAATCCCAGAAGCTGATGATATTGCGATTACGCGCAAGCGCATTGTGGCTGATGGTCACGAAAGTTGACGCTTCATACGCAGCCGATGGCCTCGCTGCCTTTCACGATTACATCAACGCCGAGACGGATTCGTTCAGAAAGGGGCAATCTCAACTGCTCGCGGCTCAGATGTTGCTGGAACTAAACCACTCTGCACTGAAAGTGCAGAGATTTGAGCGGGACTGAAAGTCCAGCTATTCCAAGATGAATGACTCGCTTTCCTTGTTCGATGAACTTCGATGATGCTCCAGATATTCCTGCACCAT
>JAXDFO010000141.1:0-4701 GCA_034665545.1 Blastocatellia bacterium
ACATGTGAGGCGATGCGTTCGAGCCTGATTTGCACGCGACCACCTCCGGGCGTGAACTTGATTGCATTGGAGAGCAGATTCCAAACTATCTGTTGCAGTCGTGCCGGATCACCTGAAACATGGTTAAGCCCTGTGTCCAACTGCTTCTGAAAGCGCACTCCTTTGGCATCGGCTGCCGGGCGCAAGGATTCAACCGCCGCTTCGATGAGGGAAGCAAGCTCGACCGGTCGGATTTCAAGACGAAGCTTGCCTGTGATGATGCGAGAAACGTCCAGCAGGTCTTCGATAATCTGTTTCTGATTTTTTGCATTACGCTCGATAGTCTCAATCGCGCGTTGCAAAGCATGCTCATCCGAGCGATCAGAACGAAGCATGGTGGCCCAACCGAGAATAGCGGTCAAGGGCGTGCGCAGTTCGTGCGAGACAGTGGCGAGGAACTCGTCCTTCAAACGGTTGGCCCGCTCGGCCTCTGCACGCAGCCGTCGTTGCTCGTCGTAAAGCTCCGCGCTGGCGATGGCCGCGCTCGCCAGGTTCGCAAGCGCAGTGGCGACGCGCAACTCCCTGTCACTGAAGCGGTGCGGCTGCCGGTAGTAGTAGGTAAGTGTGCCGGAAGCGTCGCCGTGAATGCGCATGGGGACGGCGAGCAAAGAGCATATGCCCTCGGATTTGTACTGCGCGCGGCGCGTCTCCAGCAGTTCTATCTGCTCTATATTCTCGGCGATGACAGGTTCATCAAACACGAAATTACGGGGTTCCCAGCCTTCTATCCTTTGCCCGCGATACTCTTCCGAGAGGCCCGCCGAAGAGACGATGCGCCAGACCTTAGCCTGATAATCGCCGCGCCAGATGGCGTAAGCATCTGCGGAGATAAGCCTGCGCGAGAGGTCCAGGATTGCCGGTTGCACGTCTTCGAGGTTGAGGGAGCCGAGCAGAACCCCGGAGGCTTCCACCAACACCCCCAGGCTATCCTCTATACTCCGCGCCACGGCCAGAGCCTCCTCTGCGTCACGCCGCGCCTGCTGCTCGCGCCTGAGCAACTCTTCTCGCTCAAGTTCGCCGCGCTTGCGGTCTGTGACATCGCGCGCGATGCCCTCAATGATTGCGCCCTGACCCTCACGCTGCGAGACTCTGGTGCTAACTTCTATCGTGAGCCGCCGCCCGTCTTTGGTGAGGATGTCTATCTCGTAGACGGTCGGTGAAGGGTCGCGCAGTTTAAGCTCTGTCATCCTCTTGGCGAGTTCGAGGTGTTCAGGGACGACTACCTGAGCGATGTTCAGGCCGCCGAGTATCTCCTCGCGCGTGTAGCCCGTGATAACTTCGCAAGCGCGGTTGATAGTCAGGTAGTTGCCCTGTAGGTCATGCGAATAGATGATGTCGTTGGCATTCTCCAGCAGGCCGCGATACTTCTCCTCGCTCTCGCGCAGGGCCGCTTCCGCGCGCATGCGCTCGGTCATATCAATAGCGATGCCGCCGACCATTAAAGCCGCGCCATCGTGGCCCGGGATAGGGAACTTACTGACGATTGAGTGATGAACACCGTCATCCTGTTCTAACGTTTCGACAGTGAGCACGCCCGCTCCGCCTGACAATGCGAGCATGTCATTCTCACGAAACTTTGCGGCAGTCTCCGCCGGGAAAATCTCGTCGTCCAGCTTTCCGAGCAGTTCTTCACGCGCCATGCGAAAGGCGCGGGCGGCGGCCTCGTTGACGTACACGTAACGCCCTTCGATATCTTTTATCCAGGCGAGGCCGGGCAGGTTCTCCATGAACATGAAGAAGCGATGTTCGGTCGCCCTCAACTCTTCCTCTATGCGCTTGCGCTCGGTGACATCCCTCTGGGTGCCCCAGGCTCGCAGAACCAGTCCGTTCTCAACCACGCCGACCAGATTGTTTGAAAAAAACCTCTGGCGGCCCTCCCGGTCCACTTCGACCGATTCGGCGTCGGTCAAGCGGTAGCTGGAGGAGATGAAGCCGTGCAGGTACTCGATGTTGTTCGGGTCGTCGCGGACGAGTAGGTCGCTGAGACGTGCGCCCGTAATCTCTACGGCACGGTCGTACCCGTACATTCGCGCCATCGCGTCGTTGCACTCTGCAAGGTAGCCGTGTTGATAGAAGAGTTCTATCTGGTCGTCTTCGGGGAGGTCTATGCGGACGGCCCGTTCCAGTTCAAATCGCCAGATGCCCTCTGAACTGTTAGCGATGAAAGCGCGGTATCGCTCTTCACTCTCACGCAGCGCTTCTTCAGTCTCATAGCGCGCGGTGATGTCGCGGATGATGGCGACGCCGCCTATGACTTCTCCGCTCGCATCACGCAGCGGCGAGTAGTACCCGTCGAAGAAGCCTCTATGTCCGGTCTCAGGAATGGTGTAGGGTCTGGATTCGGCGACCGCGCTCCTGCCCGCCAGCGCCTCGTAGAAATATTTATCCTCGCCCGTCTGCTTGAGGAACGGGAAGATGTCGAAGGCCGTGCGGCCCACCACCTCTTCGCTGCGCAAGCCGGAGATGCGCTCCATCGCTGCGTTCCATGCCGTGTAACGGCACGCCCGGTCGAAGGCCAGAATGCCGTCGAGGCT
This sequence comes from Blastocatellia bacterium, assembly GCA_034665545.1. Classification (GTDB taxonomy): domain Bacteria; phylum Acidobacteriota; class Blastocatellia; order Pyrinomonadales; family Pyrinomonadaceae; genus DASYML01. Next base: position 2,574 of record JAXDFO010000141.1, read on the forward strand.
GGCGTCAATCAGGCTCTGGAGTAATTGACTCTCCGGGAGATTTTTATCCATCAACTCTGTTCTCTCAATTTAGATAACGAGAGAGCATAGCCACCTATCCCTTCAGATTCAAGTCCGACTAAACTAAGCGACACTGCCATTCATCAAAGCGAGTCCGCATCAACATGCCTGCCTCTTCCGTGCCCGCGCTACTGAAGCCGCACGTCATCAATCTGGAAGGCGAACTTTCCGGTAGCCGGTCCACCGGCAAACAACAGGCCCATCAGGTCGTGCCCGTCCATGCCGCTAAACTGCGAGAGCGGGAAGCTGTATTCCTTCCATTCCGGTCCAGCGACGAAACTCTTTGCGGGAGGTATAGACCCGCTGCTCTGCGCAAAGAGCATGATGCGATAAGTTTGACCATCGCCTTTGGCCCGGAATGTAATCTGCTTCTTTGAAGAGAGATTGGCCGGTTGCATAGGGGCCGCCCCTGGAAAGAACATCGCCCCCGCCCAGGGATATGCAAAGTCGTTTGTGATTTCACCCGTAATCAACAGCGACCCTTTGCTGCCATGTGCGCCTTCGGGCACAACCTTGAACTCGGCTGTTGATTTTCCGCCAGTAAATTTGTCAGTCGAGACAATCCACCCGAAGCCGAATTTCGCGCTTGGCTTCCCTTCTTCAAAATCACTGACGAGGCCGGACTCCGACCCGGCAGGAGCAGGAGCCTGTCGCGCCTGCTCAACCTCGCTCTTCTCCTTTTTGATGGCCGAGAGGTATGCCGCGCGATCCGCGAGCGTGCCGGATTTCCAGACGCTCACGATGTTGCGCGTAGCCTTAATGTCTGTCGTAGGGTTTCCATTAACGAGCAACAGGTCTGCCCTCAACCCTCGCGCGATGCGCCCTCTGTCCGTCAGATGAAACTGCCGCGCCGGGATAGAAGTGGCCGAAGCCAGGGCTTCTATCGGCGTCAGCCCCGCCTGGACCAGCAACTCTAATTCTCTATGAATGCTTGCGCCGTGAGCCGTGCCGGGGTTGGGCGCATCCGTGCCTGCGAGGATGGGGACACGGGCGGCCTTCAATTGGCGCACAGTCTCTTCGGCTGCCGGGTAAATCAATTTTACTTCCGCGCCAAACGGAAAAGATTTATTCAGATTGGCAGCATCCGCGAGCGAGATGTAAGGCCCAAGATTCGGGTCTGTGATAAGCGAGGCTCCGCTGGGGGTTCCAGAGAGGCTTTCGAGAACTGTCAACGTGGGGACGACGAAGGCGTGATGTGCGGCAACGAATCTGCCGAAGTCCGGGTCCGGCGGGGTATTAATAAACAGGTGTGCGAGGCCATCGGCTCCAGCATCAATCGCATCACGCGCGCCCTGCAATGTGGCTATGTGAACGACAGCCAACTTGCCGCGCTTGTGGGCAGCGGCAACGACCGCCGCCATAGTAGCTTTGCTGATGCTCTCGAAGCGTCTCCCGGATGCGCTGCCGTCATCGTAAATAATCTTGATGTAATCGGAGCCTTCGGCGATTCGCGCGTCAACGAAGGCTTGAGCCTCTTCTGGACCAGTAATAGTCGGGATGGGGAATCCGTATTCCGTGCCATGTCCTTTGGGCGCAGTAACCAGCGTTCCGGCAGAAAACAGGTCGGCTGCATCCAGACTCTTGCCTGCCGCCTGCTGCTTTCTTATTTCGGCGGCCATCCGGTAGTCTGTGAACATATCCAGTTCGGTGGTCAAGCCAAAGATGAGAGCATGTTTCAACGCCTCGCCAAAAACATGCGTGTGAGCGTCTATGAGACCAGGCAGGAGGGTCTGTCCGCTTCCATCAATCACCTGAGCACCGGTGGGCGCAGAGAGCCTCTTCCCTATCTCCGCGATCTTGCCGTTGCGGACGATGACCGTATCTTCCGCAAGCACGCGTGAGCCATCGAATATTCTAACGTTGCGAATAACGAGAGTGCTGCCAGACTCTTGAGCAACTGCCAGCGATGAAAACATGCCCGCGCCATTCAGTAGCGCGAAGCTCAACAGCACACGACAAATGAGAGATGAACCACGAAGAAATTTCAATAGACGCATAACGAAGCTCCTTGCACATGACCTCTTGTTCGCCGTCAAGTCATGATGTCTAGAGATGAATTCAAAAAGAA
>JAXDFO010000142.1:0-7597 GCA_034665545.1 Blastocatellia bacterium
GTCTCGACCACCAAGAACATATCGTCCTCCTCACGCTCCATCACATCATCAGCGATGGCTGGAGCATGAGCGTGCTGGTCAAGGAAGTGGCCGCACTCTATGAGAGCCGGGTGAGCGGAGCAGAGTCGAAGCTGGCGGAGTTAGGGGTGCAGTATGTGGACTATGCGGTGTGGCAGCGCGAGTGGTTGAGCGGGGAGGTCTTGGAGGAGCAGGTGAAATACTGGCGTGAGCGGTTAGGGGGAGCGCAGGTGTTGGAGTTGCCCACCGATAGACCTCGCCCGGCGGAGCGGACCTTTAATGGCGCGTTCGAGCCTGTGTTCCTCTCTGAGAAAATCTCTACGGACCTCAAGCTCTTGAGCGAGCACAACGGCGTGACGCTCTTCATGACGCTGCTGGCCGCCTTCCAAGCCCTGCTCTCATACTATTCAGGGCAGGAAGATGTCAGCATCGGCACTGACATCGCCAACCGCAATCACAGCGAGGCGGAGCGATTGATAGGTTTCTTTGTCAACCAACTGGTCCTGCGCACGGACCTCTCCGGCGACCCCAGCTTCTCGGAGTTGCTCCGGCGCGTGCGTGAAGTGACGCTCGATGCTTACGCTCACCAGGACTTGCCGTTTGAACTACTGGTCGAAGCTCTGAAGTTGGAAAGGAGTTTGAAATATGCTCCGCTCTTCCAGGCCAAACTGGTCCTACAGAATACGCCGCAGAGAACCTTAGCCCTGCCGGACCTCACCTTGAGCATCCTGGCCGTGGATTATGTGGCGGCGAAGTTCGACCTGACCTTGCTGCTCGAAGAGACGCCCGGCGGCATCAATGGCAATTTCGAGTACAACACGGACCTCTTCGATAGCATGACTGTCAACCGCATGGCGAGACTCTGGGCCACGCTCATTCAAGCGGTCGTGACCGAGCCCGATATCCGGCTCTCACAATTGAAAGAAAAACTTCTGGCCCTGGAGAGCGAAGAGAAGACGCTTGAGCGGGCCAGGCTAGACGAACAACGGCGCAAGAAATTGATGGGCATCAAGCGCAAGAACTTGAGCGTCAAGCAGGATTCGCTGGTTAAGAAAGGTTCGCTGCCGAGCGGCGAGCCGATGCCGCTCGTCATTCAGCCCGCAAGCGATGATGTTGATCTGGTCAGTTGGGCCAGGAGCAATCGTCCGTCTCTCGAAGCGGACCTCTTGAAGCATGGCGCGATACTCTGTCGCGGCTTCAACATAGATTTGATGACGGAGTTCGAGCAGTTCGCGCAGAGCTTGTGCACGGAACTCTTCAACGAGAACGGCGAGCATCCGAGAGAAATGGTCACGGGCAACGTCTATACGCCTGTCTTTTATCCATCTGACCAACATCTCCTGTGGCACAACGAAAATTCATTCAACTATCGCTGGCCTCTCAAAATCTGGTTCAGTTGTGTGCAGCCGCCCGCGCACGGCGGGGAGACGCCCATCGTGGACAGCCGCCGCGTCTACGATGAGATTGATGCGGGCATCAAAAAACGCTTCATGGAAAAGGGCGTGATGTACGTCCGCAACTACGACGCCGCGCTCGGCCTTGACTGGCAGGTAGTCTTCCAAACGACTGACCGGAAGGTGGTCGAAGAGCATTGCCGACGGACGCTGATGGATTTCGAGTGGAAGGAGAACAACTCGTTGCGGACCAGTTGCGTGCGCCCGGCGGCGATTAGACATCCGGCCACAGGCGAGATGAGTTGGTTCAATCAAGCGCAGCACTGGCACGTCTCCTGTCTGGACCCCGCGACGCGTCAATCCATGCTCGCCCTCTTCAGCGAGCGAGACCTTCCGCGCAACTGTTATTACGGCGACGGCTCTCCGATTGAGGATGCCGTGATGATGGAGATTTTGGATGTCTACAGGAGTTTGGAAGTCAGCTTCCCCTGGGCCCAGGGCGACATCCTCATGCTGGACAACTTGCTGGCGGCACATGCGCGCAACCAGTTTGCGGGCGAGCGAAAGTTACTGGTCGTGATGGGAGATATGCTCAGCTACGCGGAGGTTGCGGCCCGGCGCGGCATCTCTCCCTGAGTTGTCCGGGCCGAGAGCGCGAACAAAAGCAGGCTGCCTTGTCAAAGCAAACTATCAATCAGGATAGAACTTCATCCCCTGCAAAAAGTTGAGGTCCGGAGGAAATAATGCCAACCCAAATAGAAGGCTTCCGCATGTCGCCACAGCAGAAAAGGCTGTGGCTCATCCAGCTAGAGGATAATAGCGCGGCTTATCGCGCGCAGTGCGCAGTGGTCATTGATGGCAAGTTTGACCCGGCCAGCCTGGAAGACTCTCTGTTGAGAGTCGTCAACCGCCACGAGATTTTACGCACCACCTTTCACCGCGCGCCGGGCATGCGCTGGCCCGTCCAGGTTTTGAACGACCGCCTCTTGCCCTTCTGGCGCGAGATGGACCTCAGCGCGCTCAGCGCGACGGAGCAGAGCGAGCGGCTCAGAGAGCTTTATCGTCAGGAACAACGGACCCCTTTCAACTACGAGCAAGGGCCGCTGGTCCGCATCATGCTGCTCAAGCTGACGCCGGAGAGGCACATGTTGTTCCTCAGCGTCCCGGCCTTCTACGCTGGCATCTGGTCGCTGAAAAATCTGGTCAGCGAGTTGAGCGAGTGCTACTCCGGCTGTCTCAAGGGAGAGCTCGTCGAGGAGCCTTTGCAATACGCGGAGTTCTCCGAGTGGCAGAACGAAATGCTCGAAGATGAGATGGCGGAGAAGGGGCGCGCCTATTGGAGCGAGCAGGACATAGGAGCTTATCCGCCCGTCGCGCTGCCCTTTGAAATCAAACGGGCCGCGCCCTCCGTCTTCGAGCCTGACGTTCTGGACCTGAAGATTGAAGCCGCTCTTATCGAGAAGATAGATGCGCTCGCCAAACGTTATGAGACCACAACGGCCAACTGCCTGCTCGCCTGCTGGCAGACCCTGCTCTGGCGATTAACGGGCCAGCCAGACATCGTCGTCAGTTGTGTCTTTGACGGGCGCAAGTTCGAGGAGTTGAATCATGCGCTCGGCTTAATCTCCAAGTCCCTGCCCATCCATTCTCGCTTTACGGACGCGCTCACTTACGCGGATGTCTTGCGACAGGCGGACTCAAGCATTCGAGAAGCGGATGCCTGGCAGGAGTATTTCACCTGGAAGGAAGAGGAGGAGATATGTCTCAACGCGGTTGATGAGGTCTGCATGGCCGCCAGTTTTGAATACAGCGACTGGCTGGCCACACATCTCACCGAAGATGTCTCTTTCTCGCTCTACCGCCTGGATGTGCGCCACGACCGTTACAAGCTCAAGCTCTCCTGTTTCCGCACGGAAAGCTCCATCATCAGCGAACTGAGTTACGACCCGCACCTGTTCCCGGCGGGTGAGATTCATCGTCTCGCAGACCAGTGCATCAAGTTGCTGGGCCAGGCCGTCGAGCATCCGGACATGGAGATCGGGCGGTTGGACCTGCTCGGCGATGCGGAGCGAGAACAACTGTTGCACGACTTCAATCGCACGCAGGCGGATTACCCGCAGGACAAATGCTTCCAAGAGCTATTCGAGGAACAGGTCGCGCGCACGCCGCAGCAGACGGCCTTAATCTTCGGCGAGCAGAGTTTGACGTATGAGCAACTCAACGCGCGGGCCAATCAATTGGCCCATCATCTGCGCGGCCTCGGTGTTGGGCCCGAAGTCTTCGTCGGCATCAGCGTCGAGCGTTCGATAGAGATGGTGGTCGCTATGTTCGGCGTGCTCAAAGCGGGCGCGACTTATGTTCCGCTCGACCCGGAATACCCGCGCGAGCGTCTCTCCTTCATGCTCGAAGACATACGGGCTCCGGTGCTGCTGACGCAGGAGCGGCTGCTCGAACGTTTGCCTGAGCATCGCGCCAAAGCCATCTGCCTGGACCGCGACTGGGAAGAGATTGCGCGCTCGCCCGCGTCCAATCCGGCACGCGCGGCGATGCCTGAGAATTTGGCTTATGTGATATACACCTCCGGCTCTACGGGCCAGCCCAAAGGCGTCATGATTTCTCACCGTGGCCTGGTCAACTACCTGAGTTGGAGCGCGCGCGAGTATGTAGTCGCGGAGGCCCAGGGCACGCCCGTGCATTCGCCATTCGGGTTCGACCTCACTGTGACCAGCCTGTTCCTGCCTTTGATGACAGGGCAGCGCGTGACCTTGATTTCGGAGGAAGAAGGAGTCGAAGGACTCGCAGAGACTTTGCGCGCGGGCAGAGACTTCACTCTCGTCAAACTAACGCCGTCGCATCTGGAAGTGCTCAGACAATGGCTGCCCGCAGAGGAACTGGCGGGGCGCACGAAAGCGCTCGTCCTCGGCGGCGAAGCCTTGCTCGGAGAGAGCCTGGGCGTCTGGCGCACCAATGCGCCGGAGACGCGGCTCATCAACGAATATGGTCCGACGGAAACGGTCGTCGGTTGCTGCACATATGAAATTCCCGCAGGGGCTTCAATCTCCGGCGCAGTGCCTATCGGACGACCCATCGCCAACACGCAACTTTACCTCTTCGATGCATACGGTGAACTGACGCCGATGGGCGTGGCCGGTGAACTCTATATCGGAGGGGCGGGAGTGGCGCGCGGCTATCTGAACCGCCCCGCGCTGACGGCGGAGAAGTTCATCCCGCATCCTTTCAGTGATGAGCCTGGCGCGCGGCTCTACAGGACCGGAGACCTCGCGCGTTACCTGCCCGACGGCAACCTGGAATATTTAGGGCGCAATGACGAGCAGGTGAAAGTCAGAGGCTATCGCATCGAACTCGGCGAGATAGAGTCCGTGCTTTCAAAGCACGAGCAGATACGCGAGGTCGTCGTCATGGCACGCGAGGACGCGCCCGGCGACAAGCGTTTGGTAGCTTATCTGGTCCAGACCGAAGACGCCTCTTTAAACAACCACGAATTGCGCGAATACCTGGAAGCTCATCTGCCCGAATACATGGTTCCGCAGGCGTTCGTCAAGTTGGACTCTCTGCCGCTGACGCCAAACGGAAAGGTGGACCGTCGCGCGCTGCCCGCGCCCGGTTCGAGCCGTCCCGACCTCGAACGCCTCTATGTGGCTCCGAGGACGGAACTGGAAGAGACGCTGGCGGCCATCTGGACCAGCGTGCTCGGTCTTGAGCAGGTCGGCATCCACGACAACTTCTTCGACATCGGAGGCGATTCGATACGCAGCGTTCGCGTCGTCGCGCTCGCCAAAGAGAGAGGGCTTGAGTTTACGGTCCAACAACTCTTCCGCGACCAGACCATCGCCGACTTGATTCGCAACAACCAGATTACGGATGTCCAGTCGGAGTTGAGCAACAGGGCCGAGCCCTTCAGCATGATTTCCGAAGAGGACCGGCTAAAACTTCCAGAGGACATCGAAGATGCTTACCCGCTTGCGACGATGCAGGCGGGCATGCTCTACCACATGGAATTGACGCCGGACTCGCCAGCCTATCACAACGTCAACAGTTGGCATCTACGCGTCCCCTTCGATTACAGGGCGTTGCAAGATTCAGTGCAGGCCGTGGTAGACCGGCACGCCGCGTTGCGCACCTCCTTCGACCTCACGAGCTACAGTCGCCCGCTCCAATTGGTCCATCAATCGGCGACGCTGCCGCTTGAAATCTACGACCTCAGACATCTCTCGCGCGACGAGCAGGAGCGTGCTCTCTACGATTTTCGTGAGACGGAGCGGAAGCGTCTCTTCGACCTGCTGCGTCCTTCACTGATGCGCTTCTTCGTGCATCGCCGCACGGACGAGACTTTTCAATTCTCGCTGACCGAATGCCACGCCATCATTGACGGGTGGAGCACGACCTCCACGCTGGCGGAAATAGCGGCTCATTACCTGGCCCTTTTAAATCACGAAGCACCGCCGTCGCCGCCGCCGCTCGCCGTCGCCTACCGCGATTTCATCAAGCTTGAGCAGCAGGCGTTGGCCTCCGAGGAGACGCGCGAGTTCTGGATGAAAAAGATTAGCGACGGCGCGCCCGTCAAGCTGCCGCGCTGGCCCTACAACACGCCGACGCTGAACGGACAGATCGTCGCCAAACTGACGGTGCCGGTTCCTCCGAACGTGCTCGAAGAACTGGGAACGGTCGCGCGCAAGCTCGCCGTCCCGCTCAAGACGGTCGCCTTCGCGGCGCATCTCAAAGTGATGAGCATGATTAGCGGCCAGATTGATTTGTTGACGGGCATCTCCGTCAATGGCCGCCCGGAAGAGAAAGACGGCACGCTCGTCTGCGGCAATTTCCTCAACACGGTTCCCTTTCGTTTCATGATGAAGGGCGGAAGTTGGGCCGAGTTAATCAGGCAGGTGTTTGAAGCCGAGTGGGAGATGCTGCCCCATCGTCGCTATCCGCTCGGCGCGCTACAAAGAACCTGGGGGCGCGAGCCGCTCGTCGAAACAAACTACACTTACCTGAATTTCCACTCCGTCGAGAACGTCCTGCAACCCGGCAGGGTAGAGGTGCTCGGAGGCGAGACGATTGATTTGTCGGAGACGAACTTCAGTCTCCAAACCATCCTCATGATTGATACGACTTCGCAGGAGCGCGCCACCTGGCTCGACCTGCAATTCGATTCCACCTTCACCTCAGCCGAACAGAGAGAAGCGGTGGCGAGCTATTACGACAGAGTGCTGCGTGCCATCGCGGCGGATGCTTCCTCGCGTCACGACGCGGAAAGTTTTCTCTCGCCGGAGGAGTCACAACAATTTATCGTCCGTTGGAACGACACGAAGAGAGACCGCGCGTCGCTCGAAGCCATTCATCAACTATTCGCGGCGCAGTCCGGGCGCACGCCGGAAGCAGTGGCCGCTGTTTTCGGAGAGACGCAGTTGAGCTACAGGGAACTGAACGAGCGGGCCAACAGGTTGGCCCATTACCTGCGCAAGCTCGGCGTCGGGCCGGAAGTTCTCGTCGGCGTCTGCATGTCGCGCTCTGCGGAAATGCTGGTGGCCCTGCTCGGCGTCTTGAAGGCGGGCGGCGCGTACGTTCCGCTCGACCCGTCCAATCCGCGAGAGCGTCTCTCCTTCATCCTCGAAGATGCCGCCGCGCCCGTGCTCCTCACGCAACAGCGCTTAATCAACGAACTGCCGGATCACGCGGCGCGCACTGTCCGCCTGGACTCGGATTGGCAGGAGATTGCGCTGGAGAGCGCGGAGAATCCATCGAGCGTCGTCATGCCGGACAACCTCGCATATATCATCTACACCTCTGGCTCGACCGGGCGGCCCAAAGGAACTCTGATTACGCATAGAGGCTTGACCAACTATCTGACCTGGGCCGTACAGGCTTATCAGGTCGAGCAGGGCGAGGGCACGCTCGTCCACTCTTCAATCTCCTTTGACCTGACCGTGACGGCTCTCTTCGCGCCGTTGCTCGTGGGCCGTAAGGTCGAGTTGCTGGCCGAGGACGTGGGCATAGAAGCTCTGCACCAGGCACTCAAGAGAGCGCGCAATCTCAGCCTCGTCAAGCTCACGCCGACGCAGCTTGAACTGCTCGGACGCGGCCTGACCTCGGAGGATGCCGGAGGGCGTGCCAGAGCCTTCATCATCGGCGGAGAGAATCTACAGTCCGCTACGTTGCGCTTCTGG
>JAXDFO010000143.1:0-4048 GCA_034665545.1 Blastocatellia bacterium
TGTGGCCTCTATCGCATCGCTCTTATCATCGTCAATTTCAAGCGGCTGTTCCCAGTACTCTTGCAACTCCGCGCGCCCGTCTTTGAAGACCAGAGTGTGCGCGGGCGGAAGCGACTCGACGCCGTCTATCAGAGTCAGAGGATCCTGGACCGCGCCGAACATCAGGTATGTATCGAGGGCGGCGAGATTAATCTTGCGCTGGACCAGTCCGGTCGCCAGCAGCGATTTAATCTCCGAACCGAAGACGAGGCCCGCGCCCGTCTGCGCATAGTAAAGAGGCTTGATGCCGAGGCGGTCGCGCACGAGGAATAGCTCTTGACGCCGTTCGTCCCAGATGGCGGCGGCGAACATGCCGCGCCAGCGACGAACGCAATCCCTTCCCCACACGCGATACGATTGCAGGATAACTTCGGTGTCCGAGTCGGAGCGAAAACGACAGCCGAGCGATTCAAGCTCCGCGCGCATCTCGCGGAAGTTAAAGACCTCGCCGTTGTAGGCTATCCAATTGCCGGATTCCTGGTCCAGCATGGGCTGATGCCCTGCTTGCGAAAGGTCTATGATACTGAGGCGGCGATGGCCGAAGACGACCGCGCTTTCATCATGCGCAGGGATGATTTCGACCTCACCCATATCATCCGGCCCGCGATGCGCGATGACGCCGATGCCGCGCGCGACCGCCGCCCGTGCCGCTTCCGCGCGCGCGCCCTTCATCCAGACTCCGATAATCCCGCACACTTCTTTTAAGTCCTCTTAAACCACACGCATCATGTCGGCAATTGTGCGACGACGAGATTTGTAAAGGGTCGCGGCTGACATCTCACGCGTGAGAATGTCGGTCAAGACCGCTTTGAATCCGGGGAAGGTGAATCGCTCGCGCAGGCGACGTTGACCGGCCTCGCCCAACCTCTCGCGCTCCGTCGTGTTCAAGCACAAGTCAGTCAAGACGCGGGCAAGCTGTTCCGTGTTTCCATATTCCACGAGCGAGCCTGTCAAGTTATCCTGGACCACCTCCGGCGCGCCTCCACTGTTGGCCGCGACCACAGCTTTGCCATACTGCATGGCTTCCAGAAAAACGAAGCCGAAGCCCTCACCCGCGCTCGGCATGACGAAGAGTTCGCAGTTGCGATAGCAATCTCGCAAAGTCGCTTCGTCAACGAATCCGAGAAAGTGAACGCGGTCGGCGACGCCCTTCGCGGCAGCGAGTTCCTGATGGCGCGCGAGGTCCGTGCCGCCGCCGACGACGATGTACTGCACATCGGGCACGTTGCGCGCGACCCACGGCAAAGATTCTATGACGTGGTCCACGCCTTTATAACGCTCGCTGCTATCGAGACGACAGACGGAGAGCAGTCGCGTTCCCTCCGGCAGCGAGGAAGAAGCGTTCGCAGTCGCGGCGGGCTGCGCGTCGTCCCACTCAAGAGCGTTGGGCAGAAGGTACGCGCGCCCGTTCAGTTGACCGTTGAAATCAACCGCGCGCCGCTTCGTGTACTCGCTGATGGAGATAATGAAATCCGCGTCTCTCAACGCGCGACGGTGTATCCATGAAAGCCTGCGCCAGACATCTATCCCGTAGATGATGACGCCGTATCTCAACGCGGGCTGCAAGCGTTTGAGCGCGAGGCCGAGCGGGGCGTAGTTGACGTGGCCGATGAGGGCCAGGTCAAGGGGCTGCCTGAGCGCGTGGCCGATAGCGCTGGTGATGAGAGACTTGCGATTGCCGCCGTGGCCTTCAAGTGAGAGATGCGGCAACGCATCGCGCCGGGGTTCGACCTCGGCGGGCTTATCGTTGCCGATGAGGACGCGACTCTGTAGACCGTGGCCGAACTCGTTGAGCACACGGCAGACCAGTCGGTTGTAAGTCGGGATGCCTCCATAGGCTCCGAAGGTGTTTGTCTGAAGAGTTAAAATCAACGCGGCTCTCTCAAAAACATCTCTCTCCGTGGAAAGCTCTCATCTGGCCGCGAGGGCCGGTTGCGAGCGGGCGGAGAGCATCGTTCGCTTGAAGGTCATGACCGGCATCGCAACTACGAAGATGATGACCAGCGATTGAATGATGCCTCCGAGATACGCGGCCAACTGCGATTCGATGCTGAGGAATTGCGGCAGGAGGACGAAGCCGATGGCGTTCATCAATGCTCCCGAAATGTTGCTGAGAAACGTCCTCTCATAAAAGTCGAAGAAGATGCCGAGCAGAAACATAATCCCCACCACACCGGCCCAACCAAAGTTGATGAAGCCTTCCGTGAGGATGCCGACGGCGATGGAAATCTGTTCCAACCTGTCTTCGCTCGTTAGACCGTAGGCCACTTGATAATACTGGTTGGCCTCCGTAATCGAAGGCTTTTCGGGCCATAAGAATCTCGGAATGATGGTGATGAAAACATACGTGTAGAGACGACCGTATTGATAAGGCACTGGGTCCGGCGTGAGGTCGTAGACGTTGGCCGATTGCGTGAGCAACGCGACGCGAGAGAGGCTCGGATACGTGACATCCTTCAAGGTCTTGCCGGAGGGGTCGCTGAGGGCTTCGCCCCACTTGTTGACGGAAGCGTTAATCCAGAACTCTATCTTTTCGACCTTGCTTCCCTGCTGCACATCGCCGTACCAGTAGGTCTTGCGAAACTCGTTCTTGCCGACTTGAAAGAAGAGCAGGAAACAGACGGCGACGGTCACGATGAGGGCCGGAACCTTCCTGCGCTCGGCGATGTAGATGGCCGCGCTGATGATGATGATGGACATGAAGGTGCTCAACCAGCCGGAGGAGATACCGGCCAGGAAACGCACGCCGAGAAATGAAGCGACGAGCAGTTTGTCAAACTGCGTGCTTTCGCCTTTGAGATAGTTGCGAAAGAGAAAGGCGAAGATGACAGCCGGAACCACGATGATGAAATTCTGTAGTATCTGCCGCCCGCCTTCTCCGAAAAGATACGGAGACGTTTCCATCAAGTTGATGATGATGCCCATCAAGAGGATCGCGCGCAGGTAGTTCCATCTTGATTGCAGAGCCTGAATGTCCGGCAACTTGCGCGGCGTCAGGCGACGGCCCACACCCGCCCTCATCCCCAGCCAGAGCGAAGCCACGCCGAGCAGGACCATGAACATCGTCGCCGTGACGCCTTCCTCCGAAACCGTGCGGTCAGCCCCGGCGGCCTGCGTGATAAGACGCTCTCCCCAGAAGAGCGGCAGGGCGTAGTAGAGCCAGTACATGAAGGAGATCATGGCGAAGAGCGGGACGGCGGCGCGATCCTGCCCGCGCCATTTCGCGTAAGCCACCCAGGGGATGATGGACAACACGAGCGCGCAAAAAAGTTGCGCGACGGAGATGTCATACTCGCTGGTCAGTAGGAGCAGGAATGTCAGGATAACCGGCGGCAACGCGATGCGCGCCACCTTCGGAAAATCCACACGGTTATATTCAAGTGCAATACTCATCGTTCTCTTTCGCTCACAGCCTCTATCGCTCGAAGCGTTCCATCCACCGCCGCCTTGACGGAAAATTGTTGGGCCAATATCTCGCGCGCTCTTTGGCCCATCGCCCGCAATCGCTCGCGTTCATTAGCGTAGCGCGAGAGAAGTCGCGCCAATGCTTCAGCATCACCCGCCGGGAAAACGTTCCCGGTCTCTTCCCGAATCACCATGTCTGGCGCGCATCCGACCTGGTCGCTGACGATGCAGGGACGGCCACAGGCCATCGCCTCGTTGACCACCATCCCCCACGTCTCGGACCCCGAAGAGAGCACCAGAGCATCACTCGCAACATAAGAGCGAGCTATCTGCGACTGGTTCAAAAAGCCCGTGAAGCTGACGGGCACTTGATGTTGCCTGACATACTCTTCGCAGGTTGCGCGGAGCGGGCCGTCTCCCGCCATCAATCCCGCGATTCGCGCGCCGCGCCCGCTCGCCAGTTCGACCGCGCGAATAAAATCAAGCGGCCTCTTGACTTCGATGAACTTGCCCGCGAAGAGAAAGACGACCTGTTCTTCAGCCAGCCCCCAAGCCTTGCGAATCTCCGAACGCTGCGGCCCCAACCTTTCAGATTCGCGCCGGA
>JAXDFO010000144.1:0-5701 GCA_034665545.1 Blastocatellia bacterium
AGTTGAAGAACACTATCAACGTGATGGTGGACCAGCTTAACTCTTTCGCTTCGGAAGTGACGCGCGTCGCTCGTGAGGTGGGCACGGAGGGTAAGCTCGGAGGCCAAGCCGAAGTGCGCGGCGTGGCTGGCACGTGGAAGGATTTAACCGATAACGTCAACTTCATGGCGGGCAACCTGACGGTCCAGTTGAGGGACGTATCGAAGGTGGCGACGGCCATCGCTAACGGCGACCTGACGCAAAAGATTACGGTGGACGTGAGAGGTGAAATCCTTCAAATCAAGGAAGTCATCAACACGATGGTGGACCAGCTTAACTCTTTCGCTTCGGAAGTGACGCGCGTCGCGCGCGAAGTCGGCACAGAGGGTAAGCTGGGCGGACAGGCTGACGTGCGGGGCGTGGCTGGCACGTGGAAGGACTTAACCGATAACGTGAACTTCATGGCGGGCAATCTGACGGGGCAGGTGCGCAACATCGCTGAGGTCACGACGGCTGTGGCGAATGGCGACCTCTCCAAGAAGATTACCGTGGATGTGAAGGGCGAGATTCTTGAGTTGAAGAACACTATCAACGTGATGGTGGACCAGCTTAACTCTTTCGCTTCGGAAGTGACGCGCGTCGCTCGTGAGGTGGGCACGGAGGGTAAGCTGGGCGGACAGGCTGACGTGCGGGGCGTGGCTGGCACGTGGAAGGACTTAACCGATAACGTGAACTTCATGGCGGGCAATCTGACGAGCCAGGTGCGAGGCATCGCAAGGGTCGTGACGGCTGTGGCTAACGGAGACTTGAACCGGAAGCTGACGGTCGAGGCGAAGGGTGAGATAGCGGAGTTGGCCGACACGATTAACGGCATGACGGATACGCTGGCGACCTTCGCTGATCAGGTAACGACGGTCGCGCGCGAGGTGGGCGTCGAAGGCAAGTTGGGCGGGCAGGCTAACGTTCCGGGCGCAGCCGGAACCTGGCGAGACTTGACGGATAACGTCAACGGCCTGGCCGCTAATCTGACGACGCAGGTGCGAGCTATCGCAGAAGTCTCCACCGCAGTGACGCAGGGCGATTTGACAAGGTCTATCACGGTCGGGGCGCAGGGCGAGGTCGCCGCGCTCAAGGACAATATCAATGAGATGATTCGCAATCTCAAAGATACGACGCAGAAGAATACCGAACAGGATTGGCTCAAGACCAACCTCGCGCGGTTCACCAGAATGTTGCAGGGCCAGAGAGATTTGACGACCGTCGCGCAGATGGTCCTCTCGGACCTCGCCCCGCTCGTGGATGCGCAACAGGGCGTCTTCTACGTCAACGGGTCGAACAACGGCCAGCCGCTCATGAAACTCCTGGGCGGTTATGCCTACAACGAGCGCAAGAACCTCTCCAGCGAGTTCAAGCCGGGGCAGGGACTGGTGGGCCAATGCGTGCTGGAAAAAGAACGCATCCTGCTGACCAACGTGCCGAACGATTACATTCGCATCGGTTCGGGTCTGGGCGAAGCGACGCCGCTCAACATCATCGTCCTTCCGGTGCTCTTCGAGGGAGATGTCAAGGCGGTCATCGAACTCGCTTCCTTCAATCGCTTCAGCGAGACGCACGTCACATTCCTGGACCAGCTTACGGAAAGCATAGGCATCGTGCTCAACACGATTGCGGCCAACTCGCGCACGGAAGATTTACTACAGCAATCGCAATCGCTGGCCTCTGAGTTGCAGAGCCAGCAGGACGAATTGCGTAAGACCAACGAGCGGCTCGAACGGCAGGCCGAATCCCTGCGCGAATCCGAAGAACTGCTCAAGAGCCAGCAGGAAGAGTTGCAGCAGACGAACGAAGAGTTGCAGGAGAAGGCGACGCTGCTCGCCAAGCAGAAGGCCGAGGTCGAGGCGAAGAACGCGGAGGTCGAAGAGGCCAAGTGGGCTATGGAGGAGAAGGCGGAACAGCTTGCTTTGACCTCCAAGTACAAGTCGGAGTTTCTCGCCAACATGTCGCACGAACTGCGCACGCCGCTTAACAGCATACAGATTCTCTCCAAACAACTGGCCGAGAATAAGGATGAGACGCTGACGGAGAAGCAGATCAAATTCGCGCAGACGATTCACTCTTCGGGCGAAGACCTGCTTTCTCTCATCAACGATATTCTGGATCTCTCCAAGATAGAATCAGGCATGATGGCGATTGAGGTCGGCGATGTTTCCTTCGCTGACATCACGGAGAGTCTGGACCGCAGTTTCCACCAGGTCGCGCAGGACAAGGGGCTTGAGTTTACGATTGAGCGCGCGACCGATTTGCCCTGGTATATCCAGACGGATGAGAAACGCTTGCAACAGGTTCTCAAGAACCTGCTCTCCAACGCCTTCAAATTCACGGAGCAAGGCAAGGTCTCTTTGAGCATCACGGTGGCGGAAAGGGGCAGCCACTTCATACAGGAAACTTTGAATCGCGCCGATGCCGTCATGGCCTTCTCAGTGACCGACACAGGCATTGGCATCCCTGCGGACAAGCAGCGAATTATTTTCGAGGCGTTCCAACAGGCGGACGGAACGACGAGCCGCAAGTACGGGGGGACGGGTTTGGGATTGTCCATCAGCCGCGAGATAGCCCGCCTGCTCGGCGGAGAGATTCGCGTCGTGAGCACTCCGAACGAAGGCAGCACGTTCACGCTCTTCCTGCCGCGCGCTTACAGTGCGCCCGCCGCCCCGACCACGCGCACGACGGGAGAGCTTCATAACGTGAACAGTGAGCGGGCGTCGCTAGATTCTGTCATCTACGGCAGCGCGGCGACGCCGCTCATGTTGGGAGACGTGAGCGAGGCGAGCGGTCTCAGGGATGACAGGGATACTATTGAGCCGGGCGAGCGCGTGTTGCTCATCGTGGAGGACGACCCCGGCTTCGCCGGAATTCTTCTGGACCTGGCCCATGAAAAGGGATTCAGGGGACTGGTGGCGATGCGAGGCGACGTGGCTCTGGCGTTGGCCCGCAAGTTTAAGCCGGATGCTATCACGCTCGACATCAAACTGCCTGACCGCGACGGCTGGACAGTGCTCGACCGCTTGAAGCATGACGCGGAGACGAGCCACATTCCCGTCCACATCATCTCAGGCGAAGAGCAAAGGCAACGCGCTCTCAAACTCGGAGCCTTCACGCACCTGCAAAAACCCGTGTCGAGGGAGAAGCTGGCCGCCGCCTTCGACAACATAGCCGATTTCGCACAGCGCGGAATGCGCCGTCTTCTAGTAGTCGAAGACGACGACGCGCAGCGCATGAGCATCGTCGAGTTGATAGGCAACGGCGACGTGCAGACGACCGCCGTCGCCACAGGCCAGGAGGCTCTCGCCGCGCTTCAGGGCGAAAGGTTCGATTGCATGGTCCTGGACCTGCGCTTGCCCGACATGACCGGCTTTGAATTGATAGAGAAGATTCAAACCGACCTCGGACAAAATGACTTGCCGATCATCGTCTATACGGGCAAAGAGTTGAGCGGGAAAGAGGAGACGCAATTGCGGAAAGTGGCCGATGCCATCATCGTCAAGGAGGTCAGTTCGCCTGAGCGACTGCTCGCGGAGACGGCCCTCTTCCTCCATCGCGTCGAAGCGAATCTGCCGGAGCCGAAGCGACGCATGCTCGAACAACTGCATCGCAGCGACCCCGTGCTGGCCCGCAAGAAAGTGCTCATCGTTGACGACGACGTGCGTAACATCTTCGCTCTCACGAGCGCGCTTGAGAGTCATAACATGGAAGTCGTGCATGCGGAGAGCGGGCAGGAGGCCATCGAACTCTTGCAGAAGACGGCGGGGATTAACGTAGTCTTGATGGACATCATGATGCCGGGCATGGATGGCTACGAAGCGACCCGTGCGATTCGCGGGATGAGCGGGTTCGAGCAGCTTCCGATTATCGCGCTGACGGCGAAGGCCATGAAAGCTGACCGCGAGAAGTGTATAGAAGCGGGGGCTTCGGACTATATCTCCAAGCCCCTCGATATTGACCAGCTTCTCTCGCTCTTGCGCGTCTGGCTCTACAGGCAAGAGGATGGTCGTGTATGAAGTCTGCGCCAGCCGAGGTCAATCAGCTTGAGGACATCGAGATAGAGTTGTTGTTGGAAGGGATGTACCGGCACTACGGTTTCGATTTCCGCAACTATGCCCCGGCTTCGATTAAGCGACGCATCCACGAAAGCATGCGTAGCGAAGGCGTCTTGAGCGTCTCCGGCTTTCAAGAGAAGGTGCTCCATGACCCGGCCTGTCTGGAGCGTCTTCTCTACAGGCTTTCCGTCAACGTCACGTCCATGTTTCGTGACCCCACCTTTTTCCAAACCTTTCGCGCGAAGGTCGTCCCGTTGCTCAGGACTTATCCCTTCGTGCGTATCTGGCACGCTGGCTGCTCGACGGGCGAAGAGGTCTATTCGATGGCGATTCTGCTGCAAGAGGAAGACCTGTACCAGCGTTGCCGCATCTACGCCACAGACATGAGCAAGGAGGTTTTGAGAAAGGCGCGCGAAGGAATCTTTCCGCTCGCTTCCATGCAGGAATATACGGCCAACTATATGAAGGCTGGCGGCCAGCGTTTCTTCTCCGACTACTACACGGCGCACTATGACAGCGTCATCTTTAGCTCGTCGCTCAAGACCAATCTTATCTTCTCTGAACACAACCTGGTGACGGATGGCTCGTTCAACGAGTTTCACGTCATCCTGTGTCGCAACGTCATGATTTACTTTAACAAGACTCTTCAGGAGCGCGTGCATAATCTGATTTACGAGAGCCTCAGCGTGCTCGGCGTGTTCGGTCTCGGCAACAAGGAGTCTTTGAGATTCACGCCGCGCGAATCTTTCTACGAAGAGTTGGACCATCGAGACAGGCTTTATCGAAAGGTCAGATAGCGATGCCTAAGATTGTCGTCATAGGGACATCTGCGGGCGGGTTGTCGGCCCTGCAAACTCTGTTGCCGGGCCTGCCATCCGACTTCCCCCTGCCGCTCGTCCTGGTGCAGCATCGCGGCAAGGAGTCTGGTAGCGGTCTCTGCGCTTTTTTGCAGAAGTCCAGCCGCTTGCCTCTGGACGAGCCGGATGATAAAGAGCCGATTGCCGGAGGCCATGTCTACCTGGCCCCGCGCGATTACCACTTGCTCATAGAGCGCGGACATTTCACTCTCTCTACGGAAGCGCCCGTCTGTTATGCGCGTCCATCCATTGATGTCCTGTTTGAATCGGCAGCCGATGCTTACGGAAAGGAGACGGTAGGGGTTATCCTGACAGGTAAAAACAGAGACGGAGCGCGCGGCCTGGCGGCCATCAAAGAGTGCGGCGGGTTGACGGTGATAGAAGAACCGGCGACGGCTCAATCGCGCGAGATGCCGGAAGCCGCGCTCGCTATCGCGCAACCGGACAGGGTGCTCCCGCTCGCAGAGATAGCTCCTTTCCTGAGCAGTCTCTGTCAGGCGACCAAGAGGTGAACGAGATGGATGATTGCGAGCCGCAGAAAATCAATATCCTGCTGGTTGATGACAATCCGAGCAATCTGATTTCGCTGGAGGCTATCCTGCAAGCGCCCGACCGTAATCTGGTGCGGGCCGCTTCCGGCGATGAAGCTCTCAGATACCTGCTCGGTTGCGACGTGGCGGTGATTCTGCTGGACGTTTACATGCCGGGCATCAACGGGCTTGAGACGGCTGCGCTCATCCGTGGCCGCGAGAGGTCGCGCGACATCCC
>JAXDFO010000145.1:0-8096 GCA_034665545.1 Blastocatellia bacterium
TACAAGGGCCACTATGAAGGATGGTTCTGCGCGGCCTGCGCGACCTACAAGACGGAGGATGAATATCTCAAGCCGGAGAGGCCGGGCGACCCGCCGCGTTGCATGGAGCACCTGACGCCGCTCGATAGAGTTTCAGAGGAGAGCTATTTCTTCCGTCTCGCGGATTTCGCGGGCGCATTACTGGACCTCTATCAAACTCAGCCGGGTTTCATCAGACCCGAAGCACGCCGTAACGAAGTCGTCAGTTTCGTCAAGAGCGGTTTACAGGACTTGTCCATCAGCCGCTTGAAGACGAGCGTGAGTTGGGGCATCCCCGTGCCGGATGATCCTTCGCATACTATGTATGTGTGGCTCGATGCGCTGTCGAACTACATCACGGCTATCGGCTATGGCAACAGTGAGCGCGAGGCGTTAGTCGGCTTTGAGAAATTCTGGCCCGCCGTTCATCTCATAGGCAAAGACATCCTGCGGCATCACGCTATCTACTGGCCCGCCTTTCTGCTCGCCGCAGGGCTTGAGCCGCCGCGCACTGTCTTCGCTCACGGGATGTGGCAAGACCCTACGGGGAGGCGCATGTCCAAGACTCTGGGGAATACGATTGACCTTAACTTGCTCCATCGTTATTTCTCAACCGACATGGTTCGTTACTACTGCCTGCGCGAGATGGTCTTCGGGCAGGACGGCAGGTTCGGTTATGAATCCCTGATTGACCGCGCGAACTCGGACCTGGCGAGCGGACTCGGTAATCTCTCAAGCCGCACGCTGACGATGATTCAGCGTTACTGCGAGGGCGTCATTCCGTCCGGCAATATAGGCGAGGATAAGTACCTGGCCGCGAAGCGCGCGGGCGTGGACGCGGACCCGATGGCGCTCGCTTCAACGCTTGAGCACGCGCGAGACCAGTTCATCATGTACTTCGATGATTACGCGTTCAACCGCGCGCTCGAAACGGCGTGGGGCATCGTCGCGCGCGTTGACAAAATCATCTCCGACGCGAAGCCCTGGGAACTGGCGAAGGATGAAGGGCAGAAACAAGTGCTGCACGCGATACTGTACAGGGCTGCCGAAGCCTTGCGCTGGCTCAGCACGCTCTTGCATCCGGTCATGCCGTCCGCGACGCGGAGTATCTTCGAGCAACTAGGGTTGACGGATGAACTGACGAACGCGGACCCGTCGAAACTGACCTGGGGAGAATTGAAGGAGGGCACGCGGATAGGCGAAATCAAGCCGCTCTTTCCGCGTCTTGATAAGGGGAAAATCATGTCGGAGATAAAGAAGGCTGCCGAGATGCAGAAAGACGAAACGCAGGCTTCAGGCGCGCACGCCACAGAAGCGGACACGGTCGCAGGCGCGCACGCTGCTGAAGCCACGCAGCCCGCGCCGCCGATGCAGGGCGCGACCGAAGCGGATGCCGTGAGCGCAGAGGCGCAAGCGGAGGATGATGCGGGCCTCGTCAGCTTCATAGAGATAGGAGACTTTGCAAAAGTTGATTTGCGCGTCGGTGAAATCCTGACCGCCGAGCGCGTGCCGAAGTCCGATAAACTCTTGCGCTTCATGATTGACATAGGCGAGACGGAGCCGCGACAGGTGCTCGCGGGGATAGCCGAATACTACGAGCCTGAAAAGATGGTCGGGCGCAAGGTGGTCGTCGTCGCCAACTTGAAGCCGCGCAAGCTGCGCGGGTTTGAGTCGCAAGGGATGGTCGTCGCCGCCTCGGTCGGTGAAGATGGAAGACCCGTCATCGCCACCTTCACGGAAGATGTGCCGAACGGAGCGAGGCTGAAGTAAAGGGCCGCGCCTTCCACAAGGATGAAGAAGATGAAAAGATTGCTATCGCTGGCTTCGCTCTCAAAAGATGTTCATAGACTCGCACGCGCACATTGATGGACCAGAATACGACGCCGACCGCGACGAGATGATAGCCCGCGCACGCGAGGCCGGATTGCGCGCTATCCTCAACGTAGGGACGGGCGAGCCTTTGAGCGGCGCGTTCGAGCGTGCCGTTAAAGTGGCGGAAGAGTACGCGGAAGTTTACGCGGCGGTAGGAGTTCACCCGCATGATGCGCGCCTCTTTGATGATGATGCGGAAGGGCGGCTCCTGCGTTTGATAAAGAGCAGCGAGCGCGTCATCGCCTGGGGCGAGATAGGGCTTGATTATCATTACGACCATTCGCCGCGCGACGTGCAGCGCGAAGTCTTCGCCAGACAATTAAGACTGGCGCGCGCGGCAAGCCTGCCCGTCGTGGTCCATTCGCGCGAGGCAGATGATGATACTGTGAGCATCCTGCGCGACGAGTGGGAGGGCGCGGGCTTCGGCGGCATCATGCACTGTTTCGGCGGGTCCGCTTCGATGGCGCAGAGCGTTTTAGAGTTTGGCTTTATGATCTCCTTCGCCGGAAACGTGACCTTCAAGAAGGCAGAGCCGTTGCGCGAAGTGGCGCGAGCGGTCCCGCGCGAGAGATTGCTGGTCGAAACGGATTGCCCGTTTCTCACGCCGGTTCCTTTTCGCGGGCGACGCAACGAGCCTGCGCGCGTCGTTGAGGTCGCGCGTTGCCTGGCCGAACTTCACGAGATGGAGACGGAGTTGATGGGCCAACTGACGACCAATAATTTTCTGCGCTTCTTCAATCTCGAATCGAACGAAGACGGGCTGCGTCGTGTGGATGCACAATCGCCCGCCGCTTGAGCCGCATGGATTATCTGCTTTCACGCCCGGCGCATTTGATGTTATGCTCGCGCGTTGTGAAGTAGCTCATGACAGGAGCGCATAGGAATAGCTGCCCGAATATTTATGGCCCAACAAAATTCATTCGACATCGTCTCCGAAGTTGACCGCGCGGAGATTACCAACGCCATCAATCAAACCGTCAAGGAGGTCCGGCAGCGTTTCGATTTCAAGGGCAGCGCGGCCAACGTCGCTCTCGAAGAGAAAGAGTTGGTCCTCACGGCTGAAGACGAGACCAGGCTGCGCAACATGAACGACATCCTTCAGCAGAAACTGGTCCGTCGCGGCGTGCCCCTCAAAGCCCTCAACTACGGCAAGGTCGAACCGGCGGCGGGCGGCACAGTGCGCCAGCATGTGGCGATTCAACAGGGCATCCCGCAGGAAAAAGCCAAAGAGATAGTCCGTTATATCAAGGACTCGAAGGCCAAAGTTCAGGCCGCCATCCAGGGCGACGTAGTCCGCGTGACGGGCAAAGACAGGGACACCCTGCAAGACATCATCGCTAAACTCAAGGCCAAAGATTTTAATATTGATATGCAGTTCACCAACTATCGTTCCAACTGAAAGGCCGAAGTTCGGAGATTAGTGGATTAGTTGAAATCTTAACTGGACCACTAAACATTGCACACTGATTTCTTATGCATCAATCCAGTCACACAGCCGCCGTGGATGACCCGCAAGTTTCGGCGCGGCGTATCTTTAACCTGATAGCTCAGGAGTTGGCCCAGGTGGAGATAGAGTTTGAACGACAAGCTCGCTCCAACATTCAAGTCATCGCTTACCTGGGCGACTACCTGCGCGCTTCCGGCGGCAAGCGCGTGCGCCCCGCTCTCACCATCCTGGCGAACTACGCCGTCGGCGGCGAGGCGGCGCGTCATAACTCCATACGGATGGCCGCCGTCATGGAATTCTTGCACACGGCCACGCTGGTCCACGACGATATTATTGACAACGCGGAGATGCGTCGCAATCGTCCCTCCATCAACTCGCGTTTCGGCAACCAGACCGCCGTCCTGATGGGCGACTGGCTCTACATGTCCGCCTTCGAGACCAGCCTCGCCGAACGCTCTCTGCCCATCCTAGACATTCTCACAGCCGTCACGCGAAAGATGACCGAGGGCGAACTGCTGCAACTGACCCTGCTCGGCATGACGGACATTACGGAAGAACAGTACTTCGATATCTTGCAACGCAAGACCGCCTACCTCTTCAGCGCGTGCTGCGAGATAGGCGGCATACTCGGCCACGCGGGCGCGCAGGAGCAACGCGCGTTGAGGGACTACGGGATGAACCTCGGCACGGCCTTTCAACTCGTTGATGACCTGCTGGATTTCACAGTGACTGACGAAGCGCTCGGCAAGGCTGCGGGCGTGGACCTGTTAGAAGGAAAGCTGACGTTGCCTCTCATCTACCTGCTGGAAGAGGACTCCGGCATGCGCAAGGATTTGCAAGCTGTCATGCGCGAAGGCAACTATCATCAATTGACGCGCGAGACCTTGCTTCGTGCGGTCGAACGCACGGGCGCTCTCACGCGCGCGCGTGAGCGTGCTTACGAATACGCCGAAGCGGCGCGCACGGCCCTCGATGCGCTGCCCACGTCGGAATACAGCGACGCCCTGCGCTCGCTCCCGACCTATATCATCGAAAGAGACAGTTGATGGCTAACGAGAATCTTATTTCGACGCTTGAGCAGAGCCTGCGGCAGACGCGGGCCGCGCGCACGCGCCTCGCCGCTCGTCTCGCTGAACTCGAAGCCGAGGCCGAGACCGTGCGCGCCGAACTCAACGAGATGGACAACCTGACGGGCCAGACCGAAGCCGCCATCATGCGCCTGCTCTCGTCCGTCCTCAGCGCGACCACCTCAACGCCACAGGCTCCGACGGACCTTGAGATAGAGGCCGCCATGCGCCACGACGCGGCCCGGAACGCTTACGCCCCGCGCCCGCTCGCGCCTCATCACGACATCCCGCCCGTGCGCGCCAACCTGGAGGTCCGCAGCAACAGGTTTCAGGACAGGACCATTCCGCAAGCCACGACCATGCTTCTACGGGAAGCGGGCGCGCCCCTTCATGTCAACGAGATTTACAATCAACTTCTGGAAGGCGGCTTCAATTTCACGGGCCATAATCCAACCATCAGTATCGCCGTCTCTCTCAATCGCAACGGTCGCTTTCGCAAGGTCGCGCCCGGAACCTTCGATCTCGTCATGCGCGATGCTTCGCAGGCCGTTTGAATTCCCCCCATCCGACAATCGTTCTCACTTCATGGACAGATATAAATATGCGCGCGATGATTCTCGCCGCCGGATACGGCACGCGGCTCTGGCCCTTGACCATTGATAGAACGAAGCCCGCGATTCCATTCATGGGCAGACCTCTCGTCGGCTACGTCGCAGAATATCTCTCGCGCAACGATTGCCGCGAAGTCGTCGTCAACCTGCATCATCGCCCTGACTCCGTGCGCGCGGCCCTCGGCGACGGCGCACGTTTCGGCGTCCATCTGGAATACGTTGAGGAGCCGGAAATCTTAGGCACGAGCGGCGCGCTGGACAATGCGCGCCACCTGCTTGAAGGCGAGACGTTCGCCGTCGTCAACGGCAAGATAGTGACCGACATTGACCTGCGGGCCGCGCTCGCCACGCACAAGCGCACGGGCGCGCTGGCGACATTGGTCCTGCGTCCCAACCCTCAGCGCGAACGCTTCAGCATCGTGGAAACGCGCGACGGTCTCATCAAGGCTTTCGGCGGCATGCCCGCCCAGTCGTCTGAAGCTGAGGATGCGCCCTTGATGTTCACGGGCATACACATTCTTGAGCCGCGCATTTTCGATTTCATCCCGCGCGGCGTCGCTTCGGATTTCGTGCCGCACGTCTATCAACCGGCCATCGCTCAAGGCGAACTCATCGCCGCGCATGTCTCGCATGATGAGATGTGGTATGAGCTTTCGACTATCCCTCGTTATCTTGACATCAGCCTCGCGCTGTTGAAGTCGGAAGGGCGCGACGTGTTGACGGGCGCATCCTGCGAAATTGAAGAAGGCGCGGACGTGCGCGATTCCATACTCTGGGACGGAGTGACGATTGAGGCAGGCGGGCGCGTGCGCCGGGCCGTGCTCGGAGAGGGCGTGAGAATCCGCGCGGGCGAAGTGATAGAGAACGCGGCGGTCGTGCGCGCGGGGCTGGTGGCCGGGAGCGAGTCGCCCCCGAAGGCGCTCAAGGGTGAGTTGCGCGGGGCTAACTTTGTCGTGCCCCTGCCCCAATGATACAATCTTGCTCATTCGTCTGAATCGTCAAACGGTGGGCCGCTATTCGAGTTTCTCGACCCGCCGCATTATCAAATGATGCTGGCTGCAACTCTGTCTGACCGTCACATGATGACATCTACGCAAACAGGCCCGAACGCTTTCGCCTCTTCCGCCCGCGAGCGACTCAAGGCATATCTCGGCAGGGTCTTGCGCGCGGAGTCAGTGGAGATAGTAGAGTTGACGCCGGACGCTTCCACGCGCCTCTATTTCCGCGTGCCCTGGAAATCCGGCAAGGCCATCGCCGCCGTCTACCCGGAGCCTTTCGACCCGGAGTTTCATCCGTTCCTGGATGTCACGAGGCTCTTTACTTCGGCCAACTTGCCAGTGCCGGTGGTCCTGGATGTTGACGGGCAGAGCGGCATTATCGTTCAAGAGGACTTGGGCGACCGCCAGCTTTATCGCATTTACGAATCGGCCCCGGAGGATGCTTGCGAAGGATACAAGGAAGCGGCCATCAGTCTCATCGCGTCCATACAAGCGGCGACGCCGAACGCCTACGAACTCAAATCCATCTCCAGCCGCCTGGCCTTCGATGAGGCGAAGCTCTCATGGGAACTGGGCTTTTTTATGGACCATTATTTCGGCAGCCTGCGCGGCGAAAAGCTCTCGCACGGCGAAGCCGCAGAGTTGAAGGCCGAGATGAACGACATCGCCGCCGAACTCGCCGCGCGCCCGCGCGTCCTCTGTCATCGTGATTACCACGCGGCCAATCTCATCCTCGATGACAAAAATCTCCTGCGCGTCATTGACTACCAGGACGCGCGCATGGGCCCGGCGAGCTACGATCTGGTTTCGCTGCTGTTGGACCGCCAGCACGAGCCGCCGTCGCTGGCGGAGATACGCGCGCACCGTCTCTTTTTTCTTGACGAGCGGCGCAGGCGCGGCCTCGACTCTCTGGACCCTGACGAGTTCGCTTATGAATTTCGATTGATGACGGTCCAGCGTAATCTGAAAGCCGTCGGCACATTCTCATATCAAACGGCTGCCTGCGGGCGCGGCGAGACTTACGCCGGATTCATCCAACCGGCCTTACAGATAGTCTTACAGGCCGCCGCATGGCTCAACCGTTTTCCGGCCCTGCGCCAGGCCATAGAGGCGCGCATAGACGACGACATCCCAGACAGAGAATAAGTGAAGAGTGGACGTTGAACATGAAAAGCAAGCTGTCTTTTCCGTCAACCGTCCACCAGATTAATCATGCAAACATACATCAATCAATTATCTGAGCATGCGGGCGAAGAGGTGACTCTGAAAGGTTGGCTCTATAACCTGCGCTCAAGCGGCAAACTGCTTTTCCCGCAACTGCGCGACGGGACGGGCATCGTCCAATGCGTAGTCTTTAAGAAGAGCGTGCCGGAGGAAGTCTGGGAATCGCTCAAGGGACTGGGCCAGGAATCGGCCCTCATCGTGAAGGGCACTGTGCGCGCGGACGAGCGTGCGCCGGGCGGTTACGAGGTGGATGTGACGGACGCTACGGTGGTCCAGGATGTCAAGGATTATCCGATTACGCCGAAGGAGCACGGCACGGAATTTTTGATGGACCATCGCCATCTCTGGCTACGCTCGCGTCGCCAGCACGCGATACTGAAAGTGCGCGCGACGGTCGTCAAGGCCGTGCGCGATTTTCTGGACAACGAAGACTTCACGCTCTGCGACGCGCCTATCTTTACGCCCAACGCATGCGAGGGCACGACCAATCTTTTCAAGGTTGATTACTTCGAGGACCAGAAGGCTTATCTCACGCAGTCGGGCCAACTCTACAACGAAGCGACCGCCGCCGCCTTCGGCAAAGTCTACTGCTTTGGGCCAACTTTTCGCGCCGAGAAATCCAAGACGCGCCGACACCTCACGGAGTTCTGGATGGTCGAGCCGGAGATGGCCTACGCGACGCTCGACGACGTGATGGACCTGTGCGAACGCTTTCTCTCATACATCGCGGCGCGCGTTCTGGACCAGCGCGGCGAAGAATTAAAAGTCCTGGAACGCGACCCCGCGAAACTGGAAAGCATCGTGCCGCCCTTCCCGCGCGTCCATTACGACGACGCCGTGAAAATCCTTCACGAAGGAC
>JAXDFO010000146.1:0-4400 GCA_034665545.1 Blastocatellia bacterium
ATCTCAGGCGAGACCCGGACCAGGGCGGTTACGATTTCTGGTTGGGGCAGGTGAACAAGTTCGCGTTGAGGAATGTGGGGATACAGCATGCGATGGCTTGTTCGTTCATCACCAGCGCGGAGTATCAACTGCGATTCGGTTCTAGTGTCACTCACACCAACCGTGAGTGCCCGCAGTAGTCTATGATACAAGTCACTTGAACAATGCTACGGAGGATAAAGAATGATCTGCCTTAAATTTTTCAAGCGACTTTTTCGGGCGACAAGGTGTTATGCGGGAGCGTCATTGCGGCTGGCGATTTTGTTGGCGTGCGCGTTGTTGATGAGCGGCGTCGCCTTCGCGCAGCAGTACAACGCTGATTGGCAGGGCGGCATGCAATGGCGTTCGATTGGGCCATACCGCGCCGGACGCGTGACGGCGGTGGCTGGCATTCCGGGGCGACCGGCGATTTATTACATGGGCACGCCGGGCGGCGGCGTCTGGAAGACTACGGACGGCGGCCAGGTGTGGAAGCCTATCTTCGATGACGCGCGCGTAGCTTCTATCGGCGCGCTCGTGCTCGCGCCATCGAACCCGGACATCGTTTACGTCGGGACAGGCGAGCAGACAGAGGGCAACGGCGTTTACAAGTCAGTTGACGGCGGCGCGACGTGGGCCCACATAGGTTTGCGCGGGACGCACTTTATCTCTTCAATAATCGTAGACCCGCGAGACCCGAACATTGTTCTCGTCGGAGCCTATGTTGATTCGGCTCCGAGCCAGATGGTCGGCGTCTTCAAAACAACGGACGGGGGCCGGACGTGGAACAAGACGCTCTTTAAAGATGATAAGACCGTCGTCATGGATATGTGCGCCGCGCCGGGCGACAGCCGCATCATTTACGCTTCAACCTCTAGTTTCCGTTTCGCTCCGAGCGATGCCGCGCCCGTGCCCGACTCGCAAATCTTCAAGTCAACGGATGAAGGCACAACCTGGCAGCCTCTGAGCGGCGCGGGATTGCCGGAGAACAGGCGAGGCCGCATCGGCATCGTGGCCGCGCCGGGCGACAAGCGTTTGTATGCCATCATGAACCAGGGCTTCTTCCGCTCGGATGATGCCGGAGCGAGTTGGAAGCAAATCACGACCGACCCCAGAGTGCTCGGCAGTTGGTACTTCAGTCGCGTCTTCGTTGACCCGCATAACGCGGATGTCGTTTACGTGATGCAGACTTCTATGTATCGCTCGACCGACGGCGGGAAAACTTTTGAAGCCTCTAGAGGCGCGCCGAGCGGCGAAGATGAGCATGTGCTCTGGATAGCTCCCGACGATACGCAAAGAATTATTCTGGGAACGGACCAGGGAGCCATCGTCAGCTTGAATGGCGGCCAGAGTTGGAGCACCTGGTACAATCAACCGACAGGCCAGTTCTATCACGTCATCACGGACAACGCCTTCCCCTATTACGCTTACGCATCACAACAGGATAGCGGCTCTGTCGTCGTGCCCAACCGCAGTGACTTCGGACAAATTACTTATCGAGACTGGTTCTCAACCGGCGCATTCGAGAGCGGCTATATCGCGCCCGATCCGGTTCATCCGAATTTGATTTACTCCATCGGCTGGTACGGCTCCGTTCTGCGAATGGACCGGACGACATCGCAAATCTCGACCGTCTTCGTCCCCAGCACGAAGTATCGTTACACCTGGGAGACGCCGCTCGTTTTTTCGCCGACCGACCCGAAGACGCTCTATGTCGGCATGCAACATGTGCTCAAGACAAGCGACGGCGCGGTGACGTGGCAGGAGATAAGCCCGGACCTGACAGCGAAGCCCGCGCCGACTGCGTCGAAAGCGCACGCGAGTAAAAAAGAGGACGATGATGACGGGCCGCAGAGGACCGAGAATGGAGTGATACTGATAATCGCTCCGTCGGCTGTGCAGTCAGGCGAAATCTGGGTGGGCACGAGTTCGAGTCTCGTTCAACTGACGCGCGACGGCGGCGCGACATGGCGAGACGTGACCCCGCGCGAACTGCCGCCGAACAGTCGTGTGACACGCATAGAGGCTTCGCCACTGGACGCGTTGACGGCTTACGCCGTCGCATCCGTGCGCGGGGATTTACATCCTTTCATTTATCGCACGAGAGATGCTGGCAAGACCTGGCAGAAGATAATCGCCGGGCTGCCCGATGCGGGCGTCGCCCATGTCGTGCGTGAAGATCCGTCGCGCAAAGGCTTGGTCTACGCGGGCACGGACAACGGCGCGTATCTCTCCTTCGACAATGGAGACCACTGGCAACCGTTTCAGCTTAACTTGCCGACCTCGCCCGTGCGTGACCTGGCGGTTCACGGAAGCGACCTTGTAGCGGCGACGTATGGCCGTGGCTTATGGATTCTGGATGATCTCTCGCCACTGCGACAGATGGATGCGAAGTTGAAGGACGCGCAGGTCCAATTATTCAAGCCGGAGACTGCGCTTCGAGTGCGCTGGGATAACTGGCAGGAGACGCCGCTTTCGGCGGAGACTCCCGCCGGGCGTAATCCGCCGGACGGAGCCATGATTGACTACTATTTAAAATCATCTTCGTCGAAGGAAATCACGCTTGAGATTCGAGACGAGCACGGCAAGACCGTGCAGCGTTTTTCGAGCAAGCCGACGGCGCATGATAAGCTGCCGGGCAACGTGCCGGACTTCTGGTTCGCGCCGCCTGATGTGTTACCGGCAAAGACGGGCATGAACCGCTTCGTCTGGAACCTCAGATACCCGCATCCTTCCACATTGCCCTATAGCTTTTACGGCAAACATCTTGACTATATAGAATACACGCTGCCGGACTATGCCATCCCCGGCGAGACGCCAAGAGACCAGCCGCAGGGACCGCTCGCCGTGCCTGGAAATTACGAAGTCCTGTTGACCGTCGAAGGCAAGACCTATCGCCAGCCGCTCATCGTCAAACTGGACCCGCGCGTGCATGTCTCGCAAGCTGACCTGGAAGCGCAACTCAATCTCGCCAGGAATGTCAGCGACATGATGACGACGAGTTATCGCGCCTACAACGATGTCGCGTCTCTACGCGCGGCCCTCGTTGAAAGACTCAAGAGCCTTTCGCAGAACTCGCAGGCCAAAGACGCGACCGACGCCGCGACCTCACTGGAAAAAGAGCTAGACGAAATTGAGGAAGGAACAAACGCCGCCCCCGGCTTCGGTTTAGTCAATCGCAATCTGGCGCGCTTCATGTCCATGATAGAGGGCGGCGATATGAACCCGGCCAAATCTGTGGGAGACGCCGCCGTCGAGTCCTGCGCATCTCTCAAGATAGATTTGGCGCGTTGGAGGAAAGCCAACGCCGAGACTCTACCATCTCTAAACAAGCTCCTGAATCAATACAAACTCACGCCCCTGCCTGTGATGGCTACTGCGGCAGATTCGGTGTGCAGCAACTAATCGTTCACGATAACCGTTAAAGACAAACCGGGAGCCAACTCCGAGAGGGGTCGTCTCCCGGTTGTTCTATCAACGCGCAGTTGGCTGTCCGAGAATTTGGATTAATCCTGAAAATTCGTATCCCTCACAAGGCAAAGACGTGTATATTGGTCCAGCAAAGCGCGATTAATTTCGGGATTTGAGCGATGCCTTGAATCCTCCAGATTATGGAATGTGCTTTGCGTCTTGACCAATTCGTCATCCGGTTATTAAATCTCTACCCGTCATTTTAAGCTCTCGCTCTTGTAAGAAGTCTTCGGGCACACAACTAAAATTTAGAATCCTTTCGAGAAAGAAGAAGGAGGAATCGTCTATGCAAAGCGTCCAACGCTTAGTAGCAAGCGGGTTACTCATTTCCTTCCTATTTGTGGTCACAGCTTTTTCTCAGGGCGCGCAAACGGGAGGTCTGACCGGAGTTATCACTGACCCGGCGGGAGCCGTCGTCCCCAATGCGACGATTAAGATTATTAGCGAGAACACGGGGAACGCGGAGCGGACTATCAACACTGACTCGGATGGCAGCTATTCTGCGACGCTGCTGCCGCCCGGCATGTATCGTCTGCAAATCTCTGCGGCCAATTTCAAGCAGTCGCAGGTGACGGGCGTGCAGGTCCGTCTCAACGAGACGGCCCGGCAGGATGTCAGGCTTGAGGTCGGCAATGTGCAGGAGCGTGTGGACATCGAAGCGACACCTTCGCTCATCAATCCGGCCAGCGCGGTGACGGGCCAGGCCATTGACTCCGCGACCTTCCAGCGATTGCCACTGGCCTCGCCCAACGTCCTCTTCCTGCTCTCTCTTTCGACGGGCACGGCGGGCGAGCCGACGGACGTGCGGACCAACGGGCGCGGCGGCGCGGACATCAACGTCAACGGCGGACGCACGAGCAACAACAGCATCTCGCTCGAAGGCATTAACGTCAACGACTTCAACCTCGCGC
>JAXDFO010000147.1:0-12269 GCA_034665545.1 Blastocatellia bacterium
TACGATAAGCCCGTGATGGTCCATCACTATCCTGCGGAGGTCAAGGCTTTCTACATGGCGCGCGATGCCGCACGGCCCGAACTGGCCCTCGGCGTTGACGTGCTCGCCCCCGAAGGTTACGGCGAAGTGATAGGCGGGGGCGAGCGCGCGACCTCGCTCGATTTCCTGCGCGAGCAGATAGCCGTGCATGAGTTGCCGGAGGAAGCGTTCGATTGGTATCTGGACCTGCGAAAGTATGGCAGCGTCCCGCACGCGGGCTTCGGGATGGGCATAGAGCGTTGCACGGCATGGATGTGCGGCATCGAACACGTCCGCGAAACCATTCCATTCCCGCGCATGCTCTATCGCATCAAACCATAAAACAGTTGAGTCAAATTATGAGCGACGGACAGGAACGGATAGTGACTATCTTCGGCGGGTCAAGATGCGATGCGTCGTGTCCTGAGTATGCTGAGGCGCAGCGCGTGGGTGAGTTGCTGGCGTTGGCCGGTTATACGATTTGCACTGGCGGCTATCTGGGCATCATGGAGGCCGCGAGTCGCGGGGCGCGGGAGAAGGGGGGGCGCGTGCTCGGCATCGTCATGAACCAGTTCAAGGCGGAGCCGAACCGCTTTCTCACGGACAAGGTGGCGACCGCGCATTTTTATGAACGCCTGCAACACTTGATAACTCGCTCGGTCGGGTTCATAGCCCTGCGCGGCGGCATGGGCACTGTGACGGAAGTTTCGCTCGTCTGGAATAAATTGCAAACGGGCGTCATAGAGTCGCGACCGCTTGTGCTGCTGGGCGATTGCTGGCCGCCCGTGGTCCGCGCCTGGCAGGAACATCTGGTCGTTAACGAAAGGGATGTCTCCGTTCTTGATTTCGCGCAGACGGCGGAAGAGGCCGTTTCCATCATTCGAGAAAAATCAAAGGAAGTCATTTTATGAACTGTCCACAGTGCGGCGTGTCCCTCTTGCCCAACGCGCAGTTTTGCGGGGCGTGCGGATTTCGCATAACCCAATCGCAGGCTCCGCCTCAACCGCCCGCCAGCCCGACTCCTCCTCCTTCGACGAGCGGCGCGGGGCAGGCTGGCCGTGGCATTAATCTGGACCAGGATGGAAGCGGGCAGGGTCGCGGTTATCTTTGGGAAGTTTTGCATCAACCATCTTTCTCGCTCGCGGTGGTCCAACTCCAACCGGAACAATCTATCCTGGCCGAAGCGGGCGCGATGGTCTCGATGTCCGCGAACATAGAATTGCAGTCGCAGATGAAGGGCGGGCTGATGGGAGCCATCAAGCGCGCGGCGGGCGGCGAGTCCGCTTTCGTCTCGACCTTCACGGCGCGCGGCGGGCCGGGCGAAGTGACGCTCGCGCCGGGCGCGCCAGGTGACATCGCGGGTTTGGAGTTGAACAACCAGGTCTTCTACGTGCAGTCGAGTTCCTACCTGGCGGGCGATGCGAGTCTCACGGTTGATACGAAGTGGGGCGGCGCGAAGTCTTTCTTCGGCGGCGAGGGTCTCTTCGTGTTGCAGGTGACGGGCGCGGGCCTGTTGCTCATCTCTTCGTTCGGCGCGATTCATCGCAAGCGGCTACAGGCGGGTGAGAGATACGTGGTTGACACGGGCCATCTGGTCGCTTGGGAGGGCACGACGCAGTACACTTTGCGCAAGGCGGCGGCGGGCTTCTTTCGCAGTATGATGAGCGGCGAGGGAATCGTCGCGGAGTTTACCGGGCCAGGAGAGATACTCATCCAGACGCGCAACCTGCAAGCCTTCGCCGGATTGCTCAAGCCCTTCTTTCCCTCTCAGTCTGGAGGAGGCAGTGGCGGTTTCAATATCAACCTGGGAGGCTGAAGTTGAAGTAAAAGAGAGAGTTAATGTTATGAAGGAAGCAGTCATTGAACAACAGCCGCAGGCTTTCAAACCTGAGCGTCCGGGCACGGGCCGTCGCGTCAGTATCCTGGGCGTGCCGCTCGGTTACGGTTGCGGGACGGCGGGCGTTGATTTAGGTCCGGCGGCCTTGCGCGTGGCGCGTCTCAACCAGCGCATCGCGCAACTCGGTTATGAAGTAAGAGACCTGGGCAATCTGCGCATCCCTTTTGTGGACCCGAACGTTAATCCATGTCCGGGGATAAAACATCTTTCGGAGGTTGCCGCCGTCTGCGAAGAGTTGGCCGCCGAGGTGCGAAAAATTTTGGAGGATGGCGAACTGCCCATCACGCTCGGCGGCGATCATTCCATCGCCATCGGTTCGATTGCGGGAGTCTCATCCTTTTACCGCGAGCGCAACGAGACGCTCGGCCTCATCTGGTTCGACGCGCACGCGGACATGAATACGCCGGAGACTTCTCCATCGGGCAACATACACGGGATGCCGCTCTCTACGCTCTTCGGTTACGGCGCGCCTGAGTTGACAGGGATAGCGGGCTTCGCTCCAAAACTGGACCCGCGTTTCTGCGCTCACCTCGGCGCGCGAGATGTGGACCCCGGCGAGCGCGAGTTGATACGCCGCCTCGGCATACGCTTCTTCACCATGCGCGAGATAGACGAGCGAGGCATGAGCGCGTGCATGGACGAAGCCATTGAGATAGCTTCGCGCGCGACGGGCGGTTACTGCGTGACGCTGGACGTGGACGCGCTGGACCCTGGCGATGCGCCCGGTTCGGGAACGGTCGTGCGCGGCGGCCTGACCTACCGCGAGGCGCATCTCGCCATGGAAAAAATCTCGGAGGCGGGCAAGATGCGTTCCTTTGAAGTGGTCGAGATTAACACCGCGCTCGACAGCAACAATCGCACAGCCGAGCTCGGCGTCGAACTTATTTTATCCGCACTGGGAAAAACCATTCTCTAAGATATTCCAATTTGATGAAGAGAAAACTACGAGTCGGGGTCATCTTTGGCGGGCGTTCGGGTGAACATGAAGTCTCCATACGTTCGGCGCGCGCTGTCATAGAGGCGATGGACCAGAGGAAGTATGAGGTCGTGCCCATCGCCATCACGAAAGATGGCGAGTGGCGGTTGGGGCCGGAGCGCGGCGGGTTGCTGGACCAGAAACGCGGCGCGCTCATTGATGAGAGACAAGCTATCCCCGCGCTCTCAGAGTTTTTGCAGGCCATCACGACATCGTTGCAAAGAATCTCGGACCCTGCGGGGCGCGAAATGTTGACGCTCGATGCGGACCAGAAATTGTTGCCCGCAGAGCCGCTTGATGTAGTCTTCCCGGTCCTGCACGGGACTTATGGTGAAGACGGGACGATTCAGGGCTTGCTTGAGATGAAGGGCGTGCCGTATGTCGGTTGCGGGGTGCTGGCTTCATCGAGCGGGATGGACAAGGTGGCGATGAAGGCTCTCTTTCGTGACGCGGGATTGCCCATCTGCAAATACACATGGTTCCTGCGCTCCGCCTGGGAGGCTGACAGGGCCAGCTTGTTGCGGCGCGTGGCGCGTGAGATAGGCTATCCGAGTTTTGTGAAGCCCGCGAATTTGGGTTCATCCGTCGGCGTCTCGAAGGCAACGGATAAGGAATCGCTGGAACGCGCCATCGCTTTGGCCGCGCGTTACGACCGCAAGATTATCGTCGAAGAGGGCCTCGACGCGCGCGAGATAGAGTGCGCGGTCATCGGCAACGACGAGCCGGAAGCGAGCCTGCCAGGCGAGTATGTGGTCCATGACAAGGCCGCAGCATTTCTTGACTATACGGAGAAGTACGCGGGCACGGGCCACGTCGAGTTCGTCGTCCCGGCGAGGGTTAGCAAGCCTCTCATGACGCGCATCCAGAAGATGGCGACGCGCGCCTTTCAAGCCGTTGACGGCTCAGGACTGGCCCGCGTTGATTTCTTTCTGCGCCGCGACACCAAAGAACTTCTCATCAACGAACTGAACACCATGCCCGGCCTCACGGATGCTTCCGGCTTTCCCAAAATGTGGGAGGCGTCCGGTCTCCCTTTACCGCGCGTGATAGACCGTCTCATCCAACTCGCCCTTCAACGCCACAGCGAAAAAGCACGCAACGAAACGAGCATTTAAGGACCGCTACTTCGTTGTTCTGGTCGGTAGATGCCAGCGTTCGCGCATGCGTAGTTGCCAGTTGCGGCGCGGGAGTTCGTCGTCGTCCAATTGGCCCAGAACTTCTCTGGGTGTTTCGCCTCCGGCCTGGCGCATCTTGAGATAGAGAAGGGCGGTCAGGAGCGCGCCGAACGAGCCTATGAAGATGGTGATGGGGAGGAACGTTATCTGGTAGAGGCTGCTGAAGGCGTTGGCCTTGCTCCCGTGAATGTCCAGGGCTTTGATGATTGCGCCGAGGAGCAGGGCAATCACAATCGAAGTCACAATCGGGGCGAACATTTGCAGCAGCACGACCGTCGTGACGGTGCGTCTCGAACGCTTCGACAACTCTTTCGCGCGTCGCATGGCCTCGCGTCCTCTCTTGTCTTCCATCATGAGGACGGAAGTTACGAGCGAGTAGTTGATCATGATAATCAATCCGGGAATCAGGCACAGCACGATGCCTATCATGGTCAGTACGCTGACGACCAAGGTGGTCGAGAGCATGGGACGCAAACGTTTTTTGAGCGCGGCGAAGGCCGGGCGTATGTGTAATGGACGGAGCGGCGCGGCGATTAATTGTGTGACCAACCGGGTGGTGACGCCTATGTTGACCGAGGCCGTGATGAAAGCGCAGAGGACAGAGATGAGGGCGAAGAGGACACCCAGTATTTCACCGACTAGCGGAGGCAAGAGCTTGCGCGCGTTGAGAAGATTGTTAATGACCTCAATGATGTTAATGGCAATCAAGGGCGAGTAGATGATGAGAGCCATGCGAAGAAAGGTCGGCAAGTGTTCGCTGTAGAGGGTCAGGGCGCGACGCAGGAGCGTGCCCGCGCCTTCCGAGTGTGCCCGCAGCGCGTTGGAAAAAGCGGCGGCGGTCGCGGGCCGCTCGTCCGGCTTCTTAGCCAGCGCGGACATAATCAACCAGACCGTCTTCTTCGGCACGCGCTTATCTTTGAAGGGCGGCGGAGCAGCTTCCAGGTGCTGCTTCATGATGGCCGAAACGTCGCCCTTGAACGGCGTCTGGCCTGAGAGCATTTGATAGGCGATGACGCCGAGGCTGTAGATGTCAGAGCGCGCATCGGACGCTTCGCCGCGACACTGTTCGGGCGACATGTAAAGCGGCGTGCCTAAGATAGAGCCAATGCGCGTCAGGCTCTCGGTCGGAGCGGTGTGCGAAACTTGCTCCGGTCCTGTCGTGCGCGGCGAGAGCCTGCGCGTTCGTTCTTCAGGCGCGGCGTCATCGTCCGGCGTAAACAGTTGCGTGGAAGCTTCCGCCGACGGTTCATCCATGATGGTCGCGGCCTCTGCGGTCTGGGGCGCGGGCTGCAAGATGGTCGCGGCTTCGGATGAAGCGGATGAAGCGGCGAGGCCGATGGCTTTGAGCGGGAGCGAAGAGGCTGATTCCGCGAGCTTGTGCGCATGGGCCCATGCTTCGACGGAAGCGTTTTCCGGGAGGCTCGTGTCTGCCAATTTTGCGATACCGAAATCCAGCACCTTGACCGTATAGCCGCCGCGACGGTTCGGCTCAAGCCAGATATTGTCGGGCTTTAAATCCCTGTGAACGATGCCTTGCTGGTGCGCTTCATCAAGGGCCGAGCAAGCCTGTTCCAGAATATCCAAGACCCAACTGAGCGGCAGCCGTTTCTCCTCCGCCAGAATTTCCGCCAGCGTGCAGCCGTCCAGATATTCCATCACCAGATAGGCGACGCGCTCCGCCCCCAGACGCGCGAAGCCGAAGTCCGTCACGTCAACCACGTTCGGATGTCGAAGGCGACCCGCCGCGCGCGCCTCACGCTTGAATCGCTCGACGAACTCATCCTGCTTCATGAACTGCGGGACGATGACCTTGAGGGCGACGGGTCGTTCCGTCCCCAGGTGCGTTGCCAGATAGACCGCGCCCATCCCGCCCTCACCGAGCGGTCTTTCGATGTGATACTTTTCGTCTAGCACCTGCCCGCTCAGATTTGTTGACCCCATCAATCGAACCTCTCGCCCTTGAGCGTTGGAAATTTTTTTAATACGTTCGAGCGCGCCCGGTAGTTTCCTTTGAACCTCTCGCGCTCATACGCGCGAGAGTGCAAGCAGCGCATTTGCTAATCGCATATTTCGCTCATACAATCAATCAATCGAACGATGCGAACCACGGAACAATTTTTAAGACTCAAAGATGTGCCTTCAAGATAAGCGATGAAAAAGAAGTCTCTGACCGGCATCAAGCCGACCGGCACGCCGCACATAGGCAATTACCTGGGCGCGATTAAGCCCGCCATCGAATTGGCCCAGGAATACCAGGCGCTCTATTTTATAGCCGATTACCATGCCTTGACGACCGTCAGGGAAGGCAAGCGGCTCAACGAACTGACACATGAGGTGGCCTGTACTTGGCTCGCGCTCGGCCTCGACCCGGCGAAAGTCGTCTTCTACAGGCAGTCAGACGTGCCGGAGTTGTTCGAGTTCACATGGGTTCTCGCCTGCTTCACTCCGAAGGGCATGCTCAACCGCGCACACGCCTACAAGGCTGCGGTGGACAAAAACATAGAGAGCGGCAAGCCTGCCGATGATGGCATCAACGCGGGCCTCTTCAATTATCCGGTCCTGATGGCGGCGGACATACTGCTCTTCGGCAGCCACTTGGTCCCCGTCGGACTGGACCAGAAACAGCACATAGAGATGACGCGCGATATGGCCGAAAACTTTAATAAAACTTACGGCGACATCCTCGTCGTGCCCGAAGGTTTGATTAACGAAGAGATGATGACCATGCCGGGCCTGGACGGTCGCAAGATGAGCAAGAATTACGATAATACGATAGGGATTTTTCTGCCCTCGAATCAACTGCGCAAGCGCGTCATGCGTATCGTCACCGATTCCAAAACGCCGGATGAACCGAAAGACCCGGACCAGGATAACGTCTTCGCCATCTATCGTTACCTTGCCGCAAAGGCTGAGGTGGAAGAGATGCGCCGTCGTTATCAAGCGGGCGGGCTGGCCTATAGCGAGGCCAAGCAACAGCTATTTGAACTGCTCGACCGGACCTTCAGTGAAGCGAGACAGAAATATAACGCCCTCATAGAAGATAGAGCCTATGTTGACCGCGTGCTCGCCGAGGGAGCCTTGAAGGCGCGCGCCATCGGCGGCGAGATGTTGAGAAAAGTGAGGAAGGCGGTCGGCGTCGGAGAGATGCTGAAGCGTTGAGTTGTCATCAATCGCTCGCGCAGCGAATGCCAGCGAAGGCTATGCGAAAGTGCCTGCGAAAGAAGTTGCGGAAAGAAGTTCGCAACACGTTGACGCCCGTCGCCCACGACCCGCCTTTCAGGACGCGGTGATCGCCGTCAAACCAGACCTCTGAATATTCCGGATAGGGAAACGGCTCGAATCCCTCATAACCCTCGAACGGGTCGCTCGTCCATTCCCACACGTTGCCCGTCATAGCCAGACAGCCATAATGAGACGCGCCCGCAGGGAAACTTCCGACGGGCGTCGTGTCCCAGAAATGATTGCCGAAGTTCGCGTTAATTGGACCAGGATTTTCATCGCCCCAGGCGAAACGTCGCTTGCGATTCAACCGGGCATCCCAGGATGCTGCCTTCTCCCACTCGGCCTCTGTCGGCAGTCGCTTGTTGACGAACTTTGCGTAGGCTTCCGCTTCGTGCCAGCTAACGCCGGTCACTGGATGCGCGGGCCGCATCGGACTCTCTTCAAACATCGTGCGCACTAACCATTGATCGTCAACGCGCCGCCAGTAAAGCGGGCTGGTCCAATTTTCCTTGCTGCGCCAGGTCCAGCCCTCTTCGCTCCACAACTCGCGCCGCTCGTACCCGCCCCCCGCTATAAAATGCGCGTACTCTTCATTCGTCGTCAGGAGACGGTCAATCTTGAACGCGGGCAGAAAAACATTGTGGGCCGGTAATTCGTTATCGTAAGCGAAGGACTTCCAATTGGAACCCATCTCAAAAAATCCGGCGGGCACTTCGACCAACTCGCCCGTCGTCGCCGCGTTCGGAGCGATAGCGGAATTGTCAACTTCGATTAAAGAACCGCTTGGCTTTGATTTCTTCGCGGGGTCTATCATCTGTTGCAGATAAGCGAGCGTCTCCTGATGCTGGCGTTCATGTTCGAGCACCAGATGAAAAATATAACCGTCGCGGAGGAGCGGGTCCGAATCATCGAAGTTGAATTGTTCGAGGCAGCGCAACGCGCCCTCGCGCACGCGCGCCAGATAGCTCTCCATCTCGCGCCGCGAAGGCAGGTCTTTGGATTCCTCCCTGGGCGTCTTGAGAGGGTCGAAGATGCGTTCGTATCTTTCATCAGGCGAAGGTTCGCCAGCGATGCGTTGGAGCAGCCAGTAAGCCTCGAAGACGCCTATGTGCGCCAGATGCCAGATGACCGGGCGAAAGCCTCCGCCCGGACTGAGGTGCAAGTCCGCTTCATCGCGCACGAGGTCGAAAATTCGCAACGTGTCCGCGCGCGCCTCCGACATCAAGGCCGCCATCGCCGTCGCCCGTTCATTCATCGTCATCTGCTGTTGTTGTTCCACGCGCCAGGGTCTCTCCGTAGTGACATGAATTTCATCATTCGTAACATAAACCACACGCCATCGTGTGTTGATAATGAAACGCTTTGAGCTATTATAGCAGCGTTCGCCGGACGAGCGCGGGGAATAGTCCATCAAGCGGGTTTTGAGAATTCTTCGTCGCCAAGCAGACGTAAAGGTCCAATTAAGGAGAACGAAGGTTGCAGCCCGCCGCAGAGGATATGCACAGCCCGCGTCTCAGCATACACCGCCTGAGCCGCACGGAGACGGACGCCGACGGCGAGTTCGCCAGCGACGTGCGCCGTGGACTTTCCGCCGCGCGCAAACATCTCCCGCCGAAATATTTTTACGACCAACTCGGCTCGCAACTCTTCGATGCCATCTGCCTGCTGCCCGAATATTACCTGACGCGCGCGGAGGACGAGATACTCGCGCGCCACGCCTCCGAGATGGTTGCAGCAATCGGCGGCGAGCGCATCACGCTGCTCGAACTAGGGAGCGGCAGCGCGGTCAAGACTCGTCTCATCATCGAAGCTCTCTTGAAGCGACAAGCTGACCTGCTCTATATCCCCGTGGATATTTCCGCCTCCGCTCTGGAGACGAGCGCGCGCGTGCTGCTCCAATCATTTCCCACGCTGCGCATCGCGGCCTACGCCAGCGACTATGACGGCGCGCTCGCGCGCGTGCGCGAAAGCGTAGAAGAGGGCGACCGCCTGCTCGCACTTTTTCTCGGCTCCAACATCGGCAACTTCGAGCGCGACGAAGCGCAGCGTTTCCTGCGCGACCTGAGAAAGAGAGTCTTGCGCGCGAATGATGCGCTCCTGCTCGGCGCGGATTTGAAGAAGGACGCGCGCGCGCTCGAAGCCGCCTATGATGATGCGCTCGGCGTCACCGCCGCCTTTAACCTGAACGTCCTCGCGCGCATCAATAGAGAGTTCGACGCGGACTTTGACCTGCGCGCTTTCAAGCACGTCGCGTTCTATCATGAAGCGCAGGGACGCATCGAAATCTACATCGAGAGCCGTCGCGCGCAACTGGTCCAGATTCGCGCTCTGAAGATGAGCGTCGCCTTCAAGGAGGGCGAGCGCACTCACACGGAGAACTCACACAAGTATTCGGTCGCGGAACTCTCGAACATCGCCTCGCTCGCAAATTTCAAATGCGCACACACCTGGCTGGATGAAGCGGGGCGGTTCAGCAGCAATCTTTTCATCGCCACGGATGCCGAAGGAAGTTAAAGCCGCGACCCTGTTTCTTTCAAACGAGGGCGCGTCTTTACTGGCCCATTAAACTACAGGCTGAATCTCATGTCCTCAGACAACGCGAACAAAACAGAGACGCCCTGCGCGGAAAATAAAATGGCTGCGCTTGATGTTGAAGAGAACCGGCAACGGCAGGGCGGGCGTGAAGTCTTTCCGCTTTTAACCGACGCCGTGTCGAAATCCTCCACGCAATTATTCGCGGAGAATTTGCGGCGCGGCGCGAAGCCCTATGCGGAATGGAAGTGCGGAGTCGAGTTTGAATTGTTCGGCTACGACCTGGCGCGTGACCACGCTCGGCTAGACCCCGCGCAGGTCCAGAGAGTGCTCGCGGGCTTTGCCCCTTCATCAAGCGACCTTGTTTACGAGGGCGGCGTCCTCGTCGAAGTCAACGCCGGGCAGATGAATCGCCTGACGCTCGAACCCGGCGGGCAGATAGAATTTTCCGGCGCGCCTCAGCGCAGCCTCAGCGATGTCGAGCGCGAAGTCAAACGCTACCTCTCGCGCCTGCGAGAGATTGCGTCGGGCGAATGTCTCTCCTTTCTCGCCGTCGGGTTCGACCCGCTCTGGACCATCGAAGAGCAAAGCTGGTTTCCGAAGTTGCGTTACGAAGTA
This sequence comes from Blastocatellia bacterium, assembly GCA_034665545.1. Taxonomy (GTDB): domain Bacteria; phylum Acidobacteriota; class Blastocatellia; order Pyrinomonadales; family Pyrinomonadaceae; genus DASYML01. The sequence continues at coordinate 10,439 of JAXDFO010000147.1, forward strand.
ATGCGTCCCTACCTGGCCCAGCGTGGGCCAAGAGCCTGGGACATGATGTGCCGCACCTGCGCCGTCCAGGCGAATCTGGATTATGGTTCGGAGGAAGACCTCGCCAAAAAATTTCTGGTCGGCAATCGCCTCGCGCCCGTCGTGACGGCCATCTTCGCCAACTCGCCTTTCGAGAACGGACGCCCCAACGGTTACAAGTCAACGCGCGCGGCGGCCTGGCTGGCGACAGATGATGAGCGGACGGGCATCTCAACGCCCGCGCTCAAAGATGAATTCACGCCCGCTTCCTTCGTCGCTTACGCGCTCGACGTGCCGATGATCTTCGTGCAGCGAGACGGGCTTTATCTTGACGCTCTGGCGGGCGTCAAGTTCGGGGATTTTCTGGAAGCGGGATGCGGCGAGATTCAGCCGCTCTTCGGAGACTGGGCCGACCACCTGACGACTCTCTTCACGGACGCGCGCCTCAAACAGCACATAGAAATGCGCAGCGCGGATTGCGTCAACCTGAAGATGGCGCTCGCCCTGCAAGCCTTCTGGAAGGGTTTGATGTACGATGCTGCCGCGCTCGATGAAGCCTTCGCGCTCGCGCCCCGTCTGAGTCGCGCGGACGCGCTCGGCTTGCGAGGGGCGGTCGCGCGCAACGCGCTGGCCGCGCAACATGCCGGAGTTGATGTGTTGAGCATGGCTAAAGAATCCATCAGGCTCGCGGTCGCGGGGTTGGAGCGAATCGCGCCGGGCGAAGTCAAGTATCTTGAGATACTGGTTGAGCAGGTCTTGCAAGATGAAGTCTCTCCGGCGGACATCCTGCTCAACAACTGGCACGGCTCCTGGCATGGCTCTATGAAACGAGTCGTGGAATATCTGCGCATCGCCTGAGCCTTCGTCATCATCATGGACCAAAAAAGAGTTGAGCCTTCGACGGACGATCCGCTCGTCGAATTTCGCCACGTCACATACAGCGTGCCGCCGTCGGCGTCGGCGATTCTTGATGATCTCAATCTAGCTATACGGCGCGGCGAGACGTTGGTCCTGTTAGGCGAATCGGGCTGCGGCAAGACGACGACGTTGAGGCTCATCAACCGTCTCTTGCTGCCGACGCGTGGCGAAGTCCTCGTTGAAGGCGTGCCGACGCACGAGTGGGATCCGATTCGTCTGCGCCGGACCACCGGTTACGTTATACAGGACGCGGGATTGTTTCCACACTTCACGGTCGAGCGTAACGTCTCGCTCGTGCCCGCGCTGGAAAATTGGCCCAAGGAGCGCACGCGCGAGCGAGCGCGGGAGATGCTCAACCTCGTCGGCCTCAAGCCCGAATCCTTCGCGCATCGTTACCCGCATGAGCTTTCGGGCGGGCAACGCCAGAGAGTCGGCGTCGCGCGTGCGCTCGCCGCAGACCCGCCGCTGCTTCTGCTTGACGAACCCTTCGGCGCGCTGGACCCTTTGACGCGGGCCTCGCTTCAGAAAGAGTTCAGGGAGTTGCAGGAGCGGTTGGGCAAGACGGCGGTCTTCGTCACGCATGACGTGCGCGAAGCTCTGCTCGTAGGCTCGCGCATAGGGCTGATGCACGCGGGGCGGCTCGTCCTGCTCGACACGCCCGACGCTTTCCTGCGCTCTGATGAAGAGCACGCGCGTGCCTATACGGAGACGCTAAGGCTCGGCGTGGAGACACTCAACGCGCTTGAGAGGAAAGCATAAATTCGTTCTCAATTAATTCGATGAACGCTGCGATTCAATTTATCACGAGCCACTGGCGGGAGATTGTGGGGTTGACGATGGAGCATCTAGTGCTCGTCGTTATCTCAACGAGCGTCGCAGTGTTGTTGGGCCTTCC
>JAXDFO010000148.1:0-9107 GCA_034665545.1 Blastocatellia bacterium
GGCGATGACGCAGAGGCTCGCCAGTATGTACATCCATGTGCGCGAAGATGTGTTGCGTGGGACTGGCAGAGGTTGGGCCGTTGGTTGTGACGCGAACTGGTAAGGCGCGGTCTGCCTCGGCTGGTAGACGGGGTTCGTATGAGATTCGGGTAGCCTGGAAGTTGCGAAGGGCACGCCCGCTTGAGGTTCACCGGAAAATATTCTGGTGGGCAACTCTCCATCCGCAATAGCGCGCACCTCCGTGCCGCACAGGCGACAGAACCTTTGCCCTTCGGCCACTTCCGCACCGCAATTTTGACAATAAGCTATCATCACTTCTACTCACTTTATCGCATCGCCGGAAAAAAAGTCTCGCCTTCAGTATCTCGCTCGCGGGTCAAGTTAAAATATCTCAAACTTTTATCAATTAACCAAACGATTTGCGCCGACGGCCAGTTCCGGCAAAGACGAACGCGCTGGAACTTTCCGTTCGCGGCGGTGTCCAAATAGCCTGACGGGAAAAACCGAAACGAATAAGCAGCTACTAGCGAAAGGTGATTATTGGACCATGAAATCGAATGAGATGGAACGCGCGCAGAGGGCCGTGCCTGTGATTAACGTGACGCCTTTGATAGACGTGCTGCTGGTGCTGTTGATTATCTTCATGGTGGCCTCGCCACTGAAGCAGAGCCGCTTCCGTGCTTTCCTTCCTGAGCCGCCGTCGCCTGACGCGCCGCCGCCGAAACCGAATAGTAATACGCTCGTCGTTTCGGTGGATGATGATTTGAATCTCAAACTGAACGGGTTGGATGGGATGGGTTCGGTCAACGATACGGGGAAGTTGAGCGAGAAATTGGTCCAGCTATTTCAAGAGCGAAAACGGAATCACGATTACAAGTACGGGATGGAGGGGCGCACGGATTTGCCGGAAGACCTGCGCGTGGAAAAGACCGTCTTCATCAAGGCTCCGCGCTCTGTCAAGTATGGCGAGGTCGCGCGCGTCATTGACGGCATCAAGGGAGCGGGCGCGGAGCCTATCGGCTTGCAGATTGACGAGCTTAATTAAAGCAGGAGTCAGGAGCCAGAAGAGGAATAGTTGAAGCTTGCAGTTGTTGAAAGCTCAGCTATTCTGACTCCTGGCTCCTGACTCCTGCCGTTTCTTCTAGCGGCTGCCGATTGCGCCCGCCAGAAAAATGAGGATGGTCAGGATGCTGATGAGCGTGCCGACTGCGCCCGTCGCCATGCCGCCGATAGCCATGCCTCGCGCGCCGAAGTTCACTGGGTCGCTCTTGATCTTGTTCAATTGCATGTAGCCGGTAATGATGGCCGGGATGCCACTGAAGAGTCCGAAGCAGAGGATGCTCAGCACGCCGCAGACGAGCGAGACGATGGCGAGCGTGTTCTGTTGATTCTGCGTCTGCGCGTAAGAAGGCATGCCGCCCTGCGGTTGCGACGCCATGCCGCCGCCGGACCAGGGCTGTGGCGCAGGCGCGGGTGGCGTGGGAGTCGGCGTGTCCATCCATGAGGCGGGCGCGGGCGGCGTCGGCGGGTCCGTAAAGTTTTGCGAGGGCGAGCGGAATTCGCCGGTGCTGGACGGCGGGGGCGACATGATGGTCGCCATCGGGTCGAAGTCGGGGGCCGCCGGTTCGTCCGCGAGCAGGCGCGTGCCGTCGTTGGCGCAAAAACTCTGCGAGTCTTCAAAAAGCTGTGTACATGTGGGACAACGTTTCATTATCTCTCCGATTCTTCTCTGTCAAAATAGAATTCAAGCGGGCATCATCTTGCGACTTGCTTTGATTGATTGATGCTTCAAAAGGACAATCGTTCGCGCGAAATATTAGCCGCGCGAGGCCGTGTTTGTCTAGGTTCGGAGGAAAATTAAACAAAAAATTTGAGAAAAACGCTCTCCGGTGTTAATAAAGCGGCGGGAGGAGCGTTATATGAGTGGAGACAATGAGAAGGAGGAAGCCGTGCTAGCTGCCGTCAAACAGATTAGACCACTCGCAAGTCCACCCGGAGAGTTGGAAAACCTCTTCCGCGAGCACCACGAACAGATTTTCCGCACGGCCCACAGGATAACCGGCAGCGCGGCAGATTCCGAAGACGTGCTGCAAACGGTCTTCCTGCGCCTCGTGCGCAATCGAGAGAAACAAGACCTCTCGGCTAACCCGAAAGCCTACCTTCTGCGCGCCGCCATCAACGCCTCTCTGGATTTAATGCGCAGCCGGACGAGGGCCAAAGCGGTCGCCATCGAAGATGTCGAAACAGACCTGGTCCAGAACCACTCGCAAAACCCCGAACAGAAACATGCGGATAGCGAACTGCGAAAGTTGATTCAGCAGGCCGTCGCGCGTTTGGGCACGACCGCCGCAGAGATGTTCGTCCTGCGTTACTTCGAGGGCTACGAGAATCGTGAGATTGCGGAGATGACCGGCTCATCGCAGATGGTCGTCGGCGTCATCCTGCATCGCGCGCGCACCAGGCTGCGCAAAGAGATCGGTGAATATTTGGAGAAACATCATGAAGAGTAATCAAGACCTCAACGCCATTTTTGACAACGTCACCGCCTCGATTCGTGACGAGCAGGTTGACCAGCGCGTCATCGAAAGCGCGGGCACGCGCGCCTGGTCCAAAATCAACAGCGAAAACGCCGGAGCATTTATGACTGAGAATACACCAACGCACGCCGCCGCCGAGCGGATAGAGAATTGCGCTGACTTTCAATCGCTCATCCCTGGCTATCTCAAGGGCGAGTTGTCGGAAGCGCGCACGCTTCTTTTCAAGGACCACACGCACGAGTGCATCCCCTGTCGCAAGGCTCTCAAGGCCGCGCGTTCGGGCGCGCCCGCGCAAGTCAATTTCAAAACCAGCAAGCCCGGCTTCATGCAGCGTTACAGCATGCAGCCCGTCTACCTGCGCTGGGGCATCGCGGCCATGCTGGTCGTCGGCTTCGGCCTCCTGGTGATTCCCCTCATGCAACGCTTCACGCCTTTCGGCAGCGCGCTCAACGCCACCGTTCAAGCGGCGGAAGGTCCGGTCTTCAAAGTTGACGATACCAGGAGTAGCCCCTTGAGCGCGGGCCAGGCCATCGGCAAGGGCGAGAGCATTCGCACCGCGAAGGACGCTCACGCCGTGCTCAAATTGACCGACGGCTCGTCCATAGAGATGAAGGACCGCTCTGAATTTTATCTCACGCAGAACGGTAAGGATGCGACCATTCACCTCGACCGTGGCAGCATCATCGTCGAAGCGGCCAAGCAGAAGGGCGGCCATCTCTACGTTGACACGGGCGATTCTCTGGTCTCCGTGACGGGCACGACCTTCTCCGTCAACACCGGAACGAAGGGTTCGCGCGTCTCCGTCATCGAAGGCGAAGTCCACCTGGACCACGCCGGGCAGGAACGCGTTATTCATCCGGGCGAACAGGCCACCACGCACCCGAGCATCCAGCAGATTCCGGTCAAGGACGAGATTAGCTGGAGCCGCGACGCCGCGCGTTACGCGAAATCGTTGCCGGAGTTGAACACGCTGCGCAGGGACTTGAACAACGTCGCGCGCCCAGGCGTCCGCACTTCGACCGGATTATTGGACCTGATGCCGGAGAACACTGTGCTCTACGCCGCGCTGCCGAACTTGAGCGAGACCTTGAGCGAGTCGCACCGCATCATGCAGGAACGCATCAAGCAGAACCCCGCCCTCCGCGACTGGATTGAGAATGAACGCGCGGGAAGGAAAGGCCCCGGCCTGGACCAGACGCTCGATAGAGTGCGCGAATTCGGCGAGCGTCTCGGAGACGAGATCGCCGTCGGCGCGAGCATTGACGCCGCAGGCAAGCCCGTCGGCCCGCTCGTCCTGGCCCAATTAAAGGATGCTGCGAGCTTCCGCAGTTTCCTCGAAGGACAGCTTAAGTCGCTTTCCACCGAATCCAATCATGGCCCAGCCGTGCGTATCATTGACGATCCCCTGACTGTCAGCAACAACGACGCCGCACAGTCCAATGATAAGAACGAGAGGACACGGCCAGAAATTTTCGTCTGGATTCACGACAACCTTTTCGCCGCCAGTCCCAAGCTTGAGGAACTGCAATCGCTGGCGAAGAATCTACAATCGCCCGGCGCGAACACCTTCGCCTCGACGCCCTTCTATGCGCGCATCTCCGAGATTTACCACGAGGGCGCAGGGCTGATAGTCGCCGCTGACTTGCAGAAGATTATCGAGCAGACCAAGAGCCAGCGCATCAAGAACGCCGAAGACCAGAAGCGCGAGGGAGCCTTGCAGCAACTCGGCTTGACCAATCTCAAATACTTTATCCTGGACCAGAAAGAAGTCTCAGGCAAGACGCACAGCCGCGCCGTCCTCTCCTTCAACGAGTCGCAGCACGGAATCGTCTCATGGCTGGCCGCGCCCGGTCCTATGGGTTCGCTCGAATACATCTCGCCGGACGCTAATGTGGTCGCGGGCTTCGTCGTCAAGAACCCGGTCGCGCTGGTTGACGACCTGCTCGGCGTCATCGAGACCACGTCTCCCGGATTGCAGGACCAACTCAAGAAGCTTGAGACGGAGCATGGCCTGGACGTGCGCAAGGATTTCGCCGCGCCGCTCGGCGGTGAGTTCGCCTTTGCGATTGATGGTCCAATTTTGCCCACGCCTTCGTGGAAGATGGTTTTTGAAGTGAACGACCCGGCGCATCTACAGGCGACGCTGGAAAAGGTCGTCGGTGAAGTGAATCAACAGGCGACGAAGGAAGGACGCAGCAACATGCTTCAGTGGGAGCGCGCGGACATCGGTGGACGCACCTTCTACACCTTGAAGACGGTGGGCCTGCCCCTCGAAGTCAACTACACTTTCATCAACGGCTACATGGTCGTCGCCCCGACGCGCGCGCTCGTTGACCGCGCCCTGCGTTACAAGGATTCGGGTTATACGTTGCTGCGTTCGCCCCGCTTCACGGCAGGGCTTCCGGCGGACGGCAACGCGAACTTCTCCGCGCTCTTCTATCACAACCTCGCGCCCGTGCTCGAACCGATTGCGCAGCACATGGGCGACGCTGGCAAGAATCTGCCCGAAGAGCAGCAGCAGGCTTTGAAGGCGATGGCGAGCGAGATGGCCCCGACCCTGGCTTACGCTTACGCAGAGGGCGACCACATCACCTTCGCGGCCAACACAGAGGGCGGCCCGTTCGGGCTGAGTCCGGCGAGCCTTCTGGGGATGCCGAACGCCTTCGAGATTCAGCATATCCTGCAAAAAGGGATGCATGAAAAATAGGCTCTTGCACAATTAAAAAATGCGCTGGCCCGGTTGGACCAATAATTCAACCGGGCCAGCGTCCTGCATTTTTGGACCAGTAAAGCGCGCCCTAATTTTTCCGAGTTGAGCCGCCTTCGTCTTTGGCCGCCCTCAACTTTTATTCACCGGAAGGGAATCGTTATGAGGCATAGCCAGATTATCAAACACGGGTTGGACACCGAAGCGGCAAGCAGCGAAAGCCTCCTCAACGGCGGGATTCTGATTGCGCTCGGGCTCTCCATCTTCATCGTTAATCAATGGCCCGGCTTCACCGTCAGGACCATCGTCGCGCTCGCCTGGGGCATCTTCTGTCTGCTCTTAAAAGGTCCAGAACTTGTGCGCCTCATCAGACGTACAGAGTAACGCGCCAGAGAGAGAGCATGCGCCCGTCAGTTAGCGATGAAGGATGGACAGGTTATATACTGTCCGCTCCGTCGGTTTCTACAACAACGCCGAAGCTACTTAACGGTCATCAGCAGTTGAAGCTTGAAGACGCGAGAGCCAGCGCGCGTCGTAAACAATCACATGAATAATTCAACCGTCCCCATCAACTCGCCTGACCATCTGCCTGGACCAGTAATCATGGCCCCATCGTCCGAGCCGCCCGTCATAGAGCTTGACGGCTTGAACGTCAACCTCGGGGGGCGTCCGATTTTGAAAGAGTTGCGCGGTCAATTGCGCGGGCGCGCCATCGGCCTGCTCGGACCGAACGGCGCGGGCAAGACGACGCTCATTCACACGCTGCTGGGATTTTATCCTGTCACTTCTGGAGCGGCGCGTATCCTCGGACAGGACATCACGGCGGAAGATAAAAAGATTCGCACGCTCATCGGCTACATGCCGGAGCGCGATTCCTTCATCGCCAAGATGTCTTGCGTTCACTTCGTGCGCCTGATGGCGGAACTGTCCGGCCTGCCCGCGAACGCCGCGCTCGAACGCGCGCACGAGGCTCTCTTCTACGTCGGACTCGGCGAGGCGCGGTATCGCACGCTCGACACTTACTCGCTCGGGATGAAGCAACTCGCCAAACTCGCGCAGGCCATCGTGCATGGGCCGCGTCTCATTTTTCTGGATGAGCCGACGAACGGGCTTGACCCGCCCGCGCGCCAGCGCATGATTCGTCTCATACGAGAGATACGCGATAGCGGTCGCGCGAACATCGTGCTCTCCTCGCACCTGCTCCTTGATGTGGAGGAATGCTGCGAGGAAATACTGGTCCTGAAGGACGGGCGCATCGCCACCTATTGCAACCTGGAAGAGGAGCGCAGGTCGAATCAAAAGTTTCTCATGTTGGAGACGCGCGGCGACCAGCACGCTTTCGGGGAGGCCGTCGGCAAGCTTGGCTGTGAGTATGCGCTGACCGGCGACCATCGCCTCAAGATAGTCTTGCAGCAGGGAACGGAGATACGCGACCTCTACCGCATCGCGGCGCAGCAGGGGGTCCAGATTCGTCGGCTCAATTACAAACGCGATTCGCTGGAAGACATCTTCCTCAAGGCGATGGAGGACGGCAATGGCAGTTTATGAACGCACCTACGACCAGTTCAGAGGCAGGCTGACGCCTGAGTGGTCGCGTTTTCTCATCATTCCGCGCCACGCCTACGGGGATGTTTTCAGGTCCAAATTATTCACGGGCCTCTTCGCGCTCTGTTTCCTCTACCCGCTCATCGCGGCGATACTGATTTACCTGCATCACAATGTCAACGCCATCGCCATCATGAAAATTGATGTGAGGGAACTGCTGCCCATCAACGGTTCTTTCTTCGAGACATACTTGCAGGTCCAGGGTCCGATAGCTTTTTTCATTAACTTACTGATTGGCCCACCGCTCGTCTCGCGTGATTTGTCTAACAACGCGTTGCCGCTCTACCTGTGCCGCCCCTTCTCGCGCGCGGAGTACGTGCTGGGTAAGATGTCCGTCGTGCTCATACTGCTCTCGGCCATCACCTGGATTCCGGGCTTGCTGCTCTTCGCGTTTCAGGCTTACCTGGAGGGCGGCGGCTGGCTGGTCCATAATCTATGGATTGCGAGCGGGATTTTCCTGGGAAGCTGGATTTGGATACTGGTCCTCGCGCTCTTGTCGCAGGCCGTCTCGGCGTGGGTCAAGTGGCGCGTCGCGGCGAGCGCGGCACTGCTCGGCCTCTTCTTCATCCCTTCGATTTTCGGTGAGATTATCAACGCGATTTTTATGACGCGTGTGGGCCATCTCATCAGCATTCGCGCGCTCATCGCCAACGTCTGGTCCGGCCTCTTCGGGTCGTTCCAACAACAGACGGGCCACGTCGAAGGCTTTTATAACGGGCACGAGTTCGTCAACGTCAGGCTGTACGAGCCTCCGCTCTGGTGCTCCTGGCTCGCGCTCCTCGCGCTCTGCGCCCTCTGCCTGTGGCTGCTCTCGCGCAAAGTGCGCGCTTACGAGGTGGTCAAATGATGATGAAGAGCGAGACGACAGAGCACATGATCGTCTTTGACAATGTCTCAAAGTTTTACGGCGAGATACTCGGCGTCAACTGCGTCAACCTACAGATTGCGCCCGGCATCACCAGTCTAGTTGGCCCAAACGGCGCGGGCAAGAGCACCATCATGAATCTCATGACGGGACTGCTCAGGCCGTCGCGCGGGCATGTCACGGTCCTCGGCACGCCGACTGACCAACCCCAGGAACTCTTTCGCAAGGTCGGCTATTGCACGCAGTTCGATTCTTTTCCGAAAGGCATGACGGGCCGCGAACTCATCAGTTCATTCCTGCTCGTCAACGGGATGAAGCGAGACGAGGCCGACGAGTTGACGATGCGCGCGCTCGACCGCGTGACCCTGCTCGACGCTGCCGACCGCAAGGTGGCGGCCTACAGCAAGGGCATGAGGCAGCGCATCAGGTTGGCCCAATCAATCGCGCACGGGCCAGCCGTGCTCATCCTCGATGAACCCTTGAACGGGCTTGACCCGATGGTCCGCGCCGAGACCATCGCGCTCTTTCGCCAGTTGGCTTCCGAAGGATTGCATCTCATCATCTCCAGTCATATCCTCCACGAAGTTGATATGATGTCGGATCGCGTCGTGCTCTTGAACAACGGCTACGTGGTGGCGGAAGGAAACATTCACGGCGTCCGCGACGAGATGGAAGAACACCCGATGCAAATCCTGATTCGGTGCGACCGCCCTTCGACATTGGCGGCGCGCGTCTTCGAGCAGGATTCGGTGGTCGAGGCCAAGCTGCATGAAGACCGTCGCGGCCTCTTCATCAAGACGAAGGACGCGGACCAATTCTACTTGCTGCTCAACCAGGTCGTGACGGAGGGCGAGATTAACGTCGAGTCAATCGCGCCGGTTGATGATGACCTCAGCGCTGTTTACCAGTACTTGATAGGTTCGGAGGGAGATCATTGATGAGTTCCACAGTCGAAGTGGCCCAGGTGGAAAAGAGCGCGGGGGGGCTGCCCTGGTCTCTCTGGATGCGCCAGGTCGCAGCCATCCTGCGGCTTGAGGTCAAGAAAAACTTTCTGAGCCGCCGCGCCGTCCTCATCTACTTGCTGGCCCTGCTGCCGATCATGCTGGTGGTGGCGATGGCCGTCTTCGGAGGCAGCGAGCGCACGGAGACGAACGTGCTTGACGCACAGGGACGTGTCGTAGAGCATTCGGTGAGGGAACGCTCCGGCCCGCTCGCGGATTTCAACCAGTACCCGGTCATCTTCTCCGCGCTCTACAACGCGTTAATCCTGCGCACGGTCGTCTTCTTCGGCTGCGCCTGGATTTTCATGAATCTCTTTCGCGGCGAACTGGTGGACCGCAGCCTACATTTCTACTTTCTCTCCGCGCTCAGGCGAGAGGTATTAGTCGCGGGC
>JAXDFO010000149.1:0-16073 GCA_034665545.1 Blastocatellia bacterium
GCGTAATCGTCATCCGGCGTGGGATATGCTTGCGCATTTTTGGACCTGGCCGCGCTGGCCGCGCTGTCGCCCCTGCTGTCCTGCGGCGCGGACTCGCGCGCTGACGGCGACTCGCTCTTATTGCTGCGTTCGTCGTCAAGCGGCCTGATGGGCTGGCGCGGCGGCGGGGCGATGGAGACGGGCGCACGTTCACGGAAAAAGACGGCGGAGATGTTTCCGAGGTTGGCGGTCTGGCCCAGTTTCGCGCCATAGGAATCGCGCTCGCTCGTGAAGTAAAAACGGCGCGCCCGCGCGGAACTCATCTGCCAGCCGCTGATGTGTATGGAGCCGTAGGGTTCTATGACCCACTTGCTGGAATTCCAGGCCGTCGCACGGCGCGCGTCAATCGTGTTCAATCCGTCCACGGAGAGTGCGACCGCGACGCGCACCGGCAGCGGATTCGTGACGCGCAATTCATACTCCGCGCCTTCTAGAGCTTCAACGTAACGCCTGCCGCGCGCGTAGTATTCTTCCAGAGGTCGCCCGTCAACCAGCACTTCGACCTCGAACCCCGCATTTTGAATCACGTCGGGTTCGCCGCTCGTCTCAATCGTCGCTTCAATCGTCGCCTCTTCATTTGTGTTATCGGTCTCGGACACGCTCACAGGTTCAATCGTGACATCGGTTCGCCCGTGCGATAGGGCCAGTGAACCCGCGACCAGCAGGATAATGCCGATGCACGCGAACGCTATCAAAGCTTTTCTCATCTCTCGCTCCTCCTACAACGAAATGCAGGTCCGTCTGCTACCAGTAAGGAACGGGCCGACGGGCGATTTCTTGCGGGGGCCGGGGCTTTTAGATTTTGGACGGGTGGATAAAAATGGGCTTGCTGGTCTACAATGGCACGACTTCAGGGATTTACCATACATTCATGACTGGTCTGTTAGCTTTGCCGTTGTATGCTTTCCAGTTGGAGATGTGCTTAGACGCGAAGCAGGGGGATCAACACCAACATGGTTCAGATAGCGATACCTTTGAAGACGGAGACCGGCACCGGCTCGTTCTATGACCAGATTGCCAAGCTCTATAATATCACCTTCAAGTTTAACGGATACGGGCGCTCGCTGGACCATTATTTGCGCCACCACCCGCTCCCGCTCAAGCCCGGCGCGAGAATCCTGGACGCCGGATGCGGGACCGGCCTGCTGACGCTGGCCTTGCTCAAGGCGCTGAGCGTGCCCGTCAACATCGCCGCCGTAGACCTTTCGGCTTCATCCATAGAGACTGCGCGCGAGGCCGTCGCGGAGACGGCGGGCCAGAGGACGAGGCATCACGTCAACTTCATACAAGCCAACGTCCTCGCGCTTCCCTTCGCGGATGATTCCTTCGACCTCATCGTGACGAGCGGAGCGTTGGAGTACGTCCCCTTGAGCGACGGGTTCAGCGAACTGGCCCGCGTCATCAAGCCCGGCGGCTACCTGCTGCATCTGCCCGTCAAGCCATCACCCATCAGCACCCTGCTCGAAGTCCTCTTCCGTTTCAAGGCGCACCCGCCGCAGGAAGTCACGCAGAACACCACGCGCTATTTTCGCATCGTCAAGAACTACGAGTTCCCCCCACTGCATCCTATCGGCTGGAGCAAAACTGCCGTCCTGGCCCAAAAAGTCTGAAAGCAATTATGCATGAGCAAGGGTGAAGCATGAGAGACGAGCTATTGAAAATTGAATAGCTAGTCTCTCATGCTTCACCCTTCCGGCTTTCTTACTTGCCGTTCTTTACCGGAACGAGACGGAGGATGCGGTCATCGTCGCTCGTGGGGTGGCCGCGCCCGTCCCTATTCGAGGTGGAGAAATAGATGGAGCCGTCCGGCCCTTCCGTGATGTCGCGTATGCGACCGTACTTGCCTTGCAGCAAGGATTCCTGGGCCACTACTCGCCTGCCGTCGAGCACGACGCGAATGATACGCTCGCCCACCAAGCCTCCGAAAAAGAAGTTGCCCTTAAACTGCGGAAACGCCGAGCCGCGATAGAACATGCCGCTCGCGGGCGCGACCGCCGGAGTGTATTCGAGGAGCGGAGATTCGAGTCCGGCCTGCGTCTGCCTGTGATGAATGGTGGGCCAACCGTAGTTCTTCCCGCGCTCTACGATATTGACCTCGTCGCCGCCGCCGGGTCCATCAAAGCCGGACGGGCCATGCTCCGTGTCGAAGAGAAGATTAGAGCCGGGCTGCCAGTCTATGCCCTGCGAGTTGCGATGGCCGTAGGTCCAGATTTCGGCGCGCGCGTCTGAGCGACCAACGAAAGGGTTGTCCTGCGGAATCGTGCCGTCGTCGTTCAAGCGCAGGAGTTTGCCGCCGAGCGAATTGAGTTGCTGCGCTATCTCGCGCTGGCCCGCGTCGCCCGTCGTGATGTAGAGCTTGCCGTCAGGCCCGAAGCGCAGGCGGCAGCCCGCGTGATAACGCGCCCCCGGAATATTCTCTATAATCAACTTCGGCTCGACGAGCGCGCTTCCAGTCTCACGATAACGCACGACGCGTATGCGTTGCCCGTCGCTCGCATCATAAGCATAAGAGAGATAGAGAAGGTGGTTAGTTGAGAACTGCGGGTGCAGCGCGAGGCCCATCAAGCCGCTCTCGCCTCTGGCTTCGACATCCGCGATGGTCGCCAGGGGTTCGGGGCGCAGAGAGCCTTTCTCCATCACGCGCACTCTGCCGGGCCGCTCCGTGAAGAGCATGCGTCCATCCGGCGTGAAGACGATGGACCAGGGCACTTGTAGATTGCTCGCAACGGTCTCGACGCGAAAGCTTATTTTCCCGTCGGACGTGCTTTCAACCTCGCCCGCGCCCTTGCCCTTCGGTTGCTGCCCGCAGGCGTTGATGAAGACTAAGCTGACGGCGAGGGCCGCATAAACCAGATGCATCGCTTGAGAGATGAGCGGCGCGCGCCGCCCGTTTTTAATGAGAGATATATTCATGTAACAATTTGAGTTCATCGCCCTGTTAATTTATTTCTTCCAGCACCGTCTCCGTCAGGCGCACTGAATAAGGCTCGCGTTCGCGTATCACATCCCTGATGGTGATCATGCGCAAAAGTTCTCCTCACAACCAGGATTGATAGAGCGTGCCTGTCATTATAGATGAAGCGTCGCGCCGAAGGTTAGTCAAAAAGATTCCCCTGCGCCGTTGGCCTGCGAAAAGAACCGCCCTCCTCGTGCGCGTATGAGCCTTCACGTTCGAGGTTAAATCCGAGACGCGCGCAATGAACATCGAAGAGACGTTCCAGGGCTTTCCAGTATTCGCCTTTGCCGCGCATGCGCTCGCCGAACTCGCTCGCGTTGAGATTGCCGTCGCGCGCCTCTCGTATACGACTGAGCACGCGCTCCGCTTTCGTCGGCAATCGTTCGCGCAAGCGTTGCTCGAAATAGGGCGCGACGCTGCCGGGCAACCGCAGCATCGTCATGAAGGCTTTGCGCGCTCCTGCTTCACGGGCGCGCTTGAGCAGTTGCGGGATGTCCGTCGAGAGTCCGGGGATAACCGGCGCGAGGCCGATGCCGACTTTGATGCCTGCGGCGGCCAGCAATTCCATAGCCCTGAAGCGCGCCTCCGGCGACGGCGCGAAGGGTTCGACGGCGCGCGCCGTCTCGTAGTCCATGAAGGGGATGGTGAAGAAGACGCTGACGCTCGCCTCGCGCGCGAGTTGCGCGATGAGGTCCACGTCTCTGCGCACGAGCGCGGACTTCGTCACGATGCCGACCGGGTTGCGAAACTCAAGACAGACTTCGAGGCACTTGCGCGTGAGCCCGTAATGAGCTTCGAGCGGCACGTAAGGGTCCGAGGTGAAGGAGAAAGTGAGCGCGTTGCCGTGCCAGCTTTTCTTCATCAACTCCGCGCGCAGGAGTTCGGGCGCACGCACCTTGACGACGATCTTGCGTTCAAAGTCAGTGCCCGCGCCGTAGCCCAGATATTCGTGCGTCGGCCTGCTGAAACAGTAGGTGCAGGCGTGGGCGCAGCCGCGATAGCAGTTGACGGAATAATCGAAGCCCACGTCGGGGCTGTTGTTATGGGTGATGATGGAGCGTGTTTCTGTCTCCTCGAAAACTTCAAGCCTCGCTTCGGGCGGCTCACCGATCCACTCGACCGAATGCTTGAGCCAGGGATTGGGCGGATTCTCTACGTAACGCATGATTGAATCACCTGACTGAAAGATTTCGGGAGTGACTTTATTATAGCAGCTTGAAGCCGAACTCTTGTGAAGATTAAACGGGCGTGCCCTCAGATGAACTCTCATTATTGGTCCAGGTCACGAAGAACAACCTGTACTTGTCAGGGTCTTGCAGCGTGATGAAGCGACCGCCCCAGCCCTCGTCCGCCGGAGGCGCAATCAAAGCCCCGCGCGCGCTCAACTCCGCGTAGTAAGCGTCAACGTCCGTCACGCCCAGAAAAAAGTGTACGCCGCGCCCGCGCCGCAACATCGTTTCCGGCTGCTCGACGAGCGTGAGCTTTAAGCGGCCCGCGCGCAAGGTGGCCATCGGCGGTTCCGCCTGCTCATTGCGCGTCAGGATTTCAAGTCCGAGTTGCTCTTGATAAAACGCGACGGACTCTTCCAGGTTATTGACTTCGAGAAATAATAGGTCCAGCCCCGTGATGTTCATAGCCTCTTTGGTTCCTCAGTCAACTCTCTTCAGACCGCGCTCAACACCAGGTAAACTCCGTAGCCGCCGCCGCAGACGATGGACCAGAAGACCGCCTCCTGGACCAGCGTATGCCTGCGCGCCGGATGCGTGAGCGATAGCGATTCTCTCATCGCCAGCATCGCCGACCGCGCCATCAGGACGCCGAAGACCATGACCAGCCCGGCCAGAATGGCGAGCGGCCAGAGAAACCATATCCATTGAAACCGGACCAGTAATAGGAGGACCAGCCCGGCTGCGAGCAAGAGTATCGCGCCCACGCAACGCCCGTAGACGGCATCGGCCTGCGCCCCCTGCGCGCGAGCGACGGGCGGCGCGTTGCGCTCATCCGAGCGTCGCCTTGCGCCCGGCTTCGCGCCCTGTCGTCCAGCATCGTAAGCGCGCCGGGTGGCGTCGTCGCGCAGCACGCCATAAGCCTCGTTGAGAGACTTCATGCGCTCTTCGTCGCCGCCCGCGAGGTCCGGGTGATGCTGCTGCGCCTGACGCTTATAGAGACGCTCTATCTCGCCCCTGGACGCATCCGTTTGCGCGCCGAGAACCGAGTAGTAATCCTTCTGAGTATCGAATTGGCCCATGCGATTTCTGATTTTAGTTTTTAGATTTTGGATTTGCAAAGCGATTTTCAGTCGCCGTTAATCTGCACTCCAAAATCCAAATGTAAAATCGCATGCGTGTGTTAAGCTGGCGCGTGATGTGGCCTGTTTTTGTGCGGCAAAAAAACTGCGAAAGGTTGAGAGGCCGTGGCGCAAACATTCTTTCCGGGCGATGACCTGGTGTTCCAACTCGAAAGCGGTTTCGGCCTGCTTCGCGTGCTCGCCGTCGAAGAGAGCGAGCATGGGCCAACCTGGCACTTGCTCGCTTACGAAGAATTTTTCCCTGATGTCGAGGCGGCTGAGAGCGCGTTGGCCCAACCGGGCGCGCTGCATGTGCGCGTGCCGCACATGGCGTTGACCGACAGGGCTTTTGAAAGAACGCCCGCCGCGCGCCTCGGCAATCGCCCCGTGACAAAAGATGAACTGGCCGCCTACATGAATTGGAAAGAGAAGGGCGGCGAGGTCTCAGACCGCTCGGCGTTGTTGATGCTCGGCTTTCGCTGAAGGCCGGAAGATGAGAGGCAGTCAGTAAGTCAAGCGAATTATTGGTCCAGGAATCCGTTCAATGAATAAACAGCCCGCTTCAATCTACGATAGCTTATCTCGCATCCTGCTCGTCTCTCTTCTCCTGCTCTCGTCCTTCGCGCTAGCGATGGCCGAGCGACACGAGCGCGTGATAGAGACCTGGCGACCGCTTCATTATGATGTCTCGCTCTCCTTCAACGAGCAGCTTTCCGAAATCACAAATGCGCGCGCCGTCATCACCGTTCTTATTCTCAAAGGTGAGGTCAAGACGATTGACCTTGATTTCGGAGAGATGCCCGTTGATTCGGTCAACGTCGGCAAGTTACGGGCGAGCTACGAGCGTCGTCCGGGCGCGCTCGTCGTCACGCTGCCCGTCGCGGCGCGCGAGGGTGCGCGCCTCAACATCGCGGTCGCTTATCATGGGCGACCGAAGGACGGTTTAGTGTTGACGGCGGATAAAGACGGGAGGGCGTCCGCCACCGGCGATAATTGGCCCGACCGTGTGCATCATTGGATACCTTGCCTGGACCACCCGTCGGCCAAAGCGACCGTCAACTTTCAGGTCTTCGCTCCCGCGAACTATCTGGTCGTCGCCAACGGGCAGTTCGTCTCCGTCAATAATAGTTCCAAAGCGGCGGCTGCCCTGACGCGTTGGAATTACAGAGAAGACGTGCCCATCCCGCCATACTGCATGGTCATCTCCATCAGCCGGGGCGCGCTCGTCGAGCCGAAGATAAAGGCGGTCACGCCGCTCAGTTATTACGTCCCGCAATCGGATAGCGCGTTTGCGATGCAGGGCTTCGCGCCCGCCGCTCCGGTCCTGGAATTCTTCAGCCGGACCATCGCGCCCTACCCTTACGAGAAGCTCGCGCTCATCGAAGGCGCGACGCGCTTCGGCGGCATGGAAAATTCAAGCGCCATCGTCTTCCCGAGCACGCTCTTTGAGCCGCGCAAGGATTCGCCAGCGATGAGTCGCCGCTTCAATATTCGCCAGGGCATCGAAGAAGTCATCGCGCACGAGATAGCGCATCAATGGTTCGGTGATTCCGTGACCGGGAAGACCTGGTCCGACCTCTGGTTGAGCGAGGGCTTCGCCACCTACTTCGCGGGCCTCTTCCTTGAACAAGCGGAAGGCAAAGAGGTCTTTCATGATTACATGGTGCGCGAAGCCTACGAGTATTTCGCTTACGAGCAAACGCGCCGCGCGCCCATCTACGACACGGACACGGAAGACCTCTTCAAGCTTCTCAACGCGAACAACTACCAGAAGGGCGCGTGTGTCCTGCACATGCTGCGCATGCGTCTCGGAGACGCGGCGTTCTTCAACGGCATACGCGCTTATTACATGGCCCACAAAAATTCCACAGCGACCACGGAAGATTTACGCGCCGCGCTCGAAAAGGCTTCCGGCACCAACCTCAAGGAATTTTTTGCGCGCTGGGTTTACGGGACCGGCCACCCTAACTACGCCTTGACCTATACGCAGCAGAGGGAGGGCAAAGAAGGCAGAGTGTTCGAGTTTATCTTGAGACAAAGACAGCGAGGCGAGCCTTTCTTAGACCCGTTTCCCGTTGAACTCCTCATGCCGAAGGGTCCACAACGCTTCATCATCAGACCGACAGGCAGGGAGGCCAGGCTCGTCGTTCACACAGACCAGGATCCTCTGATGATTAGCCCGGACCCGGACGAGAGCGTGTTGAAAGAGGTGACGAAGATGGGGCCGGAAAATAAGGACGACTTTGAATAATCATTTGACGCCCGCGCAATCCCTGTTCGTGCGCGTGACGACCGAACCGAATCGCTGTTGATACTCCGCAGAGGTGATGAACGAACAGACCATGCCTCTAAAGTTTCCGGGCTCCCTGTTATTCAAGACATCGAGCCAGAAGAGATAGCCGCCCGTTTCCGGCTCGCGCCTGAGATACCCGAAGTATTGCATCAAGACGAAAGCGGGGTTAAATTCTCGCCCCTTGAAGACGGAGTTATCCGCCACCTTGCGCAAGACGGTCGCGCGCGTTTCGGTCGGCGAAGTACCTTTCAAACCATTCACCAACGCATCCCTCTGCGCCTGCGTCAGCGCATTGCCCGTGTTCGCGTTCAGCTTGTCAACATATTGCTCAGGCGTCATGCTCTGCGGAAACTGCGCGAGAAACTCCGCGCGCGTGATGAACTCATTGACGAAGGCGGTCTTGCTCGCTTCGAGGTTACTGCCGCCGACGACGCGGCTGCGGTCAATCGTAAACTCCGCGAAAGTCGGTTGACGGCCCAGCCCGGATTTATACAGGCGATAGACGAAATAGCCGCTCTCTTGAAATTCAGTCTCGATGAAGAAGGCCGCGCTGACGCCTATCCTTCGGCTATTGATACAGGCCGTGTCCGCGCCGCACCTCGTAATCTCGTTGGTCCAATAATCCAGACCGCCAGCGTCAGGCTCGCGGTTGAGAAAGTCTAGATACTGCTGCCGCACGAAGAACTTCGCATCGTCTAGCGGGTTAGAAGCGGGCGTCGTCGTATCGTTGTCATTGATGAAGAGAATGGACGTGTTGGGACTGCCAAGAAACGCGCCGCCCGTCGGATTGCTCAGGGCCAGGTTGATAGTCTCGCTGCTTTCCGGGTACGCGTCATCCTCTATCAAGACGTTAAAGCTCTTGCTGGTTTCACCTGCGGCGAAGTAGAGCGTGCCGGAAGAGGTGATGTAATCCGTGCGGCCAGTCGCCGTGCCGTCGCTCGTCGCGTAATCAACCGTCACGACGCCCGACGTATCGCCGTAACGATTGACCGTGATGACCGCGCTCCCGCCGTTCTCCGACACGCTGTAACTCGAAGCGTCGAACTGTAGGCTGCTCGCCGTCGCCACGGATTTAAACTGCCCGCGAATCTCCCCGCCGGGAAACGCGTTGCTGTGAAGGTCTATGTAAAGCAGTTCGGGGTTGGGCGTTGGTCCGGGAAAGTTGATTTGATAATCGCTGAACTGGCCGAAAGGCAGCGCGTAAACCTGGTTGGAATTCTGGCCCACATCCGCCGGGCCATGAATGTGCGCCGCCGTCTCGCCGGATGAAAGCCCACTGAAGTTGAGAGAGATGCGCGCGCTCCTGCCATCCGGGCTGAGCAGAAGAGTTGCCGTGCCCGTCGCGTTTGAATTCGTCGGAGGCACGACCTGCGCGCCCGTCAGGGTCGCCACGTAAAGGGTTGGCGGCGTCGCGTAGATTTCGTAGACCGCATTGTTCGTGTTGGAGACGATGAAGAGATTGCCGTTGGGCCCGGTCTCTATATCCGTCGTGATGCCGAAGTCTCTGCCCGCGAGCAGGCTCTCGCTCTCCGTGATGTCAAACTTGTCTGCGTTGTCCGCGACGAGGTCCGAGAGACGCGCATCGTTGAGTATGAGATGCTGGCGATTGCTGCCACCGGGTTTGAAGCGGAACAGGTAGCCGCCCGCGAGCGCGGTGCGGCTCGCCCCCACGAACATATCGCCCTCGTATTGTGGTCCAAGCCCGCGTCCCTTCACGAACCCGATGGGCGCGGGAGCGACCGCGTACTTCCAACTAAACTCCGGGTCCGTGTAATGCGAGCCGGGCAGATTGTAGAGCCGTGCGAGCGCGTCCGCCGGAGTATCCGCGATGAGAGAGGGCGACCAGCGCAGCTGCTGCAAATTCCCCGCGCCGTAGCTAGACTCGATGGCCTTGTATTGAGCGATGCGATTAACTGGTCCAATAACCTGCGTCCATCCTCCGTTGAATCCCGCGCTGACCCGATTAATCTCGTCAAAGCTATCGTCGCCATTCTCTTCGGTCCACAAATTTGCGGAGAACGGGTCGAACGCCATGCCGAAACTATTGCGCACGCCGTAAGCGTAAATCTTCCGCACGTTGGCGGCAGCCTGACCCGTCAATCCACTGTTGACGTTGAAGAATGGATTATCGGAGGGCGTCGTGCCGTCGTCGTTGAGGCGCAGGATAACGCCCGTGAGATGCGCGTCGTCGGGTTCAGGTCCACCGTATTGATCATCGGGCACGGGACCGCCGCTCGTGATGTTTTGCAGGAGGCCGCGACGCCCGTTGTCGCCGATGATGATGTAGAGCTTGCCATCCGGCCCGAACCTGATGACGCCGCCGTTGTGATTGCCGCGCAAAGGCTGGTTGGCGTCCGCCTGGTACGCGCGCAGCTTGATGAGATTAAGGTCAAAGATAAGTTGCGAGCCATTCCAGATGTAGCGGTCCACGCGATTGCCTAGGAGCGGCACGTCCGCCAGATTGCCGGAGTCAGTGCCCGTGCTGCTCTCGGTCCAGTATAGATAGACGAAGTGGTTGACGGCGAAATTCGGATGCAACGCGATGCCTAGCAAGCCACGCTCGGAAGCATTATTCACGGCCAGGTCCAGGACCGCGCTCTGGACCGCGCCGTTTGTCACACGTTGGACTTTGCCCGTGCTCTTTTCCAGGACCAGAAAATCATCCGGCCCTAAAAATGCCATGCTCGTCGGAGAGTTGAGGCCCGAAACAACGGTCCTCACGGAGAGGGCCGGGTCGGTCATAGAAGGCGCGGGCGACTGTGCCTCGACGGTCGTCGTGAGACTCGCGCTGTTATTACTCAAATCCGGGTCAGTCTCATCACTGCTCACAGAGACAGTGTTGGTGATGGTCCCGGCGGTCGTGGGATTAAGAGCGATATTAATGACGATGCTCGTCCCCGCCCCAAGACTGCCCAGATTACAGGTCAGAGTTGGCCCGGTCACGCTGCAAATCCCCGGCGCGGTTAAGGTCATACTCGGCGACATCATCTCTGTCAAGATAACGTTCGTCGCGTTGGCTGGACCATTATTCGAGACGACGATTCGATAACCTAAACCCATCCCCGCCGTCGCCGGATTGGGCGAAGCCGACTGGCTCACGGAGAGGTCCGCGTTCGCAGTGCTCTGGACCTTGAGCGAGACCGGGAAAGAGTGTTGCAGGCTGCCGCTCGCGGCGTTGATGTTCAACTGATACGTGCCGACAGGCGTGCTGCCGCTCGTCGTCACGGTCAAGGTCGCAGGTTTGCTCGAAGCATCATCGAGCGTCACGGACGAAGGATTGAAACTCGCGCTGGCCCCCGTTGGAAGACCGCTCACGCTCAGGTTGATTTGTCCGGTGAAGCCACCCGAAGGGCTGAGGGTCAGGTTGTAAGTAACGCTGTTGCCCTGCGTCACGAATTGAGATGCGGGGGTTGCGGTGAGCGAGAAGTCTGGAGCCGCTGTTGCGGGAGTGGCCGCGACGAAGGTCGTAAAAATATAATCGCCGGTTGTATTGCCGTCGTTGTTGGCCTGGTTGCCAGCCGCGTAAAAGGTGACGTTGCCCACGTCGGTTGAGGGCGCGGTCCAATTAAAGGTCCAGCTTGCCCCGCCCTGTTGTCCGGCGAAAGTTCCGGGCGCGGTGTGCTCTATATACTGGCGCGCGCTGCCTGGTCCCTGGTTATCAAGAATCTGCGTGAGATTGTCCGCGCTTTGCAGGTTGCCCGCCTGCGTCTGGTCATCGGCCAGCGCGGTCAACTCGAAGCCCCAACGCAATCGCGTCGGGTCGCTGTTCACATGATTGACCGTTATCTGGTAGGTCTGTCCCGGCACGTAGCTCTGCGGCGCGGTGATGGTGAAGCGACCATTGCCGACGACCTGCGCGGTATGACATTCGGCGCAGGTGAATTCGCCGGGCGCGCCCGTGTGGCCCGCAGGCGGCCCGGCGGAATAGGCTTGCGCGATGCTGCTCCCGCGATTGTCCGTGAAGATGAATACTAGAAAGCCCGCGACGAAAAGAAGCAGGACCAATAGCTTCAAAAGCTTCAAACGTTTCTTCGTCAATTCCTGGACCAGCGCTTGCATGAACATCTTGCCGCCGTGCCTTAAGAGAGAAAGCCCAGGTCCGCAGACGCAAAGCGATTGATGTAGGGGAAGACGACGGGAACGTCCGAAGGTGAAAGCCCGTACCACGTCGCCAGCGTCGCGGCATACTGGTCCACTGAAGTCGTCGGTATCCAGCGTCCACGGTTATCCGTATCGTCCGGCCCGCCGAGGGCCAGGGTCGGATACTTGCCATAAAAATTGCCGCCGTTCACTGAGCCGCCCATGATGAGTTGATGATTGCCCCAGCCGTGGTCTGAGCCGACCTGCGCCGCGCCCACACCGGCTGGTTGAAAAGTGCGACCGAAGTCAGCGAGCGTGAAGGCTGTCACCTGTTGCGCGACGCCGAGCGAAACTGTCGCATCGTAGAAGGCTTTCATCGCCTGGCTCAATTGTTGAAGCAGATTGGCCTGCGTCGTCAGTTGGACGTTGTGCGTATCAAAGCCGCCGAGCGAGCAGAAAAAGATTTGCCGGTTGAGGCCGAGCGTCCCGCGCAGGCTGATGAGGTTGGCGACCTGCTTCAACTGCCGACCGATGGAAGTGTTGGGGAAGACCATTGCGGGCGGGCTGGCGGAGCTTAACGCCTGGCTCGTCTGGACCGATTGGATCGTCGTATCGTTGGACGCCTTGACCAGCATGGAATCGTTATCGAGCGCGCGCAGTTGTTGCAACGTATTCTTGTTGGCATCAGAGCCGTTGAGGACCAGCACTTGGCTGAGCGATGTGTTCGAGTCGGAGATGGCGAGCGGGCGCGTCAACTGTCCGGTCGTGAAAAGACTGACACCCGCTATCGAAATGACCATCGGGAGAGCCGCGCCCGCGTTGACTCCGTTGAGGCGGTCAGCCGTGCGCCCGCCCCAGCCTGATTGCGCCGGAGTGAGCGAGACAGCCGTTTGCTGTTGATTCACCTGGTCCGAATGAGAGAAAAGCTGGTAGGGCTTAGGATTGCTCACGGAGTTGCCCTGGTATTGCGCCCGCGTCAAAGGTTGGACCAGCGTGCCGACGTTACAGAGCACAGCCACCTTGTTCTGATTAAAAAGATCCTTTAATTCGGGCATGCTCGGATGAAAGCCGAAGTGAGTGCCGTTAATCTGCGGCGTCGGGAGCGGGTTGAGCAGTTGCAGATTGGCTTGCGGAATCGCCAGGCCCGCAGCGTTGCGCGCCGCCGAATACGAGCTATAGTCGTCAACGGGGATGACCATGTTATTGCCGTCGTTCCCGCCCGAAAGAAAGATGCAGACCAACGCCTTGTAGCCCGTCAGCGCGTCTGGACCAGTTTGGGCCAGCGCGTTGATGAGGCCGAATTGGTCCAGGCCCGAAAGCAATGCCGCCGCGCCGAGCGCGCACCCGCCCCGTCTTAAAAAATCTCTTCTTGATGACATGTTCTTTATCTCTCCACCTGATACTGCGCCGAGGTTGCGACAAGATAAACGGCTGTCTGCGCGCGCAGCAGCGGATTTGAGGCCGAAATATTCGAGACGTTCTGGACGATGGCGCTGCGCATCCCACTCGACATCGCGCCGTGCATCATCAGCGCGTTGAGCGAGTCAACGAGTTGCGCCGGGTTGCCGCCCTGCGATTGCCAGTTTGAAAAATCGAGTTGCGTGCCCGTCGGCTTGTCGGGCGCGGAGGGAGTGATGCCGCTGAAGACGAGCGTGTTGACGAAGTTGGCCCGCTTGAGCGTCGTGGTCGCAGAGAGGATGCCGAACTCTGGTCCAAGAACGTCCGTTGTGCCGGGCATCACATAGTCAGCCGGGAAATAGTTGAAGACGGTCGGGGAGCGGAAAAGATCCTGGTCCATCGTCGCCGGATAGTTCGCAGTGCCGTTAGAGTAGACTACGAACGTCCCATTAACAGTCTGCCCGTAGCTATTCGAGCCTGAGATGTCGAAATCGCTCGTCGCGTTGAAAGCGCGCAGAAGGTTTGTGATGTACAGGACAGGCTCGCGCAAGTGACCGTAGTTCGGGTCCGTCTTGATGTCGCCGCGCGCCTCCGGGTCTAGCAGGATGGCAGCGATGACGGCCTTCATGTCGCCGCGCACGCCCGCGCCGTTGTTATTGAAGACGGCGGCCACGCGCCCCACATACGCGGGACTCGGATTGCTCGTCACCAGATGATGTATCAACTCCTTGCCGATGTATGGGCCAACATTCGGGTGGTTGAAGATGTTGTCAATGGCCGCGTTCAAGTCCTGCGTAGAGTTCTGCCCGGCGGGCAAGACCTGCCCGTTGAGCAAGACCTTCTGTCCCGTGTCGTGGTTGTTCTCCGAGCCGACCGTCATCGGGTTGACATAATCGAAGACGCCGTTCTGGCCCACGACCGCAGGGATTCTCCACCCCGTAAAGACGCGCGCGAAATTGGTGATGGCGCTCTGGTCGTAGGTCGGGATGCGATTGCCCTGCGCGTCAAGCTTGGGCGTCCCGTCCTGATTTAATTGGTCCAGGCCGACGGAGAAGAGTTGCAAGACTTCGCGCGCGTAGTTCTCATTCGGCATGCTCTTGTTGTTGCCAGCCATGTTGAGGTAATCGCCCATCGCGGGGTTGAGCGTCATCTCGTAGAGAAGCTGGCGGAAGTTACCGAAGGCATTGCGGTCGAGCGTTTGCAGATAAGGAGTCATCCAACTCGGCATATCCGTCACGTTGAGGTCGCGCCCTGAGATGACCATGATCTGGCTCAAAGAGAAAGCCACGCGCTGCCTTAATTGGTCCTGTCCGGTGAGAGCGTTCTGGTAAAACCGCTTGCGAATCGGATAGAAGCTATAGTTGTCGCGGATGCACGCCCCGCGCACCGCCGCGTTGTTCGCGTCGCTCGGACAGCCCTGGTTATTATCAATGGGAAAGAGAGCCATCGCCGGATAGCCGGAGCTCGGCGTGTTGAATTGCTCGTTGAGGTAAGCCCTGAAGCCTATGGCGCGCAAGTGCGCGAGGTCTGTCTGGGTCGGCCCAAATGTCGCCTCTTCCAAAAATCTCACGCCGTCTCCACCGGCGGCGAGCGCGGGGTCCGTGTAAGGGTTAGGCGTCGCGGCAGGCTGCGGCGCGGGTGGCGTCGCGGGCGCAGGGGTAGGAACCGCGCCGCTATCGTCTGCCGGTCCGCCACCGACGTGGCCTATGCCGACGCGCACGCGATTGCTCGCCACACCATGCAGGTTCAGCCGCACCAGCACATCTCCCACATCTCCCATGTTGTCATTGAGCCGGACGACTATCATGTAGATGCCCTCGAAAGAGGGAACCTGCCCGGCGTACTCAACGATGAGAGGATAGCGATTGTGCGCCGAGTCTTCCGCATCCGCAGAGAGGGCGTTGACGCCCTCACCCGACAGCATGTTCAGATTCATGACGAAGAATTCGACGCGCGTGCGCGAGTCCGCAGAGTAGGGCACGGAGGCATCGAGCGCGAAAGGCTCGCCCTTCATCGTCGCGGATTCGAGCGCGATGGCCCGCGTCGAAGCAGCGTCGCTGATGAGCACGGGGCTATCGGCGGCGGGCGCGGCATGGGCCAACCCGAAGAGGCTGAAAAGGACCAGGAATAGAACGGCACAAAACGGGCGGCGAAAGCGCCGTTTCGGGCAACAGGGTAGACTCTGTCTCATAGGATTACGCTCTCAGTCAAAGAAGGACGCGACGCGAGTTTGCTCCAATTAGCGTGTGTGAATTTTAAACCGTGTGGAGGGGCGCCCGGCTAACTATCCCAGGTAAGTCAAATATATCACACCGGGGCACACCGGGGTCAACAATTTTGACGGGCGTGGCGTTGGAAAAGTCTGAATAATTAATCAGCCACAGAGGCGCCGCAGACACAGAGATAATGAAATGATTAAAGAATAGCTTGCCCTTTATCTTCTGCCTCTGTGCCTCTGTGTCTGCGGTGGCTAATCTCGTAGCGTTCACTCGCCGAGCGCGGCGTACTTGAAGAGGCGGAAGCGGTACTTCTGCTGGTCTCTGATGTTCTTCGCCACTGCGCCATGAAGGTTCTCGTCCCAGGTCGTGTACTGGTCTATGAACTTATCGGAGGCGGCCCTGTCTCCATCGTACTGCACTTGCAAGACCTTCGCCAGAAGTTTGCCGACGACCGCGTGATACTTGTCGTAGTGAATGTCGAGCCTCTTGGTTTGCCGGTCGAAGCTGAGCAGGCCGTTCTCTAAAAAGTAATTCCACTGCATGAGTTGCATCGTGTTGTAGGGTTGGTCGCGGCGCGGCTTGTTGTTCTGAAGAACGCGCAGGATGCCGCTCGCGTAGACGGAGCGAAGCTGGTCAGCCGTGTAGTAGCCCTGCTTGCGCAAGGCTTCGGCCACGAAGAGAGAGACGAGGTCGGCCTTCATCTCTTCAAGCGCGCTTGAGTTCTCCTGCAAGGCCGTGTCCAAATCCTGCCCGCCCTTCGTCGTGTCCACGCCCAGATAGTGCCCTATCTCGTGCCAGAGC
>JAXDFO010000150.1:0-24533 GCA_034665545.1 Blastocatellia bacterium
TTGAGCAGGAGCAGCCGTTTCAAGTTGAGCAGGAGGTCGTCGTAATCCATCACGTTGAGCTCGCGCTTGAGCACCATGTAGATGGAGTCCACGCGCATCATCTGCTGGACCAGCGGCTCGAAGTGCGGGTGCGTGCGCGGGACGACTTCCGAGAGCGGGCGGTCGGTGTTGTTGGCATAGCTGATGATGTCTTGCAAAACTTCCGCTTTGGGAAAGCGACGGGCCTTCGTGTCAATCCCGGCCTCGTCAACGCAGGTGGCGACAAAGTCGCGCGCGTCCTCCGCGTCCATGATAGTGTAGTTGGCTTCATAGCCGAGCGCGCTGGCGTGGCGTCTCAGGACCAGATTGGCGATGCGATGAAACGTCCCGCCCCAGACCCTTCGCACGTCGCCGCCGCTCGTCAACATCTCGACGCGCCGGAGCATCTCGCGGGCCGCGCGGTTGGTGAAGGTGGCGAGCATGATGCGCGCGGGAGAGACGCCCTGCTCTATGAGATACGCGACGCGGTAGGTGATGGCGCGCGTCTTGCCGGAGCCTGCGCCCGCGACGACCAGCGTCGCGCCGGGCGGCGCGGTCACGACCCTGAACTGCTCTTCGTTGAGGTCGGCGCGATACCGCGCCAGCTTGTCTGCGGTCGCGCCCTTTGGCCGCTTGATGACGTAACGCTTCATAGCTTTCTGCCCCGGCTTATCACACGCGCACGAGCCGCGCCTGAAACAGCAATGTAGCGCAAACGGCGATGAAAGTTTAGTTGAGAATGAAGTTTGACGCATGGCAGCAATTTAGCTTGACTGTGGCGGAGTCATTCTCGTTGACAAATTGAATTGGAAAGCGTATATAACGTCTGTCGCGGTTACTTGTTCATGAGCAAGAGCCTCACTCCTCTACAGAGTTCCGCTCCTGCTGCTCTCACATTAACCGTTTAGTAATTTCCAAAAGTCCAGTTGCGGAGTATGCCTTTACCTCAATCTCTTCCAGGAGGCTTCAAATGAATAAATCTCTACAATTAGTCTGCAAGCTACTCTGTATTGCCAGTGCGCTCGCTCTTACTTGCCTGTTCCTTGTGGGAGCTAAATCTTGGTCTAGCAACAGAATCTTGAGGCAGGACAACGGAATCGCCCACAGCAAGGTGATAGAGAAAGAGAATTTTCCGAATACACCTTTCGAGGTCATTGACTTGAAGGCCACGAACAAGTTGGTAAAGTTCGGGGAGAAGTTTGATGATGATGAAAACTGGTTAAAGAAAATCAACTTCAAGCTGAAGAATAACTCGGATAAACCTATCGTGTATGTTCTGGTCTATCTCCACTTCCCCGAAACCGAAGCTACTGGAATGGGGATGACGTTTCAACTTCAATACGGCCAGCGGCCAGGAGCTAAAACAGTTACCGGCAAGCCAATGCTCCTGATTAAAGGTGAGGTATCAGGCATCACGCTTTCTGACTCGGACTATGGCGAGCTCAAACGCTTTATAGAAAGCAGACAGTCCTTAGGCAGTATCAGCAAGGTGGTAATCAACATTCCAACTGTTTACTTTGCAGACGGGACTGTGTGGTCAGGAGGAGTGTTATATCGGCCTGATGCTACTGCTCCTGGCGGGATGCGCGCCGTAAGCAACAAATAGGGCATGACCTCACTTAACAGAATCTTCTCACCGGAGTTAAATCATGCGAAAAATCTTGTGTCTGCTATTCCTCTCAATCCTCGCCGTTATTCTTGGGCTTTATCAGCACGTTGCATCAGAGACAATTAGCGAAGCTTCTGCTGTTAGCCCAACACAAATTCCTGTTATCGCCTTTCACTGTGTTCAGCAAGGTGTGCCTGCGTTGGATTCTTGCTCGCAAGGCGCTGCGCCGGATGATTGCACAGGCTCTTATAACTCTTTTGATTATCCAGGTGGGCCTGGCCCTAACGACATTTATCAAGAGAGTGTCAATTGTAGAGGGTGTTCATTCTCCGTAACAGCGAATGTTCCGCATCAAGGAGCATGCGCGACACCGACGCCAACCCCGACTCCGACACCTGAACGCGGCGGCGGAGAATTGGTCTGCGACCCTCTCTGCCAGGGCAGCACCCGCCTCTCTCAACCAGCTTTACCCTCTTCCTCATTGGCCGCTCACGCCATCAGGCCCAGACCCAACGTGGACCCCTGCTGCATCCTCACGCCCATCGTCATAGACACGCTCGGCAACGGCTTCGACCTCACGGACGCGGGCGCAGGCGTCCTCTTCGACTTCAACGCCGACGGCAGCAAACATCAAATCTCCTGGACCAGCGCGGGCTCGGATGACGCCTGGCTCGTGCTCGACCGCAACGGCAACGGCACGATTGACAACGGCGCGGAACTCTTCGGCAATGCCACGCCCCAACCCGGAACCGGAGGGCTCAATGGATTCCTGGCCCTCGCCGAGTTCGATAAGGCCGTGAACGGTGGCAACTCTGACGGGGCGATAGATAAAAGTGATGCCGTCTTCAACAGCTTACGCCTGTGGCAGGACAGCAACCATAACGGCCTCAGCGAGCCTGTAGAGTTACACACGCTGAAGGAGCTTGGAGTGGCGTCAATCTCGCTGGATTACAGAGAATCAAGGCGCACGGATAGATTCGGCAACGCCTTTCGCTACCGTGCGAAAGCCTACAGCACGCGACGCGGAGACATCGGACGCTGGGCTTTCGACGTGCTTCTGCTCCAATAAGTCTCTGTCAGATATGAGAGCGGAAAAGAGACGCGCGCCCGCAGGTTCAATCTATCCTGCGGGCGCATCCCTTTTTCGCGCGCCTACCGAATTGCATTCATGGCCCAATGACAGTTAGGATGAAGCTAAGAGTCGGGTGCGACAATTTATCAAACCAGAAATAAGCGAGGGCACGAAGATGAAATTTCCCGGTGGGATGAATATCCAGCAGATGATGAAGCAGGCGCAGGCCATGCAGGAGAAGATGGCGAAGGAGATGGAAGAACTCGTCGTGGATGCTTCGTCGGGCGGCGGCGTCGTGACCGTCCAGATGAAGGGCAACCATGAAATCGCCGCGCTCAAGATTGACCCCGAAGCCGTCAAAGAGGGCGACGTGGAGATGCTCCAGGACATGATTCTCGCCGCCATCAACGAGGCCAACCGCAAGGTTGACGAGGCGATGAAGGGCAAGCTCGGCAGCATGCTCCCGCCCGGCCTCGGAGGCTTATTCTAAAAATCTAAAATGCTTGAATACGCCGAGCCAGTCACCAAGTTGATTGACGAGTTCAAACGCCTGCCGGGCATCGGTCAGAAGACCGCGCAGCGTCTGGCCTTTCACATTCTGCGGACGCCGGAGGCAGATGTCGAACGCTTCGTCGCCGCCATGCAGGAGGTCAAGCGTCGCATCATCTTCTGCTCCATCTGCAATAACCTGACGGACGTTGACCCCTGCCGCTTCTGCGCTTCGACGGGACGCGACCGCTCCATCATCTGCGTCGTCGAAGAGCCTTACAACCTCGTCGCGGTCGAGAAGACGCGCAGCTATAAAGGTCTCTATCACGTCCTGCACGGAAGCCTCTCGCCCATTCGCGGCATAGGGCCGGACGACCTGCACCTGGCAAACTTGCTGCCGCGCCTGCGTCCCGAAAATAATGAGGGAGTGGAAGTCTCCGAAGTGATTCTGGCGACCAACCCGAACACAGAGGGCGAAGCCACTGCCAACTACATCAGCCGCCTGCTCAAACCGCTTGGCCCACGCGTCACGCGCATCGCCATGGGCATGCCCGTCGGCAGCGACCTCGAATACGTTGACGAGGTCACGATGGACAAAGCCCTCACCAACCGACACGAGATATAACGAAAGGCAGGAGCCAGGAGTCAGGAGCCAGGAGTCAGAAGAAAAGCTTTAGCATGCTCTTCATGATGAAGGCTCTGCTATTCATTCTGGCTTCTGTCTCCTGGCTTCTGCCTTTCAAAACCGGACGTGCTCGACGGGTGTGTCCTTGCCGCATTCGGTGCAGGTCTCTCCGTCGTCGTACTGTGGGGATTCAAATTCGACTAGCGACTTGATGGGGACATCACCGATGTGTGAGGGCGCGGAAGTGAAGCGGACGATGGTGCCGCAGCCGATGATGTTCGCGCCGAGTTCCTTGACGAGTTCGGCGGCCTCTTCGATGGCCTTGCCACTGCGTATGATGTCATCCACGAGAATGCATGGATGGATCTCGCCCTGGTTGACGTACTGGCGAAACATGCGCTTGCCCTCTTCCTTCTCGGCCCAGT
The DNA here is from genome assembly GCA_034665545.1 of Blastocatellia bacterium. Lineage (GTDB taxonomy): Bacteria > Acidobacteriota > Blastocatellia > Pyrinomonadales > Pyrinomonadaceae > DASYML01. Next base: position 4,239 of record JAXDFO010000150.1, read on the forward strand.
AAATCTGCTCTGCGTTGAGAGCCTCGCGCACGCCGAAAGCGACGGGGATGCCGCCCGAACTTGGACTAATGACGGCGACCTTCGGCAACTGGCTTGAGATGTCCCTTTCGAGCCGGAACATGCGGCTCAGGGCGACGGCCAGCACGCGCGCCGTGTCGTAATAACGAAAGGCCAGAGGCATCTGAAAGTAATGCGGCGTATGCTTGCCCGAAGGATAAACGAAATGGCCTTCGCGGAAGGCCCCCGTCCGCGTCAGGATTTGCATCACCTCGTCCGACGATGGAATCAAGTTGACCATTCTACTCTTCTCCTGTGAAAGTTTGTGTGTCGCATAGCATAACATCAATCCGCCCGCGCGGCTCCATCATTGAGCGCGCGTTCGATGAGACGACATTGATCGCGGCTCAACTCCGGCGGCAGTTCATCCGGCTTGAACCAGGCAACGCTCTTAATCTCCATACTCTGCGGCGAAGGCGCAACGTCTCCCTCGCGTGCCCTGCAACGAAAAATAATCTCGACCTGCGTGGGCCTCTTGAGCGTGCGCGCGAAGGCGACCGACGCGCTCTCTAATTCAAGCCCGACCTCTTCGCGCAGTTCGCGCCTGATGGCATCCTCCGGCTGTTCGCCCTTTTCGATGAAGCCGCCGGGTATGCCCCACCCGCTCCCCGCGCGAAAACGATGATGCAGCAGGAGCACGCGCCCCTCCGCATCCGACACCACCGCCCCGGCAGTGACCATGAATCGCGCCTGCGTCAGACGGATCGCCCCACGCCTTAAGCTCTTCGGCGCATGACGCCACAGAGCGCCAAGCATCCCCTTTAACATGCGCCACCAACTATAAAGGCAAAAGTCAAAAGTGGGTAGCGGTCAGTGCGCAGTCTTCGGAGAAAGACCGAACGATTGTGACCGTCCACTCGCGCACCGGCCTTTTCTCTTTCCGGCTTTTGGCTTAAGATGAGGCGCGTTCCCGCGAGTCGTATTTCATCTCAAAAAATTTGAAGGAATCAAGCGAGCGTCATGTCAGCCAAGACCACAGAGACGACAGAGGCTTCGACCAACTTAGCGGCGGCGGCTTTGGAAACAGAGCCGGGCACAGCAGCAGGCGTGCCCAAGAAGATTACCAACGCCCAGACCGTCTGCAACGAGAAGAATGAGAAAGGCAAGCTCTGCAACGGCCACTTGAAGCAGATACGCACGGGCGGCGAGGAAGCGGAAGAACACTTGCGCGGCGATGACGTGCTGTTCAAGTGCCAGTTCTGCGGCACGCTCTACATGGGCCCACCGCTCGGCCACGTGCGCGACCCCTATAAGCAGCAACGCTTCGTCGAAAGAGAGTTGACGGCCATCCTGCAAGCCGCCGGAGGCACGCTGCCCGCCATCGTCAAGAACGAGAAGGGAGCCTTCGTGCTGGCCGAAGCGCAGGCCGCCCACGCACCCGCCAAGCCCGCCGCCGCCCAACCGACTGCGCAAACGGCAACAACGAAAGTTGGCCCAACGGCTGCCGCCGTGACCGCAGAGCAACCTGCCGTCGCCTCTGCCGCGCAGACGCCCGCCGCGCAGCCTGCTGCCGAATCCAAGATGGTCAAGGGCTACGTGCCGCCGCCCGCGCCCGGCCCCGTTCCAGGTGAGACTCAAGAGCAGAAGCTCGCGCGTCTGAGGGCCATCGTCGCTGAAGCCAAGAGACGCAAGGCCGCCGCCGAAGCAGCAGCCGAAGCCGGAGGCGTCGTAGAGACTGAGAGCGCGCCCGTCCCACAGACACAGCCCGCCCTTGCCTCCACGTCCGGCACGGATTCTTCAGCGCAGGCCGACGAGCATCGTCCGGCGGCTGAAGCGCAGGCCGCCACGGGCCAGGCATCCGCCGTCCCCTTGAACCCGTCCGCCGCCAACGCTTCGCCCGCCGCCCTCGAACAACAGGCCGCATCGCATGGCACACCCGGACGCGCAGACTTCGATATTGGACCAGTCCCCGGCGAGACTCACGAGCAGAAAATCGCCCGTCTCAAAACGGTCGTCAACGCGGCGAGAGAGAAAGCGGGCAAGCCTCCGAAATACTAGAGAGCGAGCCGAAGTTATGAAGCCGGAAAGATGAGAGAGCGGCTATTCCAACATTGAAATAGCCGCTCTCTCATCTTGCATCTTTGATAAACTCGCTGTTATCCGTTCGGCTCTTTGTAAGAGGGTGTGAGAGTTCGCGTCGTATGCTCTGTGACGCTCGGCATGCCGTAGTCGGGCGGCGCGGCGGCGACCTGACGCGCGGTGCGCTCTGCGGGCGCGAACTGCGCGGGTTGAGGTTTGACGGCGGCGAGAGGCTTTGGTTCCAGCATACTATTGATGATGCGTGATAACAGCCGGGCGAGCATGATGTCCGTCACCAGAATCGTCGCCATCCCGAAGATGATGGTCAAAGCCACAGCATCCGCATTGACGCTATTTCTCGCCAGTTGTCCGGCGGTGACAAAGATCATCGCAAACCCGCCGAGCGTGAGGCCCAGCATCGTCAAGCCGAGTGTGATGACGGGCTTGGTCAAATTGCCCGCGTGAATAACCTGCGTCGTGATGGCCGTCTGAGTCAGGGTCGCCCCGCAGCGATTGCAATAACTCAATCCCGCCGCACATTCAAAACCACAAGAAGAACAGTACATACAACCTCCATCTATATCGCCAGCCCGGACAATTCAAGCAAGCCCTCATGCATACGAACCACCTCGCGGATAAGTTCGGACAAAGGAGCTTTGAATGGTTTTCATTCCTCTGTTTCGCTGATGGTTAAGCCTTCGCGGGCAATTTTCCAGTCGAGCACTTCGACGCCCTCTTCTTCGCCGAGGGCGCGCGCGACCGCCGCCTTGCGGCCTTCGGCGCAGAAGAAGGCGATGCAGCCGCCGCCGCCCGCGCCGCAGACTTTGGCCGCCTCCGCGCCATGCTTCATGGCCTTCTCAACGAGCGACTCCATCTGCGGAGTGGTCACGCCCGGCGCGAGACGTTTGCGTCCGGGGTAAGCGGCCTTCATCGTCTCGCTGACCGTTTGCCAGTCGTTGGCGAGCAGGGCTTCGCGCATGCGCTGGCTGGAACGGCGTATGTCGTCGAAGAGGCCGAAGAGTTCCGCGTCGCCGTCAATGTGGCGTTTAAAAATCTCCCAGTTATTGGTCCCGGAAAGGCGCGGCTCGCCCGTGTAGCAGATGACGATGCGCTCTTCGAGCATGTTCTCGTCCGTCTTGAGAGCCTCGCGTTCGATGCCGTCAGGGCGAAAGTGTATGCAGGAGGTGCCGCCGTGGATGGCCGGATAGTAATCCTGAAAGCCAGCCGGGACGCGTATCACAGTGGTCTCTACGTTGGCGGCGATGGTCACGAACTTGCGCTCGTCGTAACGATTGCCGACGAGACGATTGAGCGCGCCGATGCAGGCGATGTTGAGCGCGCTCGACCCGGCGAGGCCCGCGCCCGCAGGAGCCTGGCTCTCCGCGATGAGATGAAACCCGGTCGTCGGTTTGAAAAAATGGACCAGTTTGGAAACGAGTTCGAGACGCCTCTCGCGCGCGAGGTCTTCGATGGCCGCGAGGTGCGTCTCGAAGGAGACCTGGCGGTCGCGCGATTCCAACACGATGCGCCCGTCGTCGCGCGTCCGTATCCAGCAGGAGGCGCGCATGTTGATGGCGAAATTAACCGTCATGGCCCCCGGATGAAAGAGGTACAGAGGCCAGATGTCAATCGTGCCTCCGGCCAAATCCACGCGCGTGGGAGCAGATGCTTCGATAATCACTTGATAAGAGATGTCCTTTCGGAATTTTGGATTTCAGACTGTGGATGACAGATTAGCGATTCTCGCATCAAGCATCTCGTCTCTGCGGATTCTTTAATCGAAAATCTAAAATCGTTCAGTCTCCGCCAGCCGCGCCGCGTTTCGAGGCCGTAGTTTTCTTGGCATCCTTGCGATGCGGAATCTGTGGCTTGAAATGTATGCGCTCTTGAATCTCCTGTAACTTTTCCTGCGCGGCGAGTTCGAGTTCCTGTATGCGTTCGGGGTCCGCCTCTTCGACTTTCTTGCCGAACCAGAGTCGCTCGGCCAGGTAGAAGCCGGTGATGCCGAGGACGACGATAACGAGCAGGAAATAGCCTATCTGGTGAAAGTCTCCGATGAGATTCGTAATCGCGCCGCTGAAGAAATAACCCGCGCCGCTCAGGATGGCGACCCACGCGAAACAACTCGCGCAGGTGAGCGGCAGGAAACGCAGGTAACGCATGCGCCCGACTCCGTAGAAGACGCAGGAGGCCGTGCGCAATCCGTAAATATATTTCGACAGAAAAATGGAGAGCGGCCCGAACTTATCGGTCAGCCGTTCGAGGCGCGGGCTGGCGACGCGGTAAAAGCGAAAGCCGCGCACGGATTTGCCGAAGCCGCGCCCCGCCGCATAGGCCAGATTGTCGCTCACGATGGCGCCGAGCGTCCCCGCGCAGAGGACTTTCAAAAAACTGTAGCCCTTGAAAAACTGCTCATCGAAGAAACCGCTATGGGCCAACACGCCCGCCAGCAGGAGCGTGATATCCCCCTCAATCATGGCGAGGACGAAGACCGCATACAGGCCGTACTGTCCTATCAGTTCGTAAAGCGGATGGTCCATTTAAAAATCAGCGGGCAATGGTCGGCGGTCAGAAAAAGCAAGCGGTCTTTTCTGAACGACCTCTCCACTGCTCACGGTCCACTTGCTCACTGTCAACTAACTACTCAGCCGGTGGCTTGACGACGAGCACGGGGCAGGACGCGTGGCGCACGACGGATTCGGCGGTCGAGCCGAAGAGGATGCGTCCCAGCCCTGTGCGCCCGTGTGATGAAATCACGATCAGGTCCACGCCACGCTCTTTCGCCACGCGCACGATCTCAGAGGCCGCGTCACCATGCACGATGACTTCTTCCACATCTATGCCCTTGCACTCTTCGCACCCGGCAATCTTCGGCAACTCTCTTTCAGCCGAATCCTCCAACTGCTCGCTGATGTCCGCCAGGGGCAAAGGCTCCGTCATCCCCGTATACCCGACCGCAGGGACGACAGGCTCGACGACATGCACGCAGATGATGTTCGCGCCCGCGTCGCGCGCCAGCGACGTGGCATACGAGAGCGCGTATCCAGCGCACTCGCTGAAATCAGTCGGCAGCAGTATCGAACGAATCTTCATCCTTCATCCTTCCTACTTCCTGCTTGCGTTTCATTCTACACGGAGCGGGGCATGTTTGACAGCCCTTCCACCGTTTATTACAATCCAGATGCTTCCTGCCTGTCCTAACTTGACTCGGCGGCTTCGTTTTGAACGGCTCCTAAAGCAAATGACGAGACCAGCATCAACCACAGGTAATTTCATCGGCGTTGACCTATCGGGCGCGACGATGCGCGCTGCGCTCGTGTCGCCCGAAGGACGGATTATCGCCCGGCGCGAAGCCCCGCTCGAACGCGATGGAGTGGTCCAGCAGGTGGCGCACACGGTCGCGGAACTGCGCGATGTCTCGCCCGACATCAGTTCGATAGGCGTCGGGATTCCCGGCCTCGTCAATCGTCAAACGGATCGCGTCATCGTCTCGACGGATTTGCCTTCGGTCGTGCGCGGAGACATTCACGCGGAGTTGATGAAGGCGACGGGACTGCGCGCCGAACTTGAGAATGATGCGAACGCGGCGGCCTATGGCGAGTACAAGGTCGGGGCCGGACTCGGCAGCCGCGACATGTTCTATGTGACCATCGGCGCGGGCATCGGCGGCGCGATTATCCTCGACGGCAAACTGTGGCTCGGCGCGAGCGGCTTCGCCGGAGAGTTCGGACACATCACGATTAACACGGACGGCAACGAGTGCATGTGCGGCAACATAGGCTGCCTTGAAACGGTCGCCTCCGCGCCGAACATCGTGCGCCGCGCGAAGGAACGTCTCTTCCGCGACTCGACATCCTCGCTCTCGAACCTTGCTATCAACAAAGACTTCACCGCCGCAGACATCGCGCGCGAAGCCAGAAACGGCGACGACTTTTCCCTGCTCATGATTGAGCGCACGGGCAAGTACATAGGCGCGGCGGTGGCGTCGGTTATCAATCTTCTCAACATCGAACGCATAGTGCTCGGCGGCGGCGTGATGGAGGCGGGCGAACTGATCCTCAACCCCATCATACGCGAAGCCGGACGCCGCGCTTTTCAACCCTGCTTTGAAGCCACGCAAATCGTCCTCGCCTCTCTCGGCACGGACGCCGTCTCCGTCGGCGCGGCGATGCTCGCGCGCGACGCCGCGATTACTCCCGCAGGATAATCCCCAAAATCCCGCGCCCCTCAAAAACCTCTGCCCGCTCATCCAGACGCCCTGTAAATTTTTCGCTAAGGTCCGCTAGCGTACAGACGCGCCCATCCACGCTTCATATACTTTTCGTGTAGAACTTAACAACAACGGTTAAGTTTTCCATCAAGCGGGTAGAGAGTTTTTGAGTTCAGATACTGGTCGCGCGCGGGCTCACTTCGGTGACTGCCAGCGACCGTAGAGCGAGCAAGGGGGGTAAAAGGTGAGCGGTTCGCTATAGTCGAATCGCTCACCTTTTTTGTCCGCCCGTTATCCGCTTTTTGTGCGCGTGAATTCAAGAGGACCAGTCATCAACCGTTGGAGGGCGCGGCCCGGCTCTCCGTCTCTTCCGTTTCGCCCGTGCTCTCTTCCGCATCATCTTCGGCTTCGGGTTGATACTCTTCGAGCCTCGCCATCAACCAGCCGCGAAAGATGTCAGCCTCCTGCGATTTGCCGGTCCAGCGAGCGCGGTCGAACATCGTGAGGGCCATCGCCAGCGCGTGATGCTGTCCGGCGCGGTCCTGCGCAAACTCGAACTGACCGTAGAGGCGGTCGATTAACTCTATGCTCCGGCGCGCGGATTCCTGGTCCTTGAATCCGAGTTTGTTGGCGAAGAACTTGGAGTAGACGTTCATCGGGTGCGCGGTCGAGGTGTAGAGGTCGAAGTAGCCTGAGATGAGGCCGGACTCCTGCAAGATTGAGCCGACATAGCTGGGCCTTGAGCCCGTGATGATTGAGAGGTCTTCAATCTCGTTCATCCCCGAAAGAAAGAGCGCGATGATCTGGTCCTTCTTGCTGACCTTGCGCGAACGCTCCTCCGCGCGCTCCTTAGTCTTGCCACCGCTCCGGCTCGATTTCTTACTCATAACTCACGCTCCTCGCTTCTCTTCTCTCGCGCCATTTTATCAACTTCAGCATTTCATAACGCTTATCAGTGCCCGTGTCAATCAACTCGCGCTGGCCCGCACCTTTTTTATTTGCACACCTCAGCGCAGGGGTCTGTACGTTAGCGTACTCATAAAGATAAGAGCAGTGCTTCGACTCAAAACCCACTCTTGTGAATTTCGTAATTTGCAATTTTTGAAGCAGATGGTAAAGTATCACCACTAGGAAATAATCAACGGTGATGAGGCGAGGGGGTTTGCTAAAAGCGGCGCGCACGCGTGTATCCGAAGAGCGATGTCGGGTACGGCTTCGCATTTTTATGTGCGTCCCTTTCCGAAGACCCTTTGCGAATTATCTTTCGTGCCTCCGGGTTTGCTCAAAAGCTTTACTAGACGAAAGGTGCGGTGGGGATGCCCCAGATTTTTCATCACAGCACTAACACGCTCGCCAAGCTGAGTATCTTCGGCGGCGTCTTCATTCTCCTGGCGGCCATCTGGGCCGTGGCGGAAATCAATCGCTCGTCCTGGAACACGGGCCAATGGATTGAGCGCGAGCAACCCGTCCAGTTCAGCCACAAGCATCACAGCGGCGACGACGGGATTGACTGCCGCTACTGCCACACTTCCGTCGAGACCTCTTCGGACGCAGGCATGCCGCCGACCAAGACATGCATGAACTGCCACTCGCAGATTTGGGCCGACAGCCCTTACTTAGAGCCTGTCCGCGCAAGCTGGAAGACGGGCAAGCCCATCGAGTGGACCAGAGTGCATGACCTACCCGATTACGTCTATTTCAATCACAGCATACACGTCAACAAGGGCGTCGGGTGTTCGACCTGCCACGGCGACGTGAGCAATATGCCGGTCGTGTACCAGGCCGCGTCGTTGCAAATGGAGTGGTGCTTGCAGTGCCATCGCAACCCGGAAAAGTTCGTCAGGCCGAAGGACCAGATTTACAACATGCAGTGGCAGCCCGGCGCGAACCAGGCCGAAGAGGGAGCCAGGCTTGTGCGCACCTTTAAGATTCAGGGCGCGAACGTGCTGACAAGCTGTTCCACCTGTCATCGCTAGAAATTTTCAAGGACAACTTTTGATGCCGAGCAAAGACAGTCACATCAATTTCTCTTTAATGCGCGACCGCATTCTCAACAGGCAAGGCGGCAAGGATTACTGGCGAAGCCTGGAAGAGATGGCCGACAGTGATGAGTTCAACGAGTTCGTTCACAGGGAGTATCCGAGCCAGGCGGAGGTCTGGGACGACCCCGCAGGCCGCCGCCGCTTTCTCAAGTTGATGGGCGCGTCGCTGGCCCTCGCGGGCCTTAGCGGATGTGTTTACCAGCCGCCTGAGAAGATAGTGCCATACGTCCGGCAGCCGGAAGAGATAGTGCCGGGCAAGGCTCTCTACTTTGCGACGGCGATGACGCTCGGCGGCGTCTCGACGGGACTGCTCGCCCGCAGCAACGAGGGACGCCCGACCAAACTCGAAGGCAACCCGGACCACCCGGACAGCCTCGGCGCGACCGACATCTTCTCGCAGGCTTCGCTGCTCTCGCTCTACGACCCGGATCGCTCAAGGACCACGACCTACAGAGAAGAGGAGCGGCCCTGGACCACTTTTCTGGGAGAGATGCGAACCGCGCTGGACCAGCAAAGAGAGAAGAGCGGCGCGGGCCTGCGCATCCTCACGGAAACCATCACGTCTCCGACCTTAGCGAACCAGTTGAGAGGAATCATCAGGGAGTTTCCGGCGGCGAAGTGGTATCAATACGAGCCTGCCGCGCGCAACAGCGCGTATGCGGGCGCGATGATGGCCTTCGGCCAACCCGTCAACACCATCTATAGCTTCGACAAGGCCGACCGTATCCTCTCGCTCGATTCTGACTTTCTGATGTGCGGTCCCGGCAACCTGCGTTACGCGCGCGACTTTATGCGCAAGCGTCGCGTCGTAGAAGGCAAGACGGAGATGAATCGTCTCTACGCCGTCGAGACCACACCGACCAACACGGGCGCGAAGGCCGACCATCGCCTCGGCATTCGTCCGAGTTTCATGGAAGCGTTCGCGCGCGCCGTCGCCGCGAGCCTCGGCGTGCGCGGGCTATCCGGCGAGGTGACGACTATTGACGGCGTGCCCGCCGGTTGGATTGAAGCGATGGCGCGCGACCTGCAACAGAATCGCGGGCGCAGCATCGTCATCCCCGGCGAAGAACAATCGACTGCGGTCCACATGTTGGCCCACGCGATGAACGACGCGCTCGGCAACGTCGGCCAGACGGTCATGTACACGGACGCGCTCGAAGCAAATCCGGTGGACCACATGCAGCAGATAACGGAACTGGCCCGCGACATTGACGGGGGCGGAGTCGAACTGCTGGTCATCATCGGCGGCAATCCCGTCTACAACGCTCCGGCTGATGTGGATTTCGCGGGGCATCTCAAGAAGGTCAAGCTGCGCGCCCATCTCAGTCTCTACAAAGACGAGACTTCCGAGTTGTGCCACTGGCACATACCGGAAGCTCACTACCTCGAATCATGGGGCGACACGCGCGCCTTCGATGGCACTGTCTCCATCGTCCAGCCGCTCATCGAACCGCTCTATGACGGGAAGACCGCTTATGAAATGCTGGCTATCTTCTCGAACGACACGGACCGCAAGCCTTACGACCTCGTGCGCGCTTTCTGGCAGGGACAGATCGGAGTGGCCGGGCAAGGGGCCAATGCTCAAGGAGGGGGAGCAGGCGAGAAGCCTCTCATCACTGCTCCAACTATGAACGGCGCGACGGACTTCGAGGCCACATGGCGCAAGATTGTGCATGACGGCATTATCCCGAACACGGCGTTGCCCGCGAAGACAGTCGCGCTCGCGGGCGATGCGACTACGAAGCTCTCAACCAGGGTTCAACCCGTAAACACCGCTTCATACGAGATAGTCTTTCGCACCGACCCAAGCATTCACGACGGGCGTTTCGCTAACAACGGCTGGCTACAGGAACTGCCCAAGCCTTTGACCAAGATGACCTGGGACAACGCCGCTCTCATCAGCCCGAACACGGCCCGTAAGCTCGGCATCAACAGCACCTTCGGCAGTAAGGGCGGCGACTGGAACGCCGACATGGTGGACCTTAAATATAAGAACGGCACGTTGCGCATGCCTATCTTCCTGCTGCCGGGCCAACCCGACAACGTGGTGACGGTCCATCTGGGTTATGGACGCTGGCGCGCGGGCCGCGTCGGCGGCATGGACCGCGACAAGTCTGTGGGCTTTAACGTCTACACGCTTCGCACGACGGACGCGCCCTGGTTCAATACCGGACTTGACATCAAGCCTGCGGGCCAGCAGTACACGCTCGCCACGACGCAGCTTCACTTCAACATGGAGAACCGCGATGTCGTCCGCAGCCGCTCGCTCAAGGACTACCTGAAAAATCCTGAGGGGGCACACGAGGGTAGCGAGGGCAGTCAGGAGTCCGAGTCCGAATCTTCGCAAGAAAATTCCATGTATCCGCCCTACGATTACAAGAATCAGGGCAACCATTACGCGTGGGGTATGTCCATTGATGTGACCTCCTGCGTCGGCTGCAACGCCTGCGTCGTCGCCTGCCAGGCGGAGAACAACATCCCAGTGGTCGGCAAGGAGCAGGTCCAGCGCAGCCGCGAGATGCACTGGATTCGCGTTGATACTTACTTCAAAGGCGAGGACGACAGTAACCCGACCGGCACGGAGTTCATGCCCGTCCCTTGTATGCACTGCGAGAACGCGCCGTGCGAACCCGTCTGTCCCGTTCACGCGACGGTGCATGATGCGGAAGGGACCAACAACATGGTCTACAACCGTTGCGTCGGCACGCGCTATTGCTCCAACAACTGTCCCTACAAGGTGCGCCGTTTCAACTTCCTGCTCTACCAGGATTGGACCACGCCGACTTACCAGTTGATGCGCAACCCTGAAGTGACCGTACGCTCGCGCGGCGTGATGGAAAAATGCACCTACTGCATCCAGCGCATCCAGTGGGGCAAGATTGAATCGGAGAAGGAGGGGCGCAGCGTGCGCGATGGCGAGATTAAGACCGCCTGCCAGGCCGTCTGCCCGACAGAGGCCATCACCTTCGGCAACATCAACGACGAGGGCAGCAACGTTGCGAAGCTCAAACGCGAGCCGCGCAACTATAGCCTGCTCGCGGATTTGAACACGCAGCCGCGCACGACCTACTTAGCGGGCCTGCGCAATCCGAACGAAGAGATTACGGAGAAGGCTTAAAGCATCATGCAAGAAGTTGATCAGCCGCACGACGACCTGCACATACACGGGACGACTCCGATTATCGAGCCGGGCCATACCTTCGCCTCCGTCACGGACAAGATTAGTTCTCTGACCTTGAAGCGGCGCACGCCCGTCGCCTGGTTCATAGGCTTCTTCATCTCGTTCATACTGGTCCAGGTGCTCTTGATGACCATCACGTACCTGGTCTTCACGGGCATCGGCGTCTTCGGCACGAACATCCCGGTCGGGTGGGCCTTTCCCATTATCAACTTCGTCTGGTGGATCGGCATCGGCCACGCCGGAACGCTTATCTCCGCCATCCTTCTTCTCTTGCGACAGGAGTGGCGCACCTCCATCAACCGTTTCGCGGAAGCGATGACGCTCTTCGCGGTGGCGTGCGCGGGGCTTTACCCTTTGCTGCACACGGGCCGCCCGTGGCTCGCTTACTGGTTGTTTCCCTATCCGAACACGATGAACATCTGGCCGCAGTTTCGCAGTCCCTTGATGTGGGACGTGTTCGCGGTCTCGACCTATGCGACCGTCTCCGCGCTCTTCTGGTTCATCGGATTGATACCGGACTTCGCCACCCTGCGAGACCGCGCGGGGAGCAAGCCCTTTCAGATTATCTACGGCGCGCTCGCCCTCGGATGGAGAGGGAGCGCGCGGCACTGGCATCGTTATGAGACGGCCTATCTGCTGCTCGCCGGACTGGCGACGCCCTTAGTGCTTTCCGTCCACACCATCGTCAGTTTCGACTTCGCCGTTTCGCAGGTTCCGGGCTGGCACGCGACCATCTTTCCGCCCTACTTCGTGGCGGGCGCGATTTACGCTGGCTTCGCCATGGTCATCTTTCTCTCGATACCCTTGCGCAAGTTTTACGGCCTCGAAGATTTCATCACGATGAAGCACATAGACAACATGTGCAAGGTGATGCTGGCGACCGGCCTGATCGTCTTCTACGGCTACATCACGGAAGCCTTCTTCGGCCTCGTCTACAGCGCGAACCAGTACGAGGCTTACATGATTAAGAATCGCATGTTCGGCCCCTACGCGCTCTACTACTATCTGCTCATCTTCTGCAACGGCGTGACGCCGCAATTGTTGTGGTCCAAAAAAGTCAGACACAACATCCCTCTCGTGTTCATCATCTCGATTATCGTCAGCATAGGGATGTGGCTGGAACGCTTCGTCATCGTCGTGACGAGTTTGCACAGAGACTATCTGCCGTCGTCTTGGGGCATGTACTCCCCGACCGTCTGGGACTGGTCCATGTTCATCGGGACCATCGGACTCTTCTTCTGCCTGATGTTCCTCTTCATACGCTTCCTGCCGGTCATCTCCATCTTCGAGATGCGGACCATCCTGCCGCAAGCGGATGTCGAGGAGGAAGCGGCATGAGACTGTGGTCAACTGACTGCTGAAAAGTTATGGAAACGAAACATCCGCTCTATGGCCTGATGGCTGAATTCGAGAACGCGACGGACCTCGTGGCGGCTGCGCGTCGCACTTACGAGGAAGGCTATCGCAAGATTAACGGCTATTCGCCCTATCCGATTGAGGAGTTGTCGGAGGCGATTGGCTTTCATCATACGAGGCTGCCTCTCATCGTGCTTATCGGCGGCATCATCGGATGCCTGACGGGCTACGGCATGCAGTATTACCTGGCGGTCATTGATTACCCGCTCAACGTGGGCGGTCGCCCGCCGCACAGTTGGCCCTCCTTCATCCCGATTACGTTCGAGATGACTGTGCTCTTCGCCGCGCTCTCGGCGGTCTTCGGGATGCTGGCCCTGAACGGGCTGCCGCAGCCTTATCATCCGGTCTTTAACGTGGAGCGATTCGCGCTCGCCACGCGCGACCGTTTCTTTCTCGTGATAGAAGCCAAAGACCCAAAGTTCGAGTACGGCAAGACGATGAGCTTCATGCAGAGCTTGAATGCGCGAGAGGTGATGGATGTTGAATCGTAAAGAACAGGAGCCGGGAGCCTGGGGCCGGGAGCCAGGAGTGTGCCCGCGCTTGTTGGCAGGTCTGACGCAGAGCGGGCCGTGCTCAAACATGCATCGTGTTGTTCGTATTTTGCCGTTGATGCTGTGCCTCTTCTTTGTCGCGTCGTGTCGCATGGATATGCAGGACCAACCGAAGTATAAGGTCTATCGTGCGAGCACGTTTTTCAGGAACGGCCTGTCTTCAAGAACGCTGCCCGAAGGGACGGTGGCGCGCGGCCAACTGAGAGCGGACGCCGCGCTCTACACGGGCAAGACGGATAAAGCGCAGGCGGGCCAGAACACAACGGGCGGGCAAACGAACGCGCAAGGCGGCAACACGAACAGCAACGCGACGAACGCTGGCAGCGCGGCGTCGAATATCTTCGAGGGCGATGTTGATGCGTTTCCCTTCCCAGTTACAGCCGAACTGGTTGATAGAGGACAGGAGCGTTATCAAATCTTCTGTTCGATGTGTCATGGCCTGTCCGGCTACGGCGACGGGATGATCGTGAGGCGCGGATTTCGCAAGCCGCCCTCTTACTACGACGACAATTTGCGCAAGGCTCCCGTGGGCCATTACTACGACGTGATTACCAAAGGCTGGGGAGCGATGCCCGCTTACGCGGACCAGATTCCGGTACAGGACCGTTGGGCCATCGTCGCCTACGTACGCGCGTTGCAACTAACGGTCCCACCCTCCGCGAACCAGTCGAACTCTAATAATGGTCCACAAACAACAACGACGCAGCAGCAGCAACAGTCGTCAACGCAACAGCAGCCTGCAAACTCTCGGACGCCCAATACCGGAGGACAAAGATAGTCGTGGATGCCACCTACACAACGCCGCCGGAAGTGGGCCGTTACCGGACGCCCGCGCTCATCGTCGGAATAGTTTTTCTGGCGCTCTCGCTGTTCGGTCTGCTGTTCAACCAGACGGACAACTTCTTTCGCGCTTACTTGATGGGCTATCTCTTCTGGACGGGCATCGCGCTCGGCTCGCTAGCGGTCCTCATGCTGCAACATCTGACGGGCGGCGCGTGGGGCATGGTCATTCGCCGCGTGCTCGAATCCAGCACGCGCACCCTGCCCTTGCTCTTGCTGCTCTTCGTGCCGATTGTCCTGGGGATGCACAGCCTCTACGAATGGACGCACCAGGACAAGGTCAACGCCGATCCTATACTCAAAGAGAAGAGCGGCTATCTGAACGTTCCCTTCTTCGTGGCGCGCGTCCTCATTTATTTCGCAATCTGGCTGGGGCTGACCTATCTCTTGAACAAATGGTCGGGCGAGCAGGACCGCACGGCTGAGCGTCGCCTCTCTAGACAGATGAGAATGATTAGCGGGCCGGGGCTGGTCCTCTTTGTTTTGACGGTGACGTTCGCTTCGATTGACTGGGCGATGTCTTTGGACCCGCACTGGTTCTCGACCATCTGGGGACTTCTCTTCGTGGCGCAGTGGGGATTGAGTTCCTTCGCGTTCGTCATCGCGCTGATGGCTTTGCTCTCGACGCGCGCGCCGTTGAACGAAGTGCTCGTGCCCTCGCATTTTCACGACCTCGGAAAACTGCTGCTCGCCTTCGTCATGGTCTGGGCCTATTTCAACTTTTCGCAGTACTTGATTATCTGGTCCGGTAATCTGCCGGAAGAGACGAAGTGGTTTATCTCGCGCACGCGCGGGTGGTGGGGCGCGGTCGCCATCGCGGTCATCATTTTCCATTTCGCGCTGCCGTTTCTGATGCTGCTCTCGCGCGATTTGAAACGCAACGCGCGCCTGCTCGCGGGCGTCGCGGGGCTGGTCCTCTTGATGCGCCTGGTGGACCTCTTCTGGATAGTCGCTCCGAAGGCGGACAAGACGCAGTTTGAGCCTGCGGGGCTGTGGCTCTACTTCGTCGCGCCCATCGGTCTCGGCGGCATCTGGCTCTGGTACTTCGCCACCCAACTGAAGAAGCGACCGCTCCTCCCGCTCAACGACCCGTACCTGGAAGACGCGCTTGAGCATGGCAAGCACGGAGGACACTGAAAGGCAAGTAGTAAGTCGGAAGGATGAGGCATGAAAAAGTCTGGTCGCAAGAGGGACGATATTCACGAGACGCCGGATGTCTCGCACATTCAAAACCCGGACGTGAGCCATGAGCGGAGCGATGTCAATCTCAAGTCCATCATCGCCTTCGCCGCCGGGCTGGCGGTCTTGACGGGAGTGGTGCTGGTCCTGATGTCCGTCATGTACAAGGTGCTGGACGAGCGCGAGAGGAAGCAGGAGGGGCAGCCCCCGCCGATGGCCCTCACGGAGAAGGAGCACACGCCGCCGGAGCCGCGACTTCAGGCCGCGCCGGAGTTCGGAGTTAATGTGGACAAAACACAGGTCTCGGAGATGAGGGAGAAGGGCTACAGGGTTGACGACAACGGCAGGGTTGACTTGGGCCTCAGAGAGCCGCAGGCGGAGTTGAAGGTCGTCCGCGAACGCTGGCAACAGGAGCTTGAAGGCAAGCAGCCGGACAGGCAGACGGGCCAGGCGCGAATTCCCATAGACCAGGCCAAGCAGATGCTCATCCAGCAGGGCGTCCCGACGAGACAGCCCGCGCAGCAACAGCAACAGGGCGCGCAGGGCAACGGGCAGGCGGTCCAGCCGATGGACCAGCACGGCATGGAGATGCCTTCCTTCTGGAGTTCGGGCCAACAGACGGAGAAGAGAGACCAGTAGCGTTGGCAGTGTTCAGTGGATATTGAACGGTGGGCAGTAAAGAGGAAGTGATGAGTAAGATAAAGAGAGTCGAAGCGGGCTGGCGCGGATTCAAGAGCGCGGAGCGCGGAGCGTTGAAGTTGAGAGGCAAGCTGTTGACAGGTTGCTTCATGCTCATCGCTTGCTGCTTGCTCTTCGTTGTTCCGGTCTTCGGGCAGTTGAGGGATTACAACGGCACGTCGCCGCTCTATAGCCCGCGCGGCGGGGTGGGGACGGGTCCGAACGGATTGCCGACCGCGCTTCAGAATGTGGGGATTGACCAGAAGTTGAACGAGCAGGTTCCGTTGGACCTGCAATTCCTGGACGAGACGGGCCGCACCGTCCAGCTTCGTGAATACTTCGGCAGGAAGCCTGTCATTCTCTCTTTGGTCTTTTACGAATGCCCTATGCTCTGCAATCAAGTGCTCAACGGTCTGGTGGGCAGCCTCAAGGCGCAGACCTTCAACGTCGGGCAGGAGTTCGACGTGCTGACCGTCAGCTTCGACCCGCGCGAGGGGCCGCAACTGGCGAGCGCGAAAAAGCTGTCGTACATGCAGCGTTACCAGCGCGCGGGCGCGGAAAAGGGCTGGCACTTTCTGACGGGCGACCAGAAATCCATTGATGCGCTGACGCGCGCCGTCGGGTTTCGTTATTCATACGACGCGGCGACGAACCAGTTTGCGCACGCTTCGGGCATCATGGTTCTGACCCCGGAAGGAAAGCTGTCGCGCTACTTTTACGGCATCGAGTATGGGCCCAAAGATTTGCGGCTCGCGCTCGTCGAATCTTCGGCCAATAAAATCGGCACGCCCGTGGACGCCCTGATGCTCTACTGCTATCACTACGACCCTGTGACGGGCAAGTATGGGCCCACCATCATGAACATCATACGGCTCGGCGGTCTCTTGACGATGCTCGGCGTCGCCGCGCTGGTCTTCGTCCTTCAACGTCGCCGTCGCATCGCCGAAGAGGCCACAAACGAAAGCATGGCGGGAGGAATCGCTTAAGCAATGGAATCCTGGATACCATTCATCCCTGAAGCCGCCTCCACCTTCGCAAGGCGTGTGGACGCGCTCTATTTTTACCTGACCGGCGTGACGCTCTTTTTCACCGTGCTCATCTCGGTGGTCCTGGCCTTCTTCGTCGTCAAGTATCGCCGCCGCACGCCATACGAAACGCCGCGTCCCGTCGCCGGATCCTTGAAGCTGGAAACCATCTGGACGGTAATTCCCTTCCTCATCGCCATGAGCATGTTCGCGTGGGGCACGAGCGTCTATTTTTCGCAGTACAGGATGCCGAGCAACGCGATGGAGATTTACGTCGTCGGCAAACAGTGGATGTGGAAGTTTCAGCACACGACGGGCCAGCGTGAGATTAACGAACTGCACATCCCCGTCGGTCGCAAGATAAAACTCATCATGACGACCGAGGATGTCATCCACAGCTTTTTCGTCCCGGCCTTTCGCACCAAGTCGGATGTCGTGCCCGGTCGTTATACTTCCGTCTGGTTCGAGGCCACCAAGCCCGGACGCTATCATCTCTTCTGCGCGGAGTATTGCGGGATGAATCATTCGGGCATGGGCGGATGGGTCGAGGTCATGGACCCCAGGGATTATGACAACTGGCTGAGCGGCAACGCCAACCAGCAATCGCCCGTCGCCGCCGGGCAGCAACTCTACGCGGCGACGCTGGGGTGCGCCTCCTGCCACGGCGAGAAGGGCGAGGGCGGGCGTGGGCCCACTCTCAACGGTCTCTTCGGCACTTCGGTCTTGCTCGAAGGCGGCAACAAGGTGACGGCTGACGAGACCTACATACGCGAGTCAATTCTCAACCCGCAGGCGAAGCTCGCCGCAGGCTTCAAGCCCATCATGCCGACCTTCGCAGGACAGGTCACGGAGGAGCAACTCCTGCAACTCGTCGCCTACATCAAGTCTCTCAGCCCGTCCAAAACCGAAGGCACGCAGACGACCGGGTCCACCGTTCAAACAGGCGCGCAGACGGGCCTCGCGACGCCCGCCGGGCAGGGCGCGAAGTCCACCGAATCGCAACGCATGAATCCGCTCAACTCGACCGCGCCCCGCCCCGGCAGCAGCAGTAGCGGCAGCCATCAAGCGGGAGGACCGCCGAGGTAATTAAGGCAAAAAGTTTATGAGCACCAGAGCAACGTCAATCGAACAATTTGAACCGCCGCGACCGTCGCGCGTCAACTATCTCAACGCGCAGTACGGCATCAAGTCCTGGCTCTTGACCAAAGACCACAAGCGCATAGGGCTGCTTTACCTGATGTCCATCTCGGTCTTCTTCCTGCTCGGCGGCGTCTACGCCATGTTGATTCGTCTAGAGCTCTTGACGCCGCAGGGCGATCTGGTCCAGGCGCAGACCTATAACAAGCTCTTCACGCAACACGGGATCATCATGGTCTTCTTCTTTTTGATTCCGTCCATTCCGGCGACGCTCGGCAATTTCCTGGTGCCGCTGATGATCGGAGCCAAAGACCTGGCCTTCCCGCGCATCAACCTGCTCAGTTGGTACATCTACATGCTGGGCGGCATCATCACCATCTGGGCCTTATTGAACGGAGGCGTGGATACTGGTTGGACCTTTTATGCGCCCTACAGCACGACCTTCTCCAACACCTACGTCGTGGCGACGGGCCTCGGCATCTTCATCAACGGCTTCTCATCAATCCTCACCGGACTCAACTTCATCGTCACGATTCACACGATGCGCGCGCCCGGCATGACCTGGTTTCGCCTGCCGCTCTTCATCTGGTCGCACTACGCGACGAGCCTGATTATGGTTCTCGGCACGCCGGTCATCGCCATCACCGTGCTGCTGCTCGCCTTCGAGCGACTCGCGCACGTCGGCATCTTCGACCCGGCCTTCGGCGGCGATCCCATCCTCTTTCAGCACTTATTCTGGTTCTACTCGCACCCCGCCGTTTACATCATGGTCCTGCCGGGCATGGGCGTCGTCAGCGAGTTGATAGCCAACTTTTCGCGCAAGAATATTTTCGGTTATTCGTTCGTCGCCTTTTCATCCATCGCCATCGCGGTCTTCGGCTTTCTCGTCTGGGGCCATCACATGTTCGTGAGCGGCCAGTCGGTTTACGCCGGGATGATCTTCTCGTTCCTGAGTTTCGCGGTGGCGATTCCGTCGGCGGTCAAGGTCTTCAACTGGACGGCGACGCTTTACAAAGGTTCTATCTCGTATGACACGCCGATGCTCTACGGCTTGGGCTTCATCGGACTCTTTATCATAGGCGGGATGACGGGCTTGTTCCTCGCCGCGATGGGCACGGATGTTCACCTGACGGACACTTACTTCGTCGTCGCGCACTTTCATTACGTGATGGTCGGCGGCACGCTGCTGGCATATCTTGGGGGGCTGCATTACTGGTGGCCCAAGATAACGGGCCGCATGTACCCGGAGATGTGGGCCAAGTTCGCCGCGCTGATAGTCTTCGTCGGCTTCAACTTGACCTTCTTCCCGCAGTTCCTACTTGGCTATATGGGGATGCCGCGCAGGTATCAGGCGTACGCGCCTGAGTTTCAAGTGCTGCACGTCTTTTCCACGGCGGGCGCGTCCATCTTAGGAATCGGGCTGTTGATTCCCGTCACATATTTCATCTGGTCCTTCCGTTACGGAAAGGTGGCCGGAGCGAACCCCTGGCGCTTGCCCGGCCTAGAATGGCGCACGCCGTCGCCACCCCCGACGGAGAACTTCGCCGTCACGCCCGTCGTTACCTGGGAAGCATACGAGTTTGCGCCCCCAGAAGAACTCGAAGTCGTCGGCAAATTTGACCGTGGAGACGAGCCGGACCACCCGGCCATCGCAACATGATGAAAGACAGGAGCCAGAAGCCAGGAGCCAGAAGCCAGAAGGAAGAGAACAGCCTTCTGCACGAAGAGAAGAGCCTTGAGCATGAAGAGCATGCTATTGCTTTTCTACTGGCTCCTGGCTCCTGGCTCCTGACTCCTGTTTTCAAAATTACGACGGAGGCATAAGACATTGGCAGCCAGTCATGCTGACACAGAGGCGCACGGGCACGCTGCTCATCATCGGAGTTTGCAACATCACTTCGATGATATGGAGCAGCAGCGCGAGGCGGGCACGCTCGGAATGTGGGTTTTCCTGATTACG